>NZ_JABMCX010000058.1 GCF_013179505.1 Paenarthrobacter sp. CM16 | reverse complement strand
AGAAGTGGCGCGACCTGGAAACGGGCTCCCGCCACGCCGTGGTCAACCCGGCCATTGCCAGTGAAGCCTACGGGCGCGCACTGCTTGGGGTGAAGGAGCAAGTCACTCCACTGATCTAACCGATCCCTGCAAAAGAGGGGCGGAGCCGCACTTAGGCTCTGCCCCTCTTTTGTCGTACAGGTGGAGAGGGTTCTGTTACTGGCCTTCAGCCACAAGGACCTGGGAGCCGAAGACGTCAGCCAGAACCAGGGCTGTCTGGAGCTCGAACCGCCGTTCGGCGATGTCATACCCCAGCAGTTCACTGGCACGTTTTACCCGGTACGCCACCGTATTGCGGGAAACGAATAGAAGCTGCGCTGCGGCATGCGGGGAGCTTTCTTCCTCCAGGTAGCACAGCACAGTGGACCGTAGATCGGCGGCGTTGGCGTTGTCCTTGGCCAGAACCCCAAGCTCCCTCACTACGAAATCTTTGGCAGCGTCCATGTCAGCGGACAACAAAGACGCGATTGCAAGGTCAGCATAGTAGGCATCCCAACCCGCCGGCCGGCTGATCATCCTGAACGTCTGCTCGGCCGCTTTCGCCTCGCGATGGGACCGCCGGAAACCGGCAATGTCTTCCCCGGGTGTCCCGACGGCCATTCGCACGTCCGCCTTCGCCGGCCTGTAGTCACCTGCGGTGGGCCGGGACGGGAAACTGGCGCGGCTGCCCCAAGCCCACACCCTTCCACCGCCAACCGGCATGACCAGCGTCTTGGTCGCACCCATCCGGGCGAGGGCATCCATGGCAGCGGCTTCAAGTTCGGGGGTGTCGGCGCTGTTCCTCACCGGATCAAACCACAACGTCAGTGCGACGTGCTGACGGGAGAGGTCATACCCGAGTTGACGGCTCGCCTCTGCTCTATCGGCACGGCTGCCATCCAACACATGACGGATGATTTCCGCTTTGGCCGCCGCCGCGCTCACGGTCCAACGCTCCCGCTCCGAGAGGTACGTCGCTGCCATTTCACCGGAAAAGTCATCGATGTAGCGGAACAAGTTCTCGGAAATGATCTGCATCTGCTCGACCCGCTCCGCCTCAGGTACCAGCTCCCGGCATGAATCCAGGAATGCTTTGGTCATTTGCGCGTGCCCCAGACGCACACCCCGCAAAACCTTGTCCAGAGAAATGCCCCGACGGACAAAATCAACGTCGCCGCGCAGAGCTTCCTCCGTGATGGCAGGCAGGCCCTCACCCTTGCTGCTAATCCAGATCAACGAACGGATAACTGAGGACTCCGGGCCCATCCGCAGCGATTCAAACTGCTCCGGGCCGCCACCAAAGTCAGGGATCTCCGCAATGATCCTCTCCGTCATCGCGTACCCGACCTGGCAGGCCCACTCGACCGGGCCCTTGCCGAGCCTCTCAACAGCGTCCGCTACCGTCGTCGGCCGACTAGCAGGCTCCGGAATCGCAACACCGGGAATCGGGTGAAGCCTTTGAAGCCACAGATCAGCATCGGTGGCATCAGCGTCATTGCCGGGCACGTCCCACATCCTCTACAAAACGAATAAGCACCCACCCCACGACCTGCATCCGCGCCGGGCCGTAAGAGTTGGGCATCAGCCAGAAGCTTAGCGCCACTGTCCCTCTTACGGCGGCGAGGACTCCAACCAACCGGGGTGCAGAGTGCCGTTGGGACGCTCGGGGGCAACGGGGCCGCATGGTCCGGTGTTGGCGAATCATCTCGTCTGGACTCAAAACCATGATGCGGTGACATGCTGCGGTGCGTGAGTCAACCAAGTGAAATAGGCGCACCTAGGATTGGGGAATGAATTCGTCCACACCACTCGTCCCGCATCAGGCCTACGTGGATGAGGCGAGGCGGCTTCAAGAGAGTGCCGAGTCGTCTGCTCAAGGGCAATTCGAAGCCGCTAAAGCGTGGCGTGCTTCCAACTGGATGCTGGGTGGATTTACAACGGCATCTAGCGGAGTAGCTGGAGTCCTGACGTTCGCTTCAGATGGCCTGCAGACGCTCTCAGGCATTCTGGCCCTCGCGGCGGCCGTTACCGCCGCAACGCATGCAACGCTGCGGCCAGATAAAAAGGCAGAGAAGGCGCAAACGAGCGCCAACGAGTACCTTGCCGTCCAATCCGCGGCACGAAGACTGGCGTTGCTCGACATTCCTGCCGTACCTACAAACGCTAGGGAGATGCTCGAAAAGCTGGCTTCCAGGACCGACGCGATCAACAAATCGGCCGATGCCATTCCCAGGTTCGCATACGTTAGAGGTCAGAAAAACAGAGAACAAGGCGGCCAAACCTACGCTGTGGACGTGGAATGACGACAGCGGCCGCCTATCTTGAGTTTGTTATTGCAACTGCCACTCCGTCGGCGGAGAGCCGGCGCAAGGCCAGCTTGAACCGAGCCAGTATCGACGCGTGGCTTAGTGAGGACCTCGGGATCCTACGAGTATTTGAAACTGGGTCGTGGTCTCATGGGACCGCAGCGGCCCCCTGGAGCGATGTTGACTACTTCGCCTCAATGCCCGGGAGCCGCCCTAACGCTAGCGCAACGGACCTTGAAACCCTACGAAAGTCACTAGCCGTGCGGTTCCCCGGCACGTGGGTGCGTGTCACGAGGCCGGCTGTTGCCATTTCTTTTGCTGAGGCACCAGATGTCGAGTTAACACCAGCGCACATTAGTTGGGATGGCGACTATCTGATCCCGGATCCGCAGGGAAACGGATGGATCAGAAGCAATCCACTTAAGCACAACGAGTACGTCAACCAGACCCGGGACCAGGTTCCGGAGGCCAAAAAATTCATCCGTCTTCTTAAGGAATGGAAATATCAACGCAGAGTTCCCATTTCATCTCTCTATCTAGAGATGAGAGCGGCCAAGTACTTGCGTGAGCACAAACCCTATTTGGTGTTGTGGGACTTGGCAGGGTTCTTCGATGAACTCCACGGCTCCGGGCTTGCCGACATGAACGATCCGAGCCTTTTTGAAGGTCGAAGAATTATTGCATGCTCTTCATCGGACAAATCCAGAGCGGTCGAAGCCGTAGACATCGCAGCGAGGGCTTCACGGCTGGCTCGCGAGTGCCATCTGGATAAGAACGATGAACTGGCCCGAAAAGCCTTGGAGATACTTTTTGAAGCCTAACCGTCACTTGTGGTTAGGCTCTGCGGATTGCGATGGCTTTGGAGCCTTCTTGGATCCGAGCTTCGGCCGCAGCTTTGGCTTCCTCATACGCCCAGGCGTCGACATGACTTGTCTTACCGTCGGGAGCGCTGCCCTATTGATCGTCAAGTGCCAGTAGCCCGAGGGCGGCTCCGGACGGCTTGGGGCTATGCATTCCGTGTCCTTAGGTCCACGGGTCGTGTCCCTGCAGGGCGGGGGAGGGGACCATCATTGCTGTTGCTCTTGCTGTGGCTGAGGCTTTGAGCGTGCGGTAGATATGGCGTGCGAGGTAGCGCTTGACGCAGCGGCGTATTTCCTTGTTGGTTCGCCCTTGGGCGCGTCGTTTTTCGGCGTAGTCACGAGTTTTGGCGTCATGGGTCATTTTGGTGACCGAGACCATGTGCAGGGCACTGTTCAGTGATCTGTCTCCGCCCCGGTTCAGTCGGTGTCTGACCGTGTTCCCGGATGATGCGGGTATGGGATTCACCCCGGCCAGGGATGCGAATGCTGCCTCATTGCGGACTCTTCCTTCGTGCGACCACGCGGTGAGGCACTTCGCGGCGCTGATCGCTGCGAACCCTGTCTCCTCGAGCAAGGGTGCGGCCTCGCTGGCCTTGACCAGCTCATCGAGTTGGTTCTCGTTTACGGTGAGCTGCTCATCGAGGGCCAGGATGTGTCTAGCCAGCCGAACGGCCTCGGCGCGGGCGATGGACAGCGAGAGTTCTTCCTCCCGGGACCGCCACTTTGAGACCTCGGTGATCTGGGCGCCGGTGAGCTTCTTGCGGGCGTCGATGCCCAGGTCATTGCCGCGCACCAGGGCGTTGAGTGCATTGATCGACCGGGTGCGGTCCTTGCTCATGGATCCCCGCGCTGTCACCAGAATCCTCACGCCCTGGCGAACCCCGTCGTGAAGGCGGGGACGGCGAAGCTTGTCCACCGGCAGTGGCAGGGTGGAACTGGCGATCTGGTGGGCGTCCAAGGCATCGGTCTTGCCCACCCCACGGCGCTTCCTGGCATCCATGCGCGGTGCCTCGGCCACAGGAAAGCCGTGGGTGGCCACGGTGCCGGCAAGGATCGCCCCGTAGGACGCGGCACCTTCGATCACCCAGAGAGTATCGGCATTACCGCCGGTGCGGCGGGCGACCCAGTCGATCGCCCGGTTGATCCCGGCCCCGGTAGCTGGGAAATCCCGGGATTCGAGCAGGGCGCCGGTATTTGCGGCGAGGATCGCGTATACGTGGTTACGGGCGTGTGTGTCGACACCGACGACAAATGGATGGGTATGCGCGACGATAGACATTACGGTCATTGGTACCTTTCCTCTTCACGTGGTCATGGCCGTGGGCGGCCGGTACCAGTCCGGGTTGAGGTCACCAAGGAACAGCACTGTGATGGGTCACGCCCCGCAAAAGGGGTGGACAATCTTCTGATCAAGCTACCGAGGTGGGCAGGACAGGTGCCGGCCGGACCACCCCAATGGAGAGACAAATCTACTTGAAGACACCGTGCGGGTCAGTTGTGGGGTGAGTCATCTCCACAGGGCGGACGGCCTGCATCCATCCTGCCAGCCAGTCCCAGACCAGCCACCGTCAAGACTCACAGTTATGGGGGATCCGCAGCTCCATGGCCCGCTCGAAGAGCGCCACCACGACCGGCTCCAAAGTCTGATCAGGCCGGAACTGGTAACCAGGGCAATATGTCCCCCCGTCCAGGAAGATCCGGACGAGCTGTTGCATGACTGGTTCGGGATCCTCGTGCACGGCTGAGAGTCGTTCGCGGACTTGTTCCAGGCTGGGCAGGTGGAACTCGTTGCGGATCCGCTCCCACAACTGCTCAGGGACCGGGGAGCGGTACAGGTCGACCGGCATTAGTTGATGGATTCGAGCTGCCACACGGTGGCCATTGGTTCCCGCCGCAGCGTGAACGTGCGCAGTTCGGCGTTGGCAGAGGGTAGTTTGGCTTGGACTTGCCAGTGTTCGACACTGACCAGATCGCCGGTGCCGATGGCGGCCCGTGCCCTGGTTTCCCACCATGCGTTTCTGGTGAACCAGTGAGCGGTGTGGACGTCGGGATCGACCATCCAGATCCTTCCGTCGTGACGGATCGCCAACGGTGTGCCGTCGGGGCTGAACCGGATATCGACGGCATGGCCGGTGGTGGGGGATTCGGGTGCAAGTGTCATTGCGTTTCCTTTCTTACCTTGGCGCCGGTCAGGCGGCCTTGACGAGGGGGAGTTCGTCCCAGTGGGTGATGTACCTGGGGGAGAGCATGTCGCGTTTCATTGACCAGTCCGGGCCGCCCTTGATCCCGGCATGGCCCAGCCCGATGGATCCGCGGCCGTACCGTTTGGCCACGTCTTCGAGCAGGATTCCGATGCCGCGTTCTTCGTGCGGGTTCTCGAACAGTTCCAAGGGGTTCTGGTTCCCGGACGGGCGAAGGTCGGTGACCATGATCCCGGCCCGGACGTACTTCACACCCTCATGGACCTGGGGGAGCAGTGCGTGGGCTGCCCGGGTCAGCAACACCGGGTCAGCGGTCGGCATCGGCAGCGCCAGGCACACCGAGGGGAAGGATTTTTCGTTGGGGTTGAAGTGCGACGTCGCGGCGAACGCGGTCAGCACTTTGGCTTGCAGGTCGTGTTTGGCCAGGCGTGCGGAGGCCATTTGCGCGTACACGCTCATTACCTGCCGCAACCCCGCGGTTGTGGTGATGGGTGTGGAGAAGGACCGGGAGAAGATCAGCTGGTCTCGGCCGATCCGTTCCTCTTCCATCGGGATACACGGGGTGCCTTGTAGTTCCAAGACGGTGCGCATCATGACGATGGAGAACTTGTCCCGGATAGCGACCGGGTTCGCGCGGGTCAGGTCAGCGATAGTGAAGATCCCCATCGCGTTCAGGCGTTTGGTGAGCCTGGTGGCCACGCCCCAGATTTCGATTACGGACAGCTTGGCCATCAGCGCTTCGCGCTGCTCGGCCGGCACTGACTCCCACCGGCAGACACCGTTGAAGGTCGGGTTGTTTTTTGCCCATTTGTTGCAAAGTTTGGCAAGGGTCTTCGTGGGTGCGATCCCGACGCAGACTGGCACGCCGACGTGCCGCCGGCACGCGGCCTTCATCGTTCGGCCCAAGGCCAGCAGTTCGTCCGGTTCACCTTTGACGCCAAGGAATGCCTCATCGATGGAGTAGACCTCCAGCCAGGCCGAATAGCGGCCCAGCAGCTCCATTACCCTGGCGGATATGTCCCCGTACAGCTCGTAGTTGCTCGACAGGGCCACGAGACCCCATTCCTTGGCCCGGGGCCGGAGCTTGAACCACGGATCGCCCAGCCCGATCCCGAGGCGTTTGGCTTCGGGTGAGCGGGTGACCGCGCAGCCGTCATTGTTGGAGAGCACGATGACCGGCTTGCCCTCCAAGGAAGGGTTGAATGCTCGCTCGGCGGAGGCGTAAAAGCAGTTCACGTCCACGTGCGCGATCTCCTGCATCCGGCGCATCACCGCGGGCTTAGACATTGCGGCTGCCGAGTTCCCGTTTAACGGAAAAGCGCGCGTTACACATGGTGCAGGCACCTCGTGGCCACACCCCAAATCGTCAGTTCCGACAAGGTCGGAACCTCGATATCGGGGAAGCATGGGTTGTCCGCCTGCAGGACCACGCCCGAGGGCGTAATCCGCAGCCGTTTGATCGTCAGTTCTCCGTCCAGGACCGCCACCACCACGGAACCGTCTTTGGGTTCCATTGCCCGGTTCACCACCAGCTCGTCACCGTCGCTGATCCCGGCCCGCTCCATGGACTGCCCGGTGACCCGGACGATGAAGGTGCTGGTGACGTCTTTGACCAGGTGCTCGTTGAGGTCGATCCGGCCGTCAAAGTAGTCCTGGGCGGGCGAGGGATAGCCGGCGGCCACCGCAACCGGTGCCAGCAACGCCGTCTCCAGAGAGAGTCCCGCATCTATCACCCGGGGGCCAACGATCACGCCCACAACACGCCCTTTATTCGAATATGTCTTCGAATCCACTGTACTGCAGCGGCCGGACAATTTAGCCGTCGGGGCGGCGCGGACGGCTTGCACGCCAATAGGGGACAGCTTTGAGCTATGCGGAGGGCTCCACCTGACCCCAGTGGGCACAACCCGTCCAGCGCAAAGCGGAGGGGTACCAGGTTCGGACATGCGGTGGGAGTCCGACGTCTGCGGGGTCCAGCTGCGGGCTCGCAACTGGCGGAGTCCATTGTGCAAAGGAGTAGGTATTCTTGCTCCGCCGGAGGGCAGTCAGTGCAGATGTGATGCTTCGGCGTTCATAGCAGTGACCCAATCATTGTTATGGTGAATCACTGCCCTTGCTGACACTGATTAGCAAGATCTCGCTGGTCTTCTTAGACCCACGGGAACATAATCGCCCACCAAGCAGCGCTGCTGTAGCCGTCTTTGGGTGCTTGTTTCGGCGCGCGCGTGGTCTCATGCTTTGTTTCGGCCGTCTTCGGCTGAGATGTCCTCCGGAGGTTCAGTTTTCTCGTGGCGACGTAGAGTCCTGCCACCATGGCGGCAAAACCGGAGAGGCCGACGAGGATATTGGCTGCGGGGTTTTGCAGGCCGACGCCCAGGAAGAGGATTACGAAGCCTGCAATCGTGATGAGGACGCCGCCGACGATAGTGAGGACAGATGTGGGGGCGACTGGCTCTGGTTCCATTACTTTGGCGAACTCGGGGTCGTCCTGCTTGAATTGCTGCTCGAGTTGATTGAGCATCTTCTGCTCGTGGTCGGTGAGTGCCATTAGTTGCTCCTGCCTGATCCAGGCGTCAAGGGAGCCGATGCACACCCGGGGGTCCAGAAGTGTCTGATTCGAAGCGGGTGTTTGGTGGTTGTGTCTGAATGGCGGATTGCCATTGGGTCTTCTCTCTTGTTCATCCAGAGGGCGGTGGAGCACAGCTATCGCTGGCGCGGTTTGAGCTTTTGGTGGCTCCGCGCCGGTCGAGGAAGGACTATTCACTCCTGTGGAGCGGTTAGATGTCCTGCCCTCGACCGGCTGGGGAGCCGTGGGGAGTCCGGGGTGCTAGCGGGTTTCTCGCCCGTAGGTCTCCAGGAGGCGGAGCCATATTTCGCTCACGGTCGGGTACGCGGGGACAGCGTGCCAGAGTCTGTCCAAGGGGATCTCGGCGACGATTGCGATGGTTGCTGCGTGTAGCAGTTCACTGACGTCGGGACCTACGAAGGTGACGCCCAGGACGACTTTCCGTGCTTCATCGACCACCATTCGGGCGGTGCCCTTGTAGCCTTCGGCGTGTAGGCCGGCGCCGGCCACGTTTCCTATTTCGTAGTCGACAACGCGGATGTCGTAACCGGCCTTTGCGGCAGCATGGGCGGTCAGTCCAACAGAGGCAATTTCGGGATCTGTGAAGGTGACCTGTGGTACTGCTGCGTGGTCGGCTGTTGCAACATGTCGGCCCCACGGGGCGGCATCCACTGCTGCCCCTGTTGCCCTGGCGACGATGACGTCGCCTACAGCCCGGGCCTGGTACTTGCCCTGGTGGGTGAGCAGTGCCCGGTTCGTTACATCGCCTGCGGCGTAGAGCCAGTTATGGCCGGGAACCCGCAAGGTGTCGTCCGTCTCGATCCACTCGCCTGGGGTGAGCCCTACACTGCCAAGCCCGGCGTCGCCGGTGTTGGGTGTGCGGCCGGTTGCGACGAGCACTTCCTGTGCCGTGATGGTTTGACCGTCGCTGGTTTCGACCGTGACGGCGTTCCCGTTGCGGTGGACGCTGGTCGTTTTGGTGTCCAGGAGCAGGTTGACGCCTTGATCTCGGAGTGCGGCGCCGACTTGCTCACCGGCGAACGGTTCCATGGTGGTCAGGAGACCGCTGCGGGAAATCAAGGTCACTTCCGTCCCGAATCCGGCAAACGCTGCCGCCATCTCGGTGGCGACGACGCCTCCGCCGATGATAGCGAGGCTTTCAGGCACTGTCTTGATGCTGGTGGCTTCCCGGCTTGTCCAAGGTTGCGCATCTGCCAGCCCTTCGATGTCGGGGACAAGGGCACCTGACCCGGTCGCCACTGCCACGGCATGCCGGGCGGTGATTTCCCTGGTTGACCCGTCAGCGGCGGTGACAGTGACCCGCTTGGTTCCGGTGATACGGCCGTGGCCCCGGATCAGGCCAATCCCGGCGCTGTCGAGCCATTGGACCTGTCCGGCGTCTGACCAGTTGCTGGTGTAGTAGTCCCGTCGTGCCAGAACTGCTTCAATGTTGAGCTGCCCTGTGACAGCCTCGGCGGCACCCGGGAGTTGGCGGGCTGCGCGAAGAGCTTGGGTGGAGCGCAGCAGGACTTTGGAGGGCATGCACGCCCAGTAGGAGCATTCTCCGCCGACGAGTTCGTTCTCCACGATGACGGCTGTGAGGCCGCCTTGGACGGCGCGGTCGGCGATGTTTTCTCCGACTGCGCCGCCGCCAAGGATGATCAGGTCATATTCTGCGGACCCGTGGTCGCTCATCGTCCGGGCGCCCTGGTGAGGACTTCCTGAAGGAACCAGCCGTTGCCGTCCGGGTCGCTGAAGGATGCAAAGGAGCCGTAGTCTGACCTGTCCGGGGATGGGCCACTGACGCGGTTCCGTCCGCCGGGTTGGTGGAAGAGCCCGTCGGCGTCATGCCAGACTTCGCTGATGTCGATCCCGCGACGGTGTAGTTCTGCCTGTGCGGCGACGATGTCCTTGACGATGAGGTGGAGGTTCTGGACCGAGCCGGGTGCAGATTCCGTGACGCCCTTGCCGAAGATGATGGACATTTCCGAACCGGGCGGGGTGAGCTGGATGATTCTGAAGTTCTCGCTGATGTTGAAGTCCGCGTCCAAGCGGAAGCCAGCTTTCTCGTAGAAGTCCTTGGCCCGGTCGACGTCGGTGACGGGAAGTACGAGGACTTCTAGTTTCAGTTCCAGGGTGCTGGTTTCCTTGGGCTTCTCTTCTGCCGCCAGGGCCAGGTTGTAGCCGTCATTGGCCAGTGCTTGGCTCATGTGGTCGGCGTACCAGGTGGGCCACTCGACGTCGTGGACACCGCCCAGGACGGTGGCCTCGTAGACGCCGTGATCGGTCGCGGCTTGGTCGAGGGCGTTCTTCAGGATTTCCGTGGTGGGGACAGACATTGTGATGCTCCTTGTGCGTGGGTTGGATGGTCGGGCTGGGGCTAGTTGGCGGGTCGGAGATCCTGGAGATCCAGGAGGATTGCGGCGAAGTTGTGCAGGCCGTTGTTGTCCTTATCGCGCAGGAGGACACGGCGGCGGGTGGGGGCGGTCAGTCCTCGGAAGTCTTTGTGTTCGGAGGTGTAATGGGCGACTTCGGCCCAGCCGTTGACTTCGACGTCGTAGTCCATCCGCCGCTGTTCGCCCGTCTCAGAGTCGAAGTAGTAGGTCTGGACCTTGCTGTGGCTGTGGATGGAATCCGGGAAGGTCACTTCGAGCCGGCGCCATGTCTCTCCGTCTTCGGACCAGGGATCGATTTCGCGTGTCTTCACTCCGGGGAGGGTGAAGAGCTGCGGTTCGGCCAGGTACGTCCATGTTGCGTAGGAAATGAAGTAGCCCATTTGGGTCGGTGACCACTGTGTGTCTCCGAGGTAACCGGCCATGCTGCGGCGGGGTGCCGAAAGGCTGTCCACCACTTCGCCCGTTTCGTCGGTGATGGTCACAAGGTCTTGGGCAGCGTCGAAATGCAGGGTACGGCCGGGCCCGAAGGGGGTGATGCTGATGCGCTGCCGGGTGAGGTCGGCTTTGACTGTCACGTCTCCGAGCAGGTCCGGCTGGCCCTTGAAAGGCCAGAAAACGCCGTGGACTCGGACCTTGGCCGAGACGCTGCGGACGCCGTCCCAGGATGGTGCGGTATTTCGCTTGGCGTGGATGAATTCGATGAGGTCGTTCATGATCTTCTTCTTTCGAGTTTGTTGGGGGATTGAAAGCGGCAGGGTGAATTAGTTGTGGTCGAGCTCAGAGAAGAGGCCGGTGAATGTGCCGCCAGTTTCGGTGAGCTTTTGGAAGAACGCGCCTGCTTGGGCGGTGGTAACGGCGTGGGAAGCTGCCGCGTAGTCGGGGAAGTAAAGGTCCAGGGTCCGGTAGGCCGGTGTTGGGGTGGTGTCCTCCTTGGGCCAGACCTTTGCCGACTCGGTCCGGACCAAGCCGGGGAGGTCTTTTGCCAGGGCCAACAGCGCCGGCACGTGGTGTTCGAATGCTTCTGGTGCTTCCGGGTTGTCGATGATGAGTGTGATTTTCGTCTGCACTGCTTTTGTCCTTCTGTTGGGATGGGTTGGTGCTAGTTCTTCTGCAGGAAGGCGAGAACCTCAGCAGCGAACTCTTGGGGGTACTGGAAGAGGAATCCGTGGTTGGCGTTCGCATAGATGGTGAGTTCGGAATGCGGGATTGCAGCGGCCAACAGGTAGGAGTTGGCGGTGGGCACCATGATGTCGTTGTCCCCGTTTGCTACCAGGGTGGGTGCCTGGATCGAGGTCAATCGGTCCAGCCTGGCCGGATTCGGGATGCCCCATTCGATGATGGCGGCGGATTGGATGTCCCGGGCTGCCAGGGAGACATCGGCGTCCCTGTCTTCTGCCCGGGTGAAGATGCGGCCGACGAACTCTTCGCCCTTCTTCCTGCTTTCAGGGGAGGGGTTGAAGAAGAGGAAGTGGATGTCTTCGGCATCCTGGACGTCCTTCATTGCGTGGGCGTGGGGTTCATCTGCCCAGCCGTGCATGTTTTCCCCGCCTTCAGGACCGGTACCGGCCAGAATGATTCGGCGGACCAGGTCCGGGCGCTGCAGGGCGACTTCCTGTGCTACATACCCGCCGATGGAGAAGCCAAAGAGGTCTGCTTGGTCCAGGCCGAGAGCGTCGATGAAGGTCAGCGCATCGTGGCCGAAGTCCTTGAAGGTTGCCGGGGTCGTTCCGGTTGAGAGGGCTATTCCACTGGCATCGAACAGGATGACCTCCCGTTCGGCGGCGATCGCGTCAACGAGCGCTGGATCCCAGTTATCGAGATTCCCGCGGAAGTGCTGGAAGAAGACGATGGGCGTGGTGCCTGCTTGGCCAAACCGGCGGTAGGCGTACGTGGTGCCGTTGGCACCTGCAATAAAGAGGTTCGGGGCAGTGTATTGCGACATGAAACAGCCTTTCAAAAGAAGTAGTAGACCGGTCGTCTACCTTGGGTGATAGAAGGGGCGACGCCTGGAGGGGCCGGCGCTTAGGCCAAGACGTCGGAGCAGACGGTTTCCAAAAATCCGTCGAGAGGCGTCCGTGAACGTGTCAGCTTGGAACGGGCGACGGCGCCTTCGAAACCAGCAATGATGAAGCCGGCGAGCCGTCGCGGGTCGCTGTGGTTGGAGATCTCCCTTTCAGTTTGCGCCTGGGCAATTGCCTTCGCAAGCTTGCCGGTCCACAGTTCGAGTGAGCGTTCGACCGCCGCGGTGACGGTTGCGCTTTGGGAGGGCATCTCGGTTGAGAAGTTACCCAGCAGGCAGCCCCGCTGGAAGTCATCCAGCTCGGCCATCGTGGTAATGAAGGTCAGGTGTTCCTTGATCCGCGACAGCGGGGACGGCGAACCCTTGTCGAGCAGGTCATAGTTGATTGTTGCTTCGTAGAGCTTCACCGTTTCGGCGGCGAGAGCTTCCTTGCTTTCAAAGAAGTGATAGAAGGAGCCCTTGGGGACTCCGGCCGCCCGGGTGATGTCCGATACCCCGGTCGCCGAATATCCATTCGCGTGAAAGAGATCAAGTGCCGTGCTGGCGATTCGATCCTTGGTGCCCGTGCTCATCTTTGATCCTTCGGTCGGGGTGATATCTATAGAATAGACCGGTCGTCTAGTAATGGCAATAGGTGAATTGATATTCAATCGGACGTGATCCGCGACAGCTTGGGTTGGGCGGCTCAGGACCCCTCCGGGGGCATCTGCAGATCGCCGAACGCACGGCTGCAGATCGCCGGTGTGCTTACCGGCTGCCGGGCCTCGCTGCGTTTCCGAGGTCAATGAGGGTGTCGGGGGATTTGGGGTGGTTCCATGCAGTTGCGGATGCTGTCATTTCCCGCCCGCATGACTGGCAGGTGATACCGGAGAGCGATTCCGTGCCGCAGGCGGTGCAGATGATCCGCAGCGTATTCGCGCTGGGTGCCTTGGTATGGCTCTTCGCCCAGGCGGCCAGGGCATGCAGGACAGGTAATGCGTCAACACCTGCTGCCGTCAGCAGGTACTCCTTCCGGGGGCTTGCCCCGCCCCCGTATGGCTCGGCTGTGAGCACGCCGGCGGTGCTGAGGCGGCGTATGCGATCGCTCAAGACCTTGTCGGCGACGCCCAGTTGCTTCTTGATGCCGTCGAACCGATTGTTTCCCATGAAGATTTCCCGGAGCACCAGCACCGCCCATGGGTCGCCAAGAACATCTGCGGCTCGTGCGATGGGGCATGTATCTTCTGACCAGCTTGTACGTAATGGCATGAGTTCCTCCCTTGAAGCCCTGCTTGAATCGTAATTGACTTTCTTCAAGCAAGTCTGTTTACTTTCTTAAAGAAAGTATATGAGTGGATGACGGGTGCCGCAAGAACGTGCGGACGACACCAAGTCCCTCTGTCACGCTCCCTCGCGGCCCGCGATTGCGTCTCTGCTTCTTACGGGCAGGTGGTCAGCCCTGCAATCGAGGGTTGATGCCAGCCGCAAGGCGACTCCTGCTACACCGCTATCCAGCGAACCGCCGCTTCCGGACCCACGGGGCCGCCGCAGCCTCGCCATCACCAGGCGTGAACCACTTACCCATACGACAGGACATGACTCATGAACCGAACCACTTTTAACGACGATGACCTGGCGTGGGCCGCCGTTGGCGGGGACGCCTATGTCGAAGCCACCACCAGTTTTAACCTGGCCCCGAGTATTTCTCCGGGTTTCGCCGCAACTGTGAAGACAATTCCCGAGGTGCAGGCCATTCTTGCAGCGGCCTCGGCCCGGGACCTCCAAGTCAGAGTGCACGCCACAGGCCATGCCGCCGGCGGCGCCGCTCCGTTCTGCGATGAGGACATGCTCATCCGGGTGCGAATGGCGGGCGAGGTATCCGTTGACCCGGCTGCGAAGTCGGCGGTCATCCCTGCCGGCTCGACCTGGGGAGAAGTCATTGCCGCCGCGAGCCCGCACGGGCTGGCACCCCTGCATGGATCATCACCTTCGGTCGGTGCCATCGGATATCTCCTGGGTGGAGGCCTGAGCCTTTACGGCCGCCGTTACGGTGTTGCCTCGAACTCGGTTACCTCCATTACCCTGGTCACCGCCGACGGCTCTGTCGTAACGGTGGACCACCGTCACGACCGCGCACTCTTCGACGCGCTGCGGGGCGGCGGCGGTGGATTTGGCGTCGTGGTGTCAGCGACCATCGACCTTATTGAAGCCGATGCAGTGTTCACTGGTGCTACGTTCTGGCCAGCGTCCGAGGCGGCCTACGTGCTTGAGGCGTGGGAAAAATGGGCGGAAAAGGCCCCATGGGTGGCCTCAACGGCTTTTCGGGTGATGAGTTTCCCACCTGTCCCGGGGATTCCACCCCAGCTCACCGCAGGACCTGTCGTGTGTATTGACGGCGCCGTGCTTGATGAAGCGGGACGGACCGGGGCGGAGATAGCTGCCGAGTTGCTCGAACCGCTGCGTCGGCGTACCCAACCTCTCTTCGATACGTGGCACGCCGGCGTGCCCACTGACGTTGCCGAAACGCACATGGATCCGCCGGAGCCGCTTCCATTCCATGCGGATCACCAGATGCTCACCCGCCTTGGCGCCGAGGGGCGGGAGGCGCTGCTGTCCATTGCAGGAACCACCGCCGGGTCCTCGCTGGTCACCGTTGAACTCCGCCAACTCGGCGGAGCCTTTTCCGTCCCCGACCCCAGGGGCGGCGTGGTCAACTCACTGCCGGGGTCGTATGCCGCGCTTAGCGTAGGAGTCCTGGCCGGACCGGTCACCGGCCCGTCCGTCCTGGACCAGTTATCCGCCTTGCGCAAGGCTATGGGTCCATGGGACACAGGACTGACCGTCCCCACCTTTGTGGAGCAATTCGATGCTCCGCAAAAATCCTTCGATGCCGGGGTTGCCGCGAAAGTGGGGGAGGTTCGACGGCGCGTTGACCCTAAAGGGCTATTCAGCGGCGATGTAGCAGCCCAGACGCTCACCCGCTGACGTCGAAGGCGGCCGACGCGGTCTACCCCCGTCGGCCGCCGCCGAACTTATCAGCGGAACCGGTCATCGTCGGAAAAAGCTCCAACCATGCCCGTTACTGAGGGGCCGCCGCCGGGGGGGTCGCTGGCCGGCCCATAGAGGTACTCAGTGAACCCCTCTGAAGCAGCGTGGGGAAGCGTCTCCCTCCGTGCACCATCCTTGACGGCGGCTGCAGCCCTCCCGGGAGCATTGCTCCCCAAGGCGCATCCACTGGCCAGTGCGAGGCCGGCCAGGCTGACCGCGAATATGTGTCTCATCCAACTCCTTCTATTCTCAGCGCGGCGGCCCGGTCCACCGGATGAAGAACCGGCCGCCCACCAAAGGCCCTTGACTTTCTTCAAGAAAGCTTCTTTACTTTCTTTAAGAAAGCTTATGCGCTGACGGTGGGAGACGCAATGACGCCGCTTGCCGGGATTGAAGGAGACTGCAGTGAGCACGACACAGCCGGCACCGGACGTAGCATCAACCCGTTTCCTCTCCTCGAAGACAGTGAGGGGAATGGTGCCGTTGGGCTTGTTTGGAATCCCGCTCGGCTTGGCGGGGCTGGGAGGTGTTTGGTCCGCGGCAAGGACAGGGCTGGGGGTCCCTGTATGGCCGGAAGAGATTCTCTTCGGGGTCAGCAGCGCCCTATGGGTTGTGCTGACAGCCACTTACCTCAAGCGCGGACTGAACCGGAAGGGCGCCTTTCAGGCTGACCTCAAGCATCCGGGAGGTGGCCCGTTTGCATCGTTGATTCCGCTGGTAGGGATCCTTCTTGTGGCCCACTACAGTGGCTATCTGCCAGCCGTGGGCGTATGGGTTCTCTTCGCCCTTGTCGCCGCTCTAGCCGTCGTCGCTACGCAGCTGCTCGCCCACTGGGTTACAGGTGGTGTGAACATGGATTCCATCCATCCCGGGTACTTCCTCCCAGTGGTGGCCGGCCCCTTCGTCGCAAGCATCGGATTTACAACTGTTCACGCTCCTGAGGTAGCTCTGGCTGCCTTTGGAGTGGGCGCATTCTTCTGGCTTGTCCTGGGAACGGTCGTGACGATCAGGCTGATGACAGGCGGGCCTCTGCCGCCATCCGCCGTTCCGGCGTTGTCGGCTTACCTAGCCGCACCGGCGACGGCCAGCGTTGCATGGCATATTGCACATCCCGGCAGCGCCGGTCCGTTCCAGTTGGGCCTCTCCGGGGTGCTGGTCATGATGATTCTCATGCAGGTTCTTCTGATCGGGGTCTACCGCAAGCTGACCTTTTCGTCCCTGTTCTGGGTGTTCACGTTCCCCGTGGCGACAACCAGCAACTACGCAGTCCGGTGGTTGACCACATCCGCCATTCCGGGCCGCGAAATCTACGCGTGGGCGATTCTGGCCCTGGCCAGCACCTTTGTCTTGATCATCGCTGGCCTTACTATCGCCTCTCTGCTCCGCGGATCGACTCCTGCAAGCCCCGAGGAGAACAAGGAGCCAACTGCAAAATCACAGCCTCGGAAGGCACTGGCCACCGCAGGGAAAGCATCTTTGCCGGCACTAACGATGTCAGCGGCCAAGCCACTTCCGCTCAGCGTTGCCACTCAAAGTCACTTCTTCGTTCGCGTGCGACCAGCAGTTAAAGAATAAGCGGATGTGAGTTCGACGTCGGAAGGGTCCAGTTCGGGCCTCGCCCGAAGCATGGAAAGTGGATGTCGGAACGATTTGCCGGACCACGCGACGTCGGCTGCTACCTCAACCACGATCGGTTCTATCAGTGTCAGGTGAACCAGGCCTTTATCCTTGCTGAATCTGTTCAGTGAGGATTCACTGATTTCCTTCGGCCACGGGTGCCCGGGCTGCGCCGGGCGGAGCTGGCGCGCCAGCTCCCGAGCGATCTTCGTTGAGAGCACCGTGGAGCGGCCGACGATGCGCAGCTGTCCATCAAGAGGTAGCCCGGCGATGATCGCCTGCGGCTGGCTCAGCGGGCCAATGACGGCCGCGCACACCACGTCCAAGACGTCCCTATGCTTGACCTTCAACCACGCCCTGGCCCCGGGCTCGTAGGTCTGGGCTCCGCCCTTGACCACGATTCCTTCCACGCCGGTGGCTGGTAAATCCCGCAGCCAGGTCTGTGCCAGTTCCCGGTCTGTTGTGGTGGGGGAGAGGTTCAGCGGGGCGGTCCATTCGCGGGCAAGCTCCTCGAGCAAGGACCGGCGTCCGGTGAACGGCACGCTCCTGATGTCTTGCCCGGCGACGGCCAGGACGTCGAAGGCCGCGAAAGAGGCCGGCAATTCGTGAACCAGAGCCAGCATCGCCGCCCGGGACGTGACCATCCGGCGCTGCAACGCGTCGAAGTCCAGACGGTCCCCGTTCCAAATGACGGCTTCACCGTCGATAACGCACCCTGGCGGGATCTGCGCTGCAGCGGCAGCGGCAAGATCAGGAAACACCCTCGTGAGCTCTTTGCCCTGCCGGGACCAGAGCGTCACGGATTCGGCGTCCACGACAAGGACCGCCCTGGTTGTTAACTGCACTTTGTGTTGGTCTTTTGACAATCAAAGGCAGGGAAGCTGGGCAGTTTCACTTGGGTAAGGCCATCAACTCCGAAGCTGGCTTGCCGTACCGTGTGAATTTCCCGGAGACAGAACACGAAGTCGCTTCGTCATTTCTGCGCGATCTGTTGGCCTCTGATTGTTCGCCATTGTAGCCCGGATGCCGGGAGGTGCCCGGTTCCGGGCCACCTAATAAGTCTTCCAGCATACTGACTAGCACAACTAGTCAGTATGCTGATTGTTTACTAAGGTTGGGGTGAACTGATCCGCAGGACCGGAGGCCTCCTATTCCTGGATTATCAGCACCGGCCAAGCAACTCGCCGCCGCAAACGCGCTGGCACGGATCATTCTGGCCTTATCACTGCTGGTTGTCCTGGCCACTTCGACAGTCTTGTGCCTGCAGATGGAACATGACCCAAGCCCGGCAACGCCTGTGGCGTCGACGGCTGAAGATCTGCACGGTCCGGTGGCCTCAGCCCTGAAGACGCTTTCGGGGGAGACCCGCAGCGGCATCCCGATCCATCGTTCCTGTTGCTGTCAGCCTGTGCCTCAACCTGAGGCCATCCTCCCTGGACAGCGCATCACCCCGGAACCTGCCACAGGTTCGGCTTCCAGCGGAAAACCGATCATCGAGGGCAGTTACGTACCGCCGGAATGTTTTGAACAAACTCTGGTGTGTCCCGAACACCTCAGACCCTCGTTGACTGCTCTCTCCATCAGCCGGACGTAAAGGAACCAAGGTCTGATGGACGAAGTTCCCTCCTGCCGCTCCCTTGCGGCGATCACCAGCTATACCCATTGGCCCGCGCTGACCTGCTTCAGTGCACCATGTATATGAGGAGTAATGAAATGACCCACCATGTAAAGTCCATGCTCGATACCTACCCTCAGGATCTTGGCGGGGTAGACAAAGAAAAACTCGCCCAGTGCATCGAGGCCTGCTTCGAATGCGCCCAAATGTGCACCGCGTGCGCTGACGCCTGCCTGAGCGAAGACATGGTCGCAGACCTGACCAAATGCATCCGCACCAACCTGGACTGCGCGGATATCTGCGCCGCGACCGGCAACGTCTTGTCCCGGCACACAGGCTATGACGCCAACCTCACTCGCGCCGTCCTGGACGCCTGTCGCACTGCCTGCAAGGCCTGTGGTGACGAATGTGAACGGCACGCCGGAATGCATGAGCACTGCCGGGTCTGCGCAGAAGCCTGCCGCCGTTGCGAGACAGCATGCCAGGAGCTGCTGTCCTCACTTGGCTAACCAGCAAGGCATATGAGAAGAGGCCTGTTGATCAACCCGGGCCCGAAAACCCGGTGAAACCCTTCGGATGCCGTCCACACGGCCCCCGAAGGGACACCGGTTGGAAAGGAGTTCCCTCATGAGTGTAGAAAAGTACCCCGGCAACGGACCTGACGGAGCGGTCGGAAGCGGGCGCAAGAAGATGGAACAACCCTCGGAAGGCATGTCAAATACCGCCCAGCACAACCAAACTGGGCGCGACACCGAAGGCCATGGATCGGCACGGATGTACGTGAAATTCGGCGTCAT
>NZ_JABMCX010000579.1 GCF_013179505.1 Paenarthrobacter sp. CM16 | reverse complement strand
GGCCCGCCGAGGGGTTAGATCTCCTGCCGCCGAGGGGTTAGATCTCAAGTTGGTGAGGGGTTAGCTCTCGCGGGTATGGAGGGCTCTTTCTGCCGAGAACCCGCCCCTCGGTGAGTACGTTCCTCTCATGTCTCCGCGGGGCTTCAGCGGCTTGAATCAAAGTAGGGGGGTGGCAGCCTCCCGCCTGGACAGGTCCTCCAGGAGCGCGAGGCTGCAAGCGGCAATCGCATACAATAGGAAGCGATCGGAGAGGTGCTAATGCAACTACAAAACCCATTGAGGGCGATTTGTCCGACGCTGGAGGCTGACGTCCTCATGGCCTTGGCGGACGGTACTTCAAGTACGCCCGGGCAACTGGTGAGAGACCGCGGCATCCAGGCTTCTGTGTCTGGCACTCGGCGCTGCTTGGATCGCCTTCAAGAGAGCGGCATAGTTGTCGGAATCCAGGTCGGAAACCGGACCGAGTACGCCTTGAATTCGTCTCACATGCTTGCCGGCATCATCGCTGAAGCGGCCCAGGGCAGGGATCGCTTCATGCGTTTTGTTTCCCGCGCAATATCGAGATGGCCTGAACGCCCGCAGCAGGTGACCCTTTTTGGTTCCGCGGCACGCGGGGAGATGCGCAACGACTCCGATATCGATTTGCTGTTCATCATTCATGACGACGCTCGCGATGAACTCTATGAGCAGATCGGGGACTTGGCCGTGGACGTCTACAGTCTCACTGGTAATGACGTACGCCCATTGATTTACGAAGCGTCCGAAGTCCGAATGGCACCGATATTCAACTCGATTTTGAGGGAAGGCGTTCACGTTTACGGTGATCGACATTGGTTGTCGCGCCACCTCGGTGAT
>NZ_JABMCX010000578.1 GCF_013179505.1 Paenarthrobacter sp. CM16 | reverse complement strand
TGTTTCCGAAGCTACCCGCGCTCGTGTCCAGCAGGCCTTGGAGGAGCTGGACTACACCAAGCGAAGCACCGTCACGGAGCCCGGACTGCTGCAATTGGTGGTCAACAATTTCGATTCACCGTGGGTCCTGGAGACCATGGAAGGCGTGGAAGCTGCCGCTGCGCGCATGGGCTATACCGTGGCCTACACGCGGGCCGTGAACGCTACCGCTGAGGCTTGGCAGAAGCTTCGTGAGCCCTCCGGCAACCGCCTTGATGGGGTGATGCTGCTGGCTCCGCGCCAAGGTTCAGCCCTGGTGGACCAAGCCCGGGCAATGAACATTCCGGCTGTCGCCATCGATCCCGAAGGGTCCGAGGGACTGCGGATTCCCAGCGTCAGCCCGGCGTCGTTCTCCGGAGCGTTGGGTGCTGTGTCCCACCTGTTGAGCCTGGGCCATCAACGCATTGGAATCATCACGGGCCGCGTGCACAGCCCCGGTCATGGCCGGGCGCGTTACGCCGCCTATGCCGCCGCGTTGCACGAAGCCGGGCTCCCGGTGCTTCCCGAGTTCGTGCGCGACGGCGACTTCAGCATCGAGTCCGGCCTTCGCCTGGGCGGGGAACTCCTTGACCTTCCCGAGCGGCCTACCGCGATCTTCACGGGCAGCGATTTGCAGGCGCTCGGCGTCATGAACGCCGCCACGCAGCGGTCCCTGAAAATCCCTGCCGACCTCAGCGTGGTGGGTTTCGATGACATTGCCCAGGCCGCGCTGACCTCACCGCCCCTGACCACGGTTCGGCAACCCCTGGCACAACTGGCATCGATGGCCGTGGGCATGCTCACGGAACAGATCGAGCAGCCGGGTCTCGATTCCCCGGCAGCCCTTGAGGTGGCGACGGAGC
>NZ_JABMCX010000577.1 GCF_013179505.1 Paenarthrobacter sp. CM16 | reverse complement strand
CCGACGGCGGCAAGCGCCACCCAGCCGCGAACAAAAGGTGACGCAGGGTGGACGCGGTTCCAGTCGCCGTCGACCTTTGCTTCCGGCTGATCCGGCAGGCCCACGGCCGTGCTGTCTGCCGGGCTCACAGCCCGGCCAGCCTGGCTTCTCCACGGGCCGAAAGTTGTTCGCGCAACCGTGCGCCTTCCTCTGCGGGAAGTCCTGGCAGGTGCGCGTTGGTGCTGGTTGATGCCGTGTGGAGTTTGAGCGTGCAAAGACCCAGGCTGCGTTCAACCGGACCAACCGCGACGTCCACATACTGCATGCGGCCGTAAGGCACCACCATGGTGCGCTGGAAGAAGATGCCGCGGCGGATGAGGAGGTCGTCGTCGCGTTCTGCGTAGCCGATGGCACGCACTTGGCGGGGAATCAACACCAGCCGCCACAGCGCCAGGACAAGCATCACCGACGGAACAGCAATGGCGAGCCACAATGGAGGCCAGCGCCACCAACCGAGCAGCACAAAAACAAGCGGCAGACTCAGTACGGCCAGCAACAGCACGTTGCCGATGGCCCATTCCACCAAACGCACCGTGACGTACTTGGGGGAAACCCGCAGCCACTGGATGCCGGGAGGATCAATCGCCTCGGTATGCATACTCGCCTTCACCCTTGGTTTCGCCGCGACGGGTCCCCGGTCCGGCAGTGCCACCTTCAAGATCCTCGGGCGGGATGCGGCAGAAACGCTCCACCACGAGCCCTACCACCACCATCACCACGCCGCCACCGCCCATCAGCAGCGCGTTCCACAGGATTCCTTCGCCGCCGCGCAAACTGCCGATGCGGAGAAGGTCCATAGAGATTCCGGCGTGCCACCCGAGGAGCAGGGTGCCCGCATAGGC
>NZ_JABMCX010000576.1 GCF_013179505.1 Paenarthrobacter sp. CM16 | reverse complement strand
GCTGCGATCTACATCCTGATCAACCTGACGGTGTCACGGATTGCGATCATGATCGAGCGCCGCGGCTCCAAGAAAGCCGCCGGCGGCATGGCCCCGCCCAGTCTCCGGACCGGGCTCGTGGTGGGCGGCAACGATCCCATCGCGAAGGACTCCATCGAAGGCCCCAACAAGGCATAGTCCTGAACCACATAGAGAAGGTCCGCAGCTACGCAGCTGCGGACCTTCTTTATTGGCCGTGCGGGAACCCTGGCTACGGCGTCAACCACGTCCTCAGGGCACGGAGGCACTCACGCACGGCGTCGGCGTCGACGTGCTCGTTGTCCTTGTGCGCCAGCAGAGGATCGCCGGGGCCGAAGTTCACTGCCGGGATACCCAGCTCGCTGAAACGCGCGACGTCGGTCCAGCCGTACTTGGGCTTGGGCTCGGCACCCACTGCGGCCACGAAGGACGCGGCGGCGGGGTGATTCAGTCCGGGCCTGGCGCCGGCAGCGGCGTCGGTACGGACGACGTCGAATCCTTCCAGCAAATCCCTGACGACGGCCTCGGCCTGATCCGGGGTCTTGTCGGGTGCAAAACGGTAGTTGATTTCCACCACGCAGCGGTCCGGGATGACGTTGCCCGCGGTGCCCCCGTTGATCTTCACCGCGTTGAGGCTCTCGCGGTAATCGAGCCCGTCCACGTTGATGGTCCGCGGCTCGTAGTCGGCGAGCCGCGCCAGGATAGGTGCTGCGGCGTGAATTGCGTTGACGCCCATCCATGCCCGGGCAGAGTGGGCCGTTTCGCCGATGGTGGTGGCTTCGAAACGGCTGGTTCCGTTGCAGCCGCCTTCAACGGTGCCATGGGTCGGCTCCAGCAGGATCGCGAAGTCGCCCTGGAGCAGGT
>NZ_JABMCX010000575.1 GCF_013179505.1 Paenarthrobacter sp. CM16 | reverse complement strand
AAGTTCTGCAAGGACTGCGAAGGCTAGGTCACGCCAAGGTCTCGTTATCTTCGGTTACGAACAAGTGCGCGAAGACCCTGAATACTGTCCGCCTCACCGCGAAAATGCGGCTTTGACGGCCCTCCCGTGACCGCCTTGTTGTCCCTTTAACGGTTATGCGCCGAAGCGGCATCAACCGGCCCAAAGAGGTCCCTGCCCTCCTACTGTTGAAGTATCAACTTCGCCTGAAGGGGGCACAAAAAATGAGGAAAATTGGAGCGGGCCTGGCAGCGGTCCTGGCTGCAGCCGGGCTCGGTCTTGCAGCGCCGGGACCGGCCTCGGCAGCAACCTACTGCGGTATTGCCTGGGGGTCGTTGGCCAAGGCCGACCCCGACATGAGCTCCGCCAACGTCACCAATGTCCGCACGGGCCAGCAGCCGTGTTTCGACCGCCTGGTGATCGATATGACCGGCAAAGTGGCCGGCTACTCCGTGCGTTATGTTCCCGTGGTGATCCAGGATGCCACCGGCTATCCCATCCCCGTGATCGGTGACGCAGACCTGCAAGTGGTGGTAACGGCGCCGTCGTACAACCAGTACAGCCAACCCACGTACCTGCCCGCAGCCAAAGCGGAGCTGTCCAACGTCTCCGGCTACCAGACCTTCCGGCAGGTGGTCTACGCCGGCAGCTTTGAGGGCACCACCAGCATTGGGTTGGGTGTTCGCGCCCGGCTTCCGTTCCGGGTCTTCACCCTGGACGGGCCCGACGGCGGCTCCCGCTTGGTGGTGGACGTCGCCCATCGCTGGTAGGCGCGCGCCAGAACCTACGAAAGCTGCCAGTTCGCCCGGAAAATTCCGGCGAACTGGCAGCTTTCCAGCGTTTTCGGGAGGCAGCTACTCCGGTACCACCAGAGCCGGGGTATCCCTCC
>NZ_JABMCX010000574.1 GCF_013179505.1 Paenarthrobacter sp. CM16 | reverse complement strand
TCGGCGGCATGCACCCAGGCGGCGTCGGCCAGCCCGGGCGAGTTACCGCCGTCGAGGGCCAGCAGGGAGACGAGCCGCAACGGGAGGCCACGATCGCGCGCGGACTCGACGGCGACGTCGAGCAGTTCGTCCGCGCCGGGGCGCGTGCCGAACCCGCAGCTCAGGCGCGTGATCGGCGCCGTGCGCTCGTAACCGTGAGGTGCCAATGCGACAGGCACGGGCGAGGAGTGGAGCAAGGAGCCCGCCACAGAGCCGATGGTGAACCGCTTGAACAGGCCCCCGCTGGAGGCGCCGATGACCAAGGCCGCGGCGTCCATTTCTACGGCAGCTTCGATCAAGGCCTGCGCCTCGGAGTCGCCCCGGCGGATGTGGGCCCGGGCCGTCACGTCGGCTGGTACCAGCGCCAGGCCTTCGTCCAACCAACGTTGCGCTTGTTCGTTCAGGATGTCGTTGTAGCCGGTCTCCGGTGGATAGACGGCGTTGAACGGGGATTCCTCAGGGATCACCAGGACAAGGTCCAGGCTGACATCGTGGTTCCGGGCCAGCGCGACGGCGAGGTGAACGGCGTCGTGCCCCCTCGCGTTGGCGGTGTAGCCCACTACGTAACGCATGGTGGTCCCTTTCTGGTGTTAAACAGTGGAGCCGGCAGGCCGGGAAACGCGCTCCCCCGGCCTGCCGGTGTTGGTACGGAAATGCCTTAAGCTACGGGCACCGCAGCCAGTTTGTTGGCCTCGACAATGCGGGCGGCAGTTGCCTGGCCCATGCGGACCGCGCCGTCAACGTGCTGGTAGCCCTCGGCTGCGAGGTCGGACGAGGACCAGTAGATCGGTCCCACGTTGGCGTGCTGGTCCTTGCCGTAGCGGTGCAGGCCACCGAGGTCGTAGCTGGACGCGTAGGCGCCGCGGGTCCATTCT
>NZ_JABMCX010000573.1 GCF_013179505.1 Paenarthrobacter sp. CM16 | reverse complement strand
ACTTCTTGACGCACATACAGTTGTGATCTCTGCCGTCCTCCTGGTGCACATCACTGGTGTGATGATCGTGGCCGCCTCCATTGCCGGCCTGGTGATCTCACTGTTCATCGTCGTCCTCGGAGTGCACTTCATCCGCATGGCGTGGGAACTAACGCAGAACTGGCGGAGCAGTGGCCGATTCAGCGGCAGCATCAGTGTGATTGCTGGTTTCTTGAATGCAGGGGCCGTGGCACTGCGTTCCCTGGTGGTTGTGGCCCGCCGGAAAATGAGCCGGCTGTCCTCGTTCAAAGCCGAATAGTCGGCTCGGCGTTCCTCGATTTCGGAGACGACACAGCTCCCCGCGACCAACGCGTATAGAGTGAAAAACATGACTGCAGGGGGTGCGGCCGCAGAGCCGCTGGTTCAGTTCAAGGACTTTCGCACTGGCTTTTGGTCGACATTCGGGTGCAATTCGGCGGGACCACCGACTGACGGTTTTGTGCCGGTAAACCTGGGGCTGGTCCAGTGACGGCGGGGCGATGGCTTTACCTCGCGATAGCAACAGCAATTCTGATCGTCTCGGTTGTCATGGCCATGCAAGGATCCGGCAGCCTTTGGTTCACAGCACTGGCCATGGCCCTGGCAGTGATCTCAGTCTTGTGGCGGACCCGGAAAGAGAAAAAGGGCACGGATCCGGAAGGGCCCCGCGGATGACGGCGATGGTGGGCGCCGGATTCGTCTTGAGGGGTGGCGCGATGCTAATCCCGGCTTTGACCGGCACTGAGATATAGAACTTTCCACCGTGGACAACTTTTAGCCGGCAGTTCTCTGGATGGCTCCTTTCGTCGTCACCGGTACGTTCATTCCCATCTTCAGCCGTCTTACCCAAGAACTTTTCGTTGTTCTGCTCCGTCTTTCATCTGCTCTTGCTCCACGACCGGGGGAGGTCCCTGGAAGACCCCCTCCCCGCAGTCGTCG
>NZ_JABMCX010000572.1 GCF_013179505.1 Paenarthrobacter sp. CM16 | reverse complement strand
GGCCGTGACCTGAAGTGCCGGCGGCCGCGCTGCCGTGCCCGTCGCTTCGCAGGGGACTTCCTGCAGCGGCACCTGGTTGCCGGCGGGAACGACCTGCGGTCCGCCCTGGGGAGTGCAACCGGTCAGGGCAAGAACGGTCAGGACGCCGCCGATCAGGAGCCGGCACTTGTGTTCAGTGCTGGTCATGGTGGTCTTCCTTCGCTGCTGTTTCGGCGCGGGTGCGTCGCCCGGGTCGGAGTTCGCCGGCTTCAACACCCGGCCATTTCCGGCCGTTGTTGTACTTGCGCTGCAGTCGTCGCAGTTCCCTCCGCGCGGCTGCTTCAACGAAGTCCGAAATGGACACGTAGCCTTCAAGCTTCCCGACGGCTTGAACTGCTGCCCGGATCTGCTGCAGGTCCGCTTCAGTGAAGTAGGGCCCCTTCTTCTCACTCGGCTTCATGGGTTTTAGAACGGGGGTTCGGAGTCGGGGCCGTTGCCCCAGGAACCGGCGCTGGCTGACGAGTTCGCGGCCCATGGGTCGTCCTGCTGGACAGGCCGACCGCTGCTATTCTGGTTGCCGAAACCTCCGCCGTTTCCTGCGCCCTGGTTGTTGTTGCGCTGGGTGCGGTTCACTTTCGCGTTGGCGTAACGCAAGCTCGGACCGATCTCGTCTACCTCGAGTTCGATGACGGTGCGCTTCTCGCCATCCTTGGTTTCGTAGGACCGGGACTTTAGCCGGCCGGAGACTATGACCCGTGTGCCTTTGGTCAGGGACTCGGCCACGTTCTCAGCTGCTTCCCGCCACACGCTGGCGCGGAGGAAAAGTGTCTCTCCGTCCTTCCACTCGTTGGACTGGCGGTCGAAGGTCCTGGGCGTGGAGGCGATCGTGAAGTTCGCTACCGCGGATCCCGACGGGGTGAACCTCAGCTCGGGGTCAGATGTCAGGTTTCCGATGACGGTAATGGTGGTTTCGCCGGCCA
>NZ_JABMCX010000571.1 GCF_013179505.1 Paenarthrobacter sp. CM16 | reverse complement strand
ACCGTACAGACGCCGGACGCATGTCCGATCCGAACTGGTGGCGCCAAGCGGCCGTCTATCAGATCTACCCGCGCAGCTTCTACGATGCGAACGGTGACGGGCTCGGTGACCTCAAGGGCGTCACGGCCAAAGTCCCGTATTTGAAGGAGCTGGGGATCGACGCCGTCTGGCTGAGCCCGTTCTATCCTTCCGCGCTCGCGGATGGCGGCTACGACGTGGATGACTACCGCAATGTGGACCCGAAGCTGGGTACCCTGGAGGACTTCGACGAGATGGCCGCAGCCCTGCATGCCGCCGGCATCAAGATCGTGGTGGACATCGTTCCCAACCACTCCTCGGACCGTCATGAGTGGTTCAAGGAAGCCCTGGCCTCGCCCAAGGGCTCAGCGGCACGCGAGCGCTACATCTTCCGTGACGGTCGGGGCGAAAACGGGGAACTGCCGCCGTCGGACTGGGACTCCGTGTTCGGTGGACCCATCTGGGACCGGATCACCGAGCCCGATGGCACGCCCGGACAGTGGTACATGCACATCTTTGCCAAGGAGCAGCCGGACTTCAACTGGGAGAACCCGGAGATCAGGGAAGACTTCCTGAAGACCCTGCGCTTCTGGTCGGATCGGGGCGTGGACGGTTTCCGCATCGATGTAGCCCATGGCATGGCCAAGGACCTTTCCGAGCCGTTGCCCATGAAGGCTGACTTGGAAGCCAAAGCCCATGGCACGGACGGTTTCACGGACGGTTCACACCCGTTCTGGGACCGTGACGAGGTGCATGAGGTTTACGCCGAGTGGCGCAAGCTCTTCAACGAGTACAACCCGCCGCGCACCGCCGTCGCCGAGGCCTGGGTCCACGAGTCACGGCGCTCCCGTTACGCCAGCCCCGAGGGACTGGGCCAGGCGTTCAACTTTGACCTCCTGCAGTCGGACTACGACGCCGGGTCGTTCCGGAAGATCATCACGGACAACCTCGTGGCTGCCAAGGAATCGGGGGCCTCCTCCACGTGGGT
>NZ_JABMCX010000570.1 GCF_013179505.1 Paenarthrobacter sp. CM16 | reverse complement strand
GTGCTCCTTCTCGGCAGGGGTGGTTTCGGGCAGGGTGTTTTCAGGCAGGGGCGGTGCTAATGAGGGGTGTGGGTGGCTTTGACGTGGGTGAGGCTGCGGTGCAGGTGGACTGTGGTGGCCGCCTCCGCCAGCCGCGGGTTACCGGCTGCAATGGCCTCGGCGATCGCAGCATGTTCCGCCGCTGCGGCATGGAGCCGGGCGGAGTCGTCGGCGGCCAGGCGTCGGACGCGAACCAAATGGACGCGCAGGCTCCGCATGGCGTTGGCCAGATAGGAGTTGGAGACGGCGGCGTCGATGGCGTCGTCGAGGCGACTGACCAAGGCATAGTAATGGTGGCGTGCGGGATCGTCATCGCGGAGCAGCTCAGGGGCCTGCAACAGTTGGGTGTGCAGCTCGGCGAAGACGCCGGGTTCCCCGCGCTGGGCAGCCAAAGCGGCGGCCCGGACTTCAAGGGTTTCGCGTAGTTCGAACAGTTCGTCGATGCTGTCCAGCGAGATATCGGTGACGACGACGCCGCGGCCCCCTGCCGCCGTCGTCAATCCCTCAGCGGTGAGCCGGCTCAAAGCCTCCCGAACCGGCGTCCGGGATACTCCCAGGCGTTCGGACTGCTCCACCTCCGCAAGCACGGAACCCGGCCGAAGGCGCCATTCAATGATGTCTTCCCGTAGGGCCGAATAGGCCCGATCACTGGCGCGCATACCTTCACTGTATACATGAAAGGGTAAATGTGCCATGAAAAGGGAGAAATATTCGTTCTTTGTATACATTTACTTCCGTGCAATGAAGTACGCATTGAAAGGGTCCTCCTCTACTTCCCTCAACTCGACGCTCCGGAAACCCGCTTGCCGAAGCATGCCCGTGGCCTGCTCCCTGCCCCACACCGTGCCCAGTCCATCGCCGCCTTGGCCCAGGGATACCGCCATGCAGTGGAAGGTGGAAATGGTGTAGAGAAACGCTGCCCATGGCAGTTGCATGTTCTCCTCCAACCGGCTCGAAGCATTGATGTCC
>NZ_JABMCX010000057.1 GCF_013179505.1 Paenarthrobacter sp. CM16 | reverse complement strand
GGCAACGTGGGTATCACCGGCGAAATCGGCCATGCCACCATCCATGAACATGGACTGGTGTGCCGCTGCGGGAACAGGGGTTGCCTCGAAACGATAGCGTCCACCACCACCATGATCGAGCTGCTGGGACGCGGCCAGGAGACCCTCCTGACGCCCCAGGACATCGTCCGCAATTGCCTCGCCGGCGACTCCGCGACACAGCGCGTAGTGGACGACGCCGGACTGGCGGTAGGACGCGCCTTGGGCAACGTTTCGAACCTGATCAACCCCGAAGTGATCGTGGTGGGCGGCCCCCTGGCAGGCCTCGGAGACCTGCTGCTGGACCCCATCCGCAGGGGTTTGGTCCGTCACGCCGTGCCGGTGGTGGGAGAGACAACGCACCTGGCAATGTCATCGCTCGGGGCACGCGCAGAGGCCTTGGGTGCCGCCGCTTTGGTGTTCCAACACGCGGGCATTACCGGTAGGTAACGAAATCGTTAGCTGGATCATGCGTTCAAGTCTTGACGACAAGACGGGTGATCCAGTTTACTTTTTCATCAGACAGCTCCGACGTTTGCGGAGCCGACAACGAAGTCATGCATTGGAGGCGTAAGGGCTGATGACATCCCTCGACACGCAAGGTGAACCCATCCTTTTGGAGATGCGTTCCATCACCAAGGAATTCCCTGGAGTGAAAGCCTTGTCGAATGTGAGCCTGCGCGTGATGGCCGGCGAAATCCACGCCATCTGCGGTGAGAACGGCGCTGGCAAGTCCACGCTGATGAAGGTTCTTTCCGGCGTTTATCCCTACGGAAGCTACACGGGTGACATCGTGTACCAGGCCGAAACACAGCAGTTCAAGGACATCCGGGCCAGTGAAGCGGCCGGAATCGTGATCATCCACCAGGAGCTGGCGCTGATCCCGGAACTGTCCATCATGGAGAACATCTTCCTGGGCAACGAACCCACCAAGTGGGGAGTGATCGACTGGGCCGAGGCCCGCAAGCGTTCCCTCGAACTCCTGGCCCGCGTTGGCCTCCGCGAGGATCCCGATACCCCCATCAAGGAAATCGGCGTTGGCAAGCAGCAGCTCGTGGAAATCGCCAAAGCACTGAACAAGTCCGTGAAGCTCCTGATCCTGGACGAGCCCACGGCAGCGCTGAACGAATCGGACTCCCAGCACCTGCTGGACCTGATCCTGGGCCTCAAAGGCCGGGGCATCACCTCGATCATCATTTCCCACAAGCTCAACGAGATCGAACAGATCGCGGACGAGATCACCATCATCCGCGACGGCAAGTCGATCGAAACGCTCAACGTCAAGCGTGACGGCGTGGATGAGGACCGCATCATCAAGGGCATGGTGGGCAGGACCCTGGAGTCCCGCTTCCCGGATCACGAGCCCAAGATCGGCGAGGTCTTCTTCGAGGTCAAGGACTGGACGGTGGGCCACCCACAGATCCAGGACCGCCTGATCTGCAAGGGTTCGAACTTCTTTGTCCGCCGTGGCGAGATCGTCGGTTTCGCCGGCCTCATGGGCGCCGGCCGCACAGAACTGGCCCGTTCCCTCTTTGGACACTCCTACGGCCGCTTCATCAAGGGCCAGGTCTACAAGGACGGCAAGCAGGTCCACCTCCGCACCGTCAAGCAAGCCATCGACGCCGGACTGGGTTACGTCACCGAGGACCGCAAGTCCCTGGGCCTGAACCTCCTCGACGACATCAAGACCACCACGGTTTCGGCCGCGCTTAACAAGATCAGCAACTACTCGGTGGTGGATACCCGCAAGGAGTTCTCCGTTGCGGAGGAATACCGGAAGTCGTTGCGGACCAAGACCCCTTCCGTGGAAGAGGGAGTTGCCAAGCTGTCCGGTGGCAACCAGCAGAAGGTGGTCCTTGCCAAATGGATGTTCACGGATCCGGACCTGCTGATCCTGGACGAACCTACCCGTGGCATTGACGTCGGCGCCAAGTATGAGATTTACGGCATCATCCAGAAGCTGGCGAACCAGGGCAAGGGAGTGATTGTCATCTCCTCGGAGCTTCCTGAGCTCCTGGGCCTGTCCGATCGCATTTACACCATCTTCGAAGGCGCCATCACGGGCGTGCTGGACAAGAACGAAGCAAGCCAGGAAAGCCTGATGAAGCTTATGACGTCCGCCCGCAAAGCAGCCTGACCCTTTGGCCCCGCTCCGCCCCTTCCTGACACAAGGACCAAAACAATGAACGCGCTCAAGAAGCTATTTGGTGGCAATACCCGCCAGTTCGGCATGATCTTCGCCCTGGTGGCACTTATCGTCTTCTTCCAGATTTTCACTGACGGACGCACCCTGACGCCCGGCAACGTGATCAACCTGTTCAACGGCAACTCCTACATCCTGATCCTGGCCATCGGCATGGTCCTGGTGATCATCGCCGGGCACATCGACCTTTCCGTGGGTTCCGTCGCAGCATTCGTCGGGGTCTTCGTGGCCCTGGCAATGCGGGACTGGGGCTTCCCCTGGTGGGCCGGTGTGCTCTTCGGCCTGGTCCTGGGTGCCGTGATCGGCGCCTGGCAAGGGTTCTGGGTGGCGTATGTGGGCATACCGGCCTTCATCGTGACCCTGGCAGGCATGCTCCTGTTCCGAGGCTTCAACCAGTTTGTTGGCAAGTCCAACACCATCCCCGTCCCCAAGGAGTTCCAGTTCCTCGGTTCCGGCTACCTGCCGGAGGTTGGCCCGGAGACCGGCTTCAACAACCTCACGGTACTGCTCGGCCTGATCGCCGTCGCATTCGTGGTCATCATGTCCCTGCGTGCCCGCGCCACCAGCAAGGCACTTGGCGCCGACGTTCCCGAACTCTGGGTCGAAATCACCAAGCTGGTCCTGATCTGCGGCGCCATCCTTTACGCCACGTACTTGTTCGCCACAGGCCGCCCCGGCACTTCCTTCCCCATCCCCGGCCTGATCCTCGCCGTGCTGGTCCTCATTTACGGTTTCATCGCAGACAAGACAGTCCTTGGCCGCCACGTCTACGCCGTGGGTGGCAACCGCCACGCAGCTGAGCTGTCCGGTGTCCAGTCCAAGAAGGTCAACTTCCTGGTCATGATGAACATGTCCGTCCTTGCAGGCCTGGCCGGCATGATCTTCGTTGGACGTTCCACTGCATCCGGCCCCTTCGACGGCGTCGGCTGGGAACTGGACGCCATCGCCGCAGTCTTCATCGGCGGCGCAGCTGTCACCGGTGGCGTCGGCACCGTGATCGGCTCGATCGTTGGTGGCCTCGTGATGGCCGTCCTCAACAACGGCCTCCAGTTGCTTGGCGTTGGCGCCGACCTCACCCAGATCATCAAGGGCCTGGTGCTCCTGGCAGCAGTGGCCTTCGATGTCTATAACAAGTCACAGGGCAAACGCTCCATCACTGGCCTGTTGATGAAGAACTTCCAGCGCAATAACGAGATCAAGCCCGACGAAACCACATCCACCAAAGAGGTCATCTCCAAGGAAGCGTAATCCGCTCCCTGACAGACTCGCTCCACCCCACCCACACAGAAAGTGAACCAAGATATGCGAATGTTTGGTAAAGCAGGAAAGGCAGCAGCAGTCGCTGCCATCGCGGCACTGGCGCTGACAGCCTGCGGCCGCGCTGACAGCGGCTCAAGCAGCAGCACAGCAGGCGGGGAAGCGTTCCCCAAGGACTCGCTGATCGGCGTCGCCCTTCCGCAGAAGACCAGTGAAAACTGGGTCCTGGCGGAGAAGCTGTTCAACGACGGCCTCACCAGCGCCGGCTTCAAGCCGGACGTCCAGTTCGCCAACGGCGGCGTATCCGAGCAGCAGAACCAGATCAGTGCCATGGTCACCAAGGGTGCCAAGGTCATCATTGTGGGAGCCATCGATGGCGCCCAGCTGGGTACCCAGCTCCAGCAGGCCAAGGACTCCGGCGCCACTGTCATCGCCTACGACCGTCTGCTCCTGAACACCGAGAACGTGGATTACTACGTGGCGTACGACAACTTCAAGGTTGGTGTCCTCCAGGGCGAGGCCCTGCTGGACGGCATGAAGGCCAAGAAGGCAACCGGCCCCTACAACGTGGAACTGTTCGCGGGCTCCCCCGATGATGCCAACGCAAAGGTCTTCTTTGACGGCGCCATGAGCGTCCTGAAGCCGAAGATCGACGACGGCACCCTCAAGGTAGTCTCCGGCCAGACCTCGTTCGAGCAGGCTGTTACGCAGGGTTGGAAGGCAGAAAACGCCCAGCGTCGCGCCGATACGCTGCTTACCGGCAGCTACGGCACCGCTTCCCTGGACGGTGTCCTGTCCCCGAATGACACCCTGGCCCGCGCAGTCCTGACATCCGTCAAGGCCGCCGGCAAGCCGCTCCCGGTTGTCACCGGCCAGGACTCCGAAGTTGAGTCCGTGAAGTCGATCATGGCCGGCGAGCAGTACTCCACCATCAACAAGGACACCCGCAAGCTCGTTGAGCACGCCATCACCATGGTGAAGGACCTCCAGGCCGGTAAGGAACTGGAAATCAACGACAAGGACTCCTACAAGAACGGCGTCAAGACCGTTCCGGCTTACCTCCTCCCGCCGCAGATCGTTACGGCAGAGAACGTCAAGACCGCTTACGTTGACGATCCGGTACTCGGCCCGATCACCAAGTAACACCCCTTACAAGCAAGCCCCGGTCCGCCATAGGCGGGCCGGGGCTTTCGTTTTACTGGATCGCCGACGGCCCGCTGAGCGGGGAAGTCAGAACCGGATCGCGTCGATGACCTTGACGCGCACGGTTCCCTGCGGGCGCACCCGTACCCGCCCGACGCACCAGAGGTTACGGGAGCGAGCGGCGTAAAAGGGTGCGGCACCATGCCAACTCAAAACCCCGCACGCCTCATTGCCGGCCCCGCCCTGGCTGTGCGGCGCACCCATACCCGCCGGGCGCACCCCACGTTCCCTGCGAGCGCACCCGTATCCGCCCGGCGCACCCGAGGTTACGGGAGCGAGCGGCGAAAAAGGGTGCGGCATGCCAACTCAAAACCCCGCACGCCTCATTGCCGGGCCCGCTCTGAGGCGTGCACGGCGCACCCATACCCGCCCTGCGCACCCCACGCTCACTGCCGGCGCACCCCTACCCGCCCGGCGCACCCATACCCGCCCTGCGCACCCCACGCTCACTGCCGGCGCACCCGTACCGCCCGGCGCACCCGAGGTTACGGGAGCGAGCGGTGTAAAAGGGTGCGGCACCATGCCAACTCAAAACCCCGCACGCCTCATGCCGGGCCCGCTCTGAGGCGTGCACGGCGCACCCATACCCGCCCTGCGCACCCCACGTTTCCTGCGGGCGCACCCGTACCCGCCCGGCGCACCCGAGGTTACGGGAGCGAGCGGCGAAAAAGGGTGCGGCACCATGCCAACTCAAAACCCCGCACGCCTCATTGCCGGGCCCGCTCTGAGGCGTGCACGGCGCACCCATACCCCGCCCGGCGCACCCACGTTCCCTGCGGGCGCACCCGTACCCGCCCGGCGCACCCGAGGTTACGGGAGCGAGCGGCGAAAAAGGGTGCCGCGCCATGCCCACTCAAAACCTCGCCACGCCTCATTGCCGGGCCCGCTCTGAGGCGTGCACGGCGCACCCGTACCCGCCCGGCGCACCCCACGTTCCCTGCGGGCGCACCCGTACACGCCCGGCGCACCCCACGCTCCTTGCGGGCGCACCCGTACCCGCCCGGCGCACCAGTGGTTACGGGAGCGAGCGGCGAAAAAGGGTGCGGCACCTTGTTCTCGCAGAGGCAACGCTTGCCCGAAATGAGAGGATGAAACGCATGACACTCCCTATCGCCAAGCCGTGGCTTTCCTCCCAGACCAACCAGGATCCCCGGGCTGCCACAGGCCGGCCTTTGCGATGGGGCGTAGTTTCCACCGGGAATATCGCCAACAGTGTTTCCAAGGACCTGGCCATGCTGGAAGACGCAGAGCTGTATGCAGTGAGTTCCCGGACGCAGGCTGCCGCTGATGCGTTCGCGCACACGCTGGGCTTCGCCAAGGGCTACGGGGACGACGGCGGTGTTCCCGGCTACCAGCGTTTGGTGGAGGACCCGGCCGTGGACGTGGTCTATGTGGCCACACCCCATGCCCAGCACTTCCTGATCGCCGCCGCCGCTATAAGGGCCGGCAAGCACGTGCTGTGCGAGAAGGCCCTCACCATCAACGCCCGCGAAGCCACCGAACTGGTCAAGTTGGCGCGGGAGAATAACGTGTTCTTCATGGAGGCCGTGTGGAGCCGTTTCCTGCCGAGCATGCAGCGGGCCTTCGAGATCGCGGCCTCCGGAGAACTCGGGGAAATCCAGTGGGTCAGCGCGGATCTTGGTTTCCCTGCGCCCTATGATCCTTCGGCACGCATCTGGGCCCTCAATGACGGCGGCGGGGCTCTCCTGGACATCACCGTGTACCCCTTGCTGTGGGCTTTGGGAACTCTGGGTTTCCCGCAGTCCGTCACCGCGATCGGCACGCTGAATGACGACGGCGTGGACACCCAGAACGCCCTGACCCTGGGTTATTCCAGTGGCGCGCAGGTTCAGCTCACTTCGTCCCTGATGGCGCACGGCCCCAGAACAGCCACCGTCGCCGGCGGCCTCGGATTCCTGCAAACGGTGGGCTCAGTGAACAACCCGCGTGAGCTGATGATCCGGGTTGGCTGGGACGAGCCGCGGCACGAGCATTTCGAGACCGTGGGCATCGGCTACACGTACGAGCTCCGCGAAGTGACCCGTTGCATTCAGCAAGGCCTTACTGAAAGCCCGGTCATGCCACTGGAAGACTCCATCAACGTCATGCGCCTCTTTGACGGCGTACGGTCCCAGCTGGGGATCAGATACCCGAACGACGCACGGTGAAGTGCCGGCGGTGAGGCGCCCCGGCGGTGACTCGACCCCGCTGGTGAGTGCCGCCGTCGGGAGTTAACGCAGCCGCGTTATCTCCCCGCGGGCGAGTACAGCTACCGCCGTGGGCCGGCTGATTGCCTGGCCAGCTTGCGGTCCACGGACAGCGCTCCGGGGCCAAGGAACACGAAGGCCACCGAAATGGCTGCGTAGATGATCAGGAGTTCGGCGGTCACCCCTGCCCTGTCCGTCAGCAGGGGCTTGCCCGCTTCAGTGACAAACCAGATCCCGGCGAACATGATCGCGGCAAGGAATCCGGCCACGCGGGTGAGGGCGCCGAGCACCAGGAGCAGGCCCAAGCCCACTTCTCCGGTGATCACCAGCCACGCCACGATCTCCGGCTTCTGCACGCCCATGGCGGCAACCGAGGCAGCAAAGGCAGCGTGCCCGGCCATGAGCTTCTGGATGCCGTGGACCATGATGAGCGCGCCGAAGACCACCCGCAGGATGGTGACGCCGCGGGCTGAGGACTTGGGTGAGGGGTGAAGGAATTTCACGCGTTCCAATCTTCCATGCCTGGAGCCGGGGGCCAAACGCCGGACACTGTGTGAGCCCGGACGACGAGGGTCAGGACAGCAGCGCCGGAATGTCCTTCACGCCGTCCAGAATGTGGTGATGCGGGTGCGCAGCCAGGTCATCGCGGCCCAGTTTGCCGGTCAGGACTCCCACGGCGGTGACGCCTGCGTTGTTGGCAGCAGCGAGGTCATTGACGGTGTCGCCCGCGGCCAACACGGCGCGGACGTCCTGGACTCCGGTCAGTTCCATGGCACGGTGAATCATGTGCGGTGCCGGTCGTCCTGCGGCTACTTCGTCGGAGCAGACGACGGCGTCCAGCAGGGTATCGTCGTCGACGCTCCAGCCCAGCCGCGCCAGGAGGGGCTCTGCGACGTCGCGCGAGAAGCCGGTGGTCAAGGCCACTTTGATGCCTTGCCGGCGGAGTTCCCGGAACGCCTCTTCCACGCCCTCGAGTGCTACCGGCGGGTTGGCATCGTAGAACTCCACGAGCAATTCCTTGAAGCGCTTGAAGGCGGCGGCGACTATCTCCGGCATGGCAGCCCCTCCCCCGGCTTCAATGAGCGCTGTGATGGCCTCAACTTTGTCGGCACCCATCCATTCCTGGACAGCCTCGGGTGTGGTGGTCACGCCGGTTTCCTCGACGCAACGGGCAAGGGCTACGTAAACATCGCCGTGCTCGTCGATAGTGGTTCCGGCCATGTCGCAGGCAACAAGCTTGATCATGGGGTGGCTCCTTCAGTGTGGATCCGGACCAGGGCGGCCCGGCGCTCCACGGTGTTGTCGATGGTGAAGTTGGTCAGTGCCGGAAGGTACCGGTCCTCGGAATATTCGATTGGCTGCCCGTCGGCGGACCGGGTGATGCGGCGTTCACGCAGGAGCGGAATACCTTGGGGTTGCTCCAACAGTTCGGCATCCTCCTCACTGGCAGCGACGGCGTCGATGGTGTGACGGGCACTGTGCAGGTCCACGCCTTGTTCCTTGAGGAACGCGAAGATGGACCCGGAATCGGTGTCGAAGTCGAACAGCTTGCGTCCCACGTCCAGGATGAACGTTGTGCGCTCGATCATGGCCGGTGCATCATCCAGGGAACGGACGCGCAACACTTCCACCACAGTGGTCCCTGGCATCAGGCCAAGCGCCTCCGCGGCTTCCGGGCTCGCTTCCCGCCTGGCCACTTCAAGGGTCCGCTGACCCGGTTTCCTGCCGATCCCGCTGGCCCACTCGGTGAACGAGTTGAATGTTGAGAACGACTGGGATGGCACGGACGAGCGAACCATGGGGGGCCTGCCCCGTCCTCCAGTCACAGCACCCTCAGACCTCAGAAAGGCGAGCGCCTGGCGGATGGGCCCGCGCGATGTTCCGAACTCGCGGCACAGCTCCGCCTCGCTGGGCAGCTGGAATCCCGGCGGCCAGTCCCCGTCAGTAATCCGGCGCATGAATTCCTCGCTGAGACGGACGTGAAGGGGTGAATTCTGCTGTGTGCTCACAAGTTGATAATACAAGTCCATGTCGCGGTTCAGGCCGGATTTACAGGAGATCAGATGAACTCAGCGTGAATTCAGGTGAACAAACGTTAAATTCAGATTAACTTGTATATACAAGTTGCTTTCTGGCTTGATTCCGCTTTCCTGAGCAGCCAAGGTCAGTGGTGTGAACAACCCAAGCACCTCCCCCAACACCGCCACCAGCAGCCCAAGCCAGCCCACCGACGTCGTGATTGTTGGCGCCGGAATCGTGGGCCTGGCCCACGCTGCGCATGCTGTAGCCAACGGCTTGAGCGTCACCATCATCGAGCGGGACCACCACGCTGCCGGCGCTTCCGTGCGCAACTTCGGCCACTGCTGCATCACCGCACAGTCCGGGGAACTGTACGAGCTGGCGCAGACCTCCCGAAAGTATTGGCTCGAGTTCTCCGAACGTGCCGGGTTCTGGGCCGCCGAAACCGGTGCAGTGGTACTCGCCCGTACCGAAGCCGAAATGGATGTCCTGCGCGAGCTCTCCGCTGCGCGTGAACCGGGACAGGTTGAGCTGCTCTCCCCCGCCGGAACGCGGGCCCGGCTGGACGCCTCCGCTTCCGTCACGGAACAAGCGCACGACGACGACACCCGCCCCCGCGGAGAATGGCCCGGGCTGGTGGGCGGCGCCTTCCTCCGGGACGACCTGCGCGTCGACCCCCGCACCACGGTGGCACGGTTGGCCGAATGGCTCAGCCGGCAGCCCGGCGTCGAACTTCACTGGAACACCGCGGCACTGGGCTTCAACCCCGGCCCTGATGGCGTGGCGGTTCAGACATCGCGCGGTGAGCTCAAGGCCAAGCAGGTGTTCGTGTGCGTCGGCCACGACGTCGACTACCTTTTCCCGGATCTTGCCCAGGAGCACCGGATCCAGCGGTGTGCCTTGCAGATGTCGTTGGCGGCGAAGCCCTCCGGAGTCGGGTTCACGCCCGCGGTCCTCACGGCGACATCGATGCTCCGGTACCCGGCGTTCACGGACATGCCCGCTGCCGCCGCACTGCGCTCCGAGGTGATGGAGAAGCAGCCGGAACTGCTGGAGATGGGTGCCAACGTCATGTTCACCCAGCGCCCCGACGGCACCATCATCCTGGGCGACTCACACCACTACCACCGCACGGCCGATCCGTTTCTGGACGAATCCGTCACCAACACCATCAACACCGAAATCACAGGCCGCATCGGCGAGCCGCTGGAGATCATCCAGCGCTGGCAGGGCATTTACGCGTCCTCCGATGTGGCCCCCATCCTGGTCCGTGAGGTCAAGCCCGGCGTCACAGTGGTGTCCGTGACCTCCGGGGTTGGCATGACGCTGTCCTTCGGCTTGGCGCACCGCAACGTATCGCGCCTGCACTGACTCACCGTGTACTGAGCTTCCCCCTTCACCCCTCCCCTTCGCATAAGGATCCCCATGAAAACCACGCTTCTCACCGGTCCCGCGCTTGCCCTCGCCACCGTCCTGGCGCTCACGGCTTGCGGCGGCCCGGCACAGTCCTCCCCCGAAGCCACAAGCGCCACCTGCCCCAACGGCGAGATCAAGTTCGGGATCGAGCCCTACGAGGACCCGGCAAAGTTGAAGCCGGCCTACGATGTCCTGGCTGCAGCCCTGTCCAAGAAGCTCGAATGCCCCGTCAGCGTTCAGGTGGTGGAAGACTACGCCGCCGAGGTCCTGGCCATGCGCAACGGCAAGCTGGACCTGGGCCAGTTCGGCCCGCTGGGCTACGTGTTCGCTGATGCCAAGGCCGGCGCCGAGCCACTGGTTTCCTTCGGCACGGCTGAGAAGGAGCTCAGCACGTACACGGCCGGAATCTGGGTTCCCAAGGATAGCCCCATCCAGGCTATTGATGATCTCAAGGGCAAGTCCCTCGCCTTGGGCAGTGTTGGGTCCACCTCCGGTGACGTCCTGCCCCGCTTCGGCCTGCGTGAAGCCGGAATCACCGATGCCGAGATCAAGATGGACTACACGGGCGGCCACCCCGAAGCCCTGCTGGCCCTGACCAACGGCAAGGTTGATGCAGCCCAGATCAACTCCCAGACACTCGCCACTGCGATTGCGGCCGGCACTTTCACTCCGGAGAACTTCCGCCAGGTGTGGACCTCCAACCCCATTCCCAACGATCCCATCACCGTGCGCGGCGACGCCGATCCCGCGTTCAAAGCCGCCGCGAAGGATGCGTTCCTCAGCCTGGACCCCGCCGACATCGCCAAGGTGGGCGAGTTCCTGGATGTCACCCCTCCGGGTCCGCTTTTGGAGGTCACCAAGGACAACTACACGCCGTTGTTTGAGCTCGCGGACACCATGGGCCTCACCGAGAAGGATCTGTAATGACTCTCTCCGGCCAGGGTCTCTCCGTGCAGGGTCTCTCCGTGCAGGGCTTAGGGAAGTCATTCAACGGACGGACCGTCCTTGAGGGCGTCGACTTCTCGGTTGCAGCAGGTGAACTTGTGGCATTCCTGGGCGCCAATGGCTCCGGGAAGTCCACCACCCTGCGCTGCGTCATGGGCATCGCGTCCCCGGACTCAGGGAGCATCAGCATCGATGGAGCTGCGCTGGAAACCCTCCAAGGGCGTGACCTGCAGCAAGCCCGCCAACGCATGGCCATGATTTTCCAGAAGATCCATCTGGTCCCCCGGCGCACTGCGTTGGATAACGTCTGTGCCGGGGCCTTGGCCCGCATCCCCACGGTTCGCTCACTGAGCCCTCTGTTGTTTCCGGCCGACGTCCAGCAGGAAGCACTCGACTGCCTGGACAGGGTTGGACTGGCCGATCGCGCCTTCGACCGCGTGGGCCGCCTTTCGGGCGGACAGCAGCAGCGCGTCGCCGTAGCCCGGGCACTCTGCCAGCGCGCCGACGTCGTACTTGCCGACGAGCCCGTCTCGGCTCTGGACCCGCGCGCTGCCGAACAAGTGATGGCTTTGCTGCGCGAACTCGCCCACTCCGAAGGTTTGGCCGTGGCCGCTGTGCTGCACCAGCCCGATCTCGCGCTGAGGTACGCCGACCGGTCCATCGGGCTGCTCCAAGGCTCCATGACCTTCAACCTCCCCTCCACAGAGGTCACAGCCGATCACCTCGACACGTTGTACGCCCCGGACCGGGACGTATCAGACCGGGACGTATCAGTGAGGACCCCCTCCGCAGACAGGACTACGGCAGCATGACTCCTCGCACTTTGACCCCGGCCGCCGCCCGCCGGGAGACCACCAGCACACCCCGCGTGGCACTGGTCCGCCCGAAGAAGCCGCTGCGGTGGATCACGACGGCGGCTGTGGCGGCCGCCGTCGTCGGACTTCATGCCGTGGCCATCGAGGGTACGGATTTCAAGCCTGAGCTCTTGGTGGACGGCTGGAAGGGCATGGCCGCGTTCATCGGCGACGCGTTCCCGCCGGACCTCAGCTGGGAAAAGACGCTGAAGCCCGGGCTTGAAGCCACGCTGGTGACCCTGTGGATTGGTCTGCTGGGCACCACACTGTCCGTGCCGTTCGCCCTGCTGCTCGCTGCGCTGGCCGCTGAGAACACCAGCCCGCACCGGCTCGTCTACCAGGCTGCACGCGCCATCCTGTCCTTCTTCCGTGCCGTGCCGGATATCGTGTTTGCACTGATCTTCGTTACCGCCGTGGGTCTGGGCCCTTTTGCCGGGGTGTTGGCGCTGATCTGCCACAACACGGGTGTGATGGGGAAACTGTGGGCGGAATCCATGGAGGAAATCGACGCCGGGCCGCAGGAAGCACTTCGCACGGCCGGTGCCAACCGGATCCAGCAGGTCGCCAATGCCACGCTGCCCATGGTGGTCCCGCAGTTCGTGGGCCTGCTGCTCTACCGCTTCGACGTCAATGTACGGTCCTCGCTGGTCCTTGGGCTGGTGGGTGCCGGGGGCATCGGGCTGCTGATCAACCAGTCCATCAAGTCATTCCAGTTCGACTCCATGCTCACCCACATCCTGATCGTGTTGGTGCTGATCATCGTGGTGGACCAGTTCTCCGCGTGGATCCGCAGGCGCCTGGCCGCATAACGCCCTCTGCACCCGTCTAATACGAAAGTAGAGCGCGTTTTCAGCACTCAAAACGCGCACTGCTGTCACCCAGTTGGGTCAGTGGGGGCAGAATGGGAGGTGGCCCCAGAGTGTGGCCGCGGTCCTGAAGCGGGCCGGGTGTGGACGGAGCAGGCATGCAGGTTGACGTTGTAGTTGTTGGCGGAGGAGCCATGGGATCGGCTGCCGCATGGCAACTGGCCCGTGCGGGTCGCTCCGTGGTCCTGTTGGAGCAGTTCGAAGCCGGACACCACATCGGCGCTTCGCACGGTGCCACCCGGAACTTCAACACCGCGTACGCCGAGGCAGACTACCTGGACCTCCTCGCCGAGTCCAAGGTGCTCTGGGACGAACTCGCCGCTGAGAACGGCGCACCGCTGCTGGACATGGTGGGTCTGGCGAACCACGGCAACATCGACCGCCTGAAACTGGTCAGGGAGGCCCACGAGGAACGCGGCATCGAGAGCTACTTCATCTCCGCCGACGACGCCGCCAACCGCTGGCGGGGAATGAACTTCGCCACCGATGTCCTCTTCGTGCCGGGCTCCGGCCGGATCCGTTCAGCCGATGCCCTGGTGGCGCTGCGGAAGTCCGCCGAGGCCCACGGCGCTGTTTTCAAGTACTCGACGCCGGTCCGCGATATCCGCATCGACGGCGCCGAGTCGGTAGTGGTAGTGACCGAGGACATCGAATACACGGCAGCCCGTGTGGTGGTGACAGCGGGTGCCTGGACCACCAAGGTCCTGAACGGCCTCGCCAAGCTCCCCGCGTTGGTGGTCACCCAGGAGCAACCCGCGCACTTCACGCCTACGGACAACACGCTGGTGTGGCCGAGCTTCAACCACAGCCCGGACCCTGACCCTAACAACGAACTCTACGAGTACTGGTACAGCCCCGTGTACGGAATGCTCACTCCGGGCGAGGGCGTGAAAGCCGGCTGGCATGGCGTCGGCCCGGTCATGGACCCGGACGAGCGCACGTTCGAGCCAATCCCCCACCAGATGGAAGCGTTGGTGCGGTACGCCGAAGAGTGGCTTCCCGGCGTCGACCCTTCCACCGCGGTTCCCATCAGCTGCACCTACACCACCACCCCCAACGAGGACTTTGTGTTGGACCGTTTCGGTCCGCTGGTGGTGGGCGCGGGTTTCTCCGGCCACGGGTTCAAGTTCACGCCGGCTATTGGCCGGGTGCTGAAGGACATCGTCGACGGCGGCGTGGCACCGGAGCGGTTCCACGCGGATCGCTGAATTCACCCTTTAAAAGCAACCGGCCCGCAGGCAATGCCTGCGGGCCGGTTTCGCTTATGCGAGGGACTACTTCTTCAGATCTGCGAGGACCTTGTTGAACGTAGCCGACGGGCGCATGATCTCAGCGGCCTTGGCGGCGTCCGGACGGTAGTAACCGCCGAGGTCGACGGCGGGACCCTGGACTGCGGCCAGCTCGCCGACGATTGCCTCTTCGTTGGAGGTCAGGGCTTCGGCGATTGCCGCGAAGTCCTTGGCCAACTCGCCGTCTTCGCTCTGCTTGGCCAATTCCTGTGCCCAGTAGGTGGCCAGGTAGAAGTGGCTTCCGCGGTTGTCCAGCTCGCCGACGCTGCGGCGCGGGGACTTGTTTTCCAGCAGGAACGTACCCGTGGCGCGGTCAAGGGTGTCGGCAAGGACCTGTGCGCGGGCGTTGCCCGTGGTGGTGGCAAGGTGCTCGAAGCTGACGGCCAGGGCAAGGAACTCGCCCAGGCTGTCCCAGCGGAGGTGGTTTTCCTTGACCAACTGCTGGACGTGCTTCGGAGCGGAGCCACCGGCGCCGGTCTCGAACAGGCCGCCACCGTTGATCAGCGGAACGATGGAGAGCATCTTGGCACTGGTGCCGAGCTCGAGGATCGGGAACAGGTCCGTGAGGTAGTCGCGGAGGACGTTACCGGTGACGGAGATGGTGTCTTCGCCCTTACGGATGCGCTCCAAGGTGAAGGCCGTGGCCTCAACCGGGGAGAGGATCTTGATCTCGAGGCCCTCGGTGTCGTGTTCCTTGAGGTACTCGTTGACCTTGGCGATCAGGTTGGCGTCGTGGGCGCGGGTCTCGTCCAGCCAGAACACGGCCGGGGTCTGGGAGGCGCGGGCGCGGGTGACGGCCAGCTTGACCCAGTCGCGGACCGGGATGTCCTTGGTCTGGCAGGCGCGCCAGATGTCACCGGGGAAGACCTGGTGCTCGGTGAGGACGTTGCCCTTGCTGTCCACGAGCTGGACGGTGCCGGCTGCCTGGATCTCGAAGGTCTTGTCGTGGCTGCCGTATTCTTCGGCTGCCTGTGCCATGAGGCCCACGTTGGGGACGGTGCCCATGGTGGTGGGATCGAAAGCACCGTTGGCGCGGCAGTCATCCAGGACAACCTGGTAGATGCCGGCGTAGGAGCTGTCCGGGATGACAGCCAGGGTGTCGGCTTCCTTGCCATCCGGGCCCCACATGTGGCCGGAGGAGCGGATCATGGCCGGCATGGAGGCGTCAACGATGATGTCGGAGGGGACGTGCAGGCTGGTGATGCCCTTATCGGAATCGACCATGGCCAGCGCGGGGCCGTCTTCGAGGCCCTTGGTGATGGCTGCCTTGACGCCCTCGCGGACGTCCTCCGGCAGGTCTTCGAGACCGCTGAGGATTGCTGCGAGGCCGTTGTTCGGGCTGATGCCTGCGGCTGCGAGCTGCTTGCCGTAGGTCTCGAACAGCTCGGAGAAGTACGCCTTGACCACGTGGCCGAAGATGATGGGGTCCGAGACCTTCATCATGGTGGCCTTCAGGTGTGCGGAGAAGAGAACGCCTTCTTCCTTGGCGCGGGCAACCTGTGCCTTGAGGAACTCGTCCAGGGCGTCGGCGCGGAGCACGGTAGCGTCCACAACTTCGCCGGCCAGGACGGGGAAGTCCTTCTTCAGGACCTTGGTGCTGCCGTCTTCCTTGACCAGCTGGATGGTCAGGGAGTCGTTGGCGTCCAGGACAACGGACTTCTCGTTGGAGCGGAAGTCGTTCTCGCCCATGGTGGCCACGTTGGTCTTGGAATCAGCGGACCAAGCACCCATGGAGTGCGGGTTCTGGCGGGCGTAGTTCTTCACCGACAGGGGTGCGCGGCGGTCAGAGTTGCCTTCGCGCAGCACCGGGTTCACAGCGGAGCCCTTGATTTTGTCGTAGCGTGAGCGGATATCCGTCTCGGTGTCCGAGGAGGGGTTGTCCGGGTAGTCCGGGAGGGCGAAGCCCTGGGCCTGGAGCTCGGCGATGGCAGCCTTGAGCTGCGGCACGGAGGCGCTGATGTTGGGCAGCTTAATGATGTTGGCTTCCGGCTGCTTTGCCAGTTCACCAAGTTCAGCAAGGGCGTTGCCCGTGCGCTGTTCTTCAGTCAGGAAATCACCGAACACGGCGATGATGCGGCCGGCCAGCGAAATATCGCGGGTCTCAACCTCTACACCTGCGGTCGAGGCATACGCTTCAACAATCGGCAGGAATGAGTACGTTGCCAGCATCGGCGCTTCGTCTGTGTGGGTATAGATAATCTTGGCCATTGGCGGGGTTCTCCCTGAAAGTCTGCAGATTTCAACATCTCCTAACTTACCCGAGTAGACGGTTAAGGCGGCCCTTCGTGTCCGGGATCACGTGTTCGTTACCACTCTCCGGTGATTAACCCCCGACGGCGGCCTGGCCACCGCTGCTGCCTGCCGGCGTCGTGCGCTGGCTTCTTTCCGCTCCCCGAACGCCGGCCCGCCCGGCTTGGCGCACGGGCCGCCATGACGAAACGAGGGCGAACGCTAACAATAATTCGGCGATGTCGCCGGCGTAGTACATGAGCTCACCCGCCTGCCTTCGCTCCGCGGAGGAACCCCCGACCTGGACGAAGAGGCCCGCGTAAAGCAATTGGGAGATGACCGCGTGCCCGGCGATTGCCATCCCCAAAACCACCAGGCGCGCGGGAACGGAGGGTCTTCGTGGTGCGGGATCCGGGCCGGCAATGGCCCAGGCAAACAGGATTCCGGCCGCGATGAAGTGGACATGGACGAGGGTGTGCAGTGCGGGGTGCTGTGTTGTTGCCGCATACAGCGGGGTGAAGTAGAGCACGGCGAGACCGCCCACATTGAGGACCAGCGCGGCGACCGGATGCGCCAGGACGTGCAGGGGTTTGGAACGGAGCGTCCGACCCAGGCGTCTGCCCTGTTTCCGCGGGATGCTCCGGAGCAGCAGCGTTACAGGCGCCCCAAGGACCAGTGCGATCGGCGCGTACATGCCGATCAGAAGATGCTGGAACATGTGGGCGGGTAGGCTGCCGGGCTGAAACGGCGAGAGTTGCGGGGTCAGTCCGACCCCCAGGACGCCGAGGCCCGCGAGGAAGAAAACGGTCCGCCGGCGCTGCCAGCTATTTCGTTGCCTCATGGCCAGGAGCACGTACACGACCGCGAGTGCGAAGAGAATGAGCAGGACTCCGGTTGCGCCGGATTCGGCGTGGTGCTCCAGCTGGTGGTGCTGCAGGTTCAGGTCCTGGTGCAAGCGTCAGCGCTCCTGGTGAGCGGCCTGCGTACTGCCAGGCGCCTGGGCGCTGCGTTGAAGCAACCAACCACCCACCATCAACAGCGCCCCGAATATCAGGAAGACGACGTCGGCCAGGACTTGGAATTCGCCACTGATGACGTGGTGAATGCCCAGGATCTGGTGGTCGATGAGGCCCTCCACCACGTTGAACAAACCCCATCCCAAGAGCATCCAACCCCACAAGGTGCGCGAGGCCCAGACCCTGTTCCGAGAGCGGGTGTCGTTCAGCCGCGAGTAGAGGATCCCAAGGCCGATCAGTACGGCCAGCCAGGTCACGGTGTGGAACAGGCCATCCCACAAGGTGTTCATTTGCAAGCCGTGCACGGTGGTCACCGGGTAAGATCCGACGTCGATGTTAGCCGTGTCTGAGCTTGACAGCATGTGATGCCATTGGAGGATTTGGTGGAGCAGGATGCCGTCCACGAACCCACCGAGGCCGATTCCCAGAATGATTCCCGGGAGGCGGATTTCGCCCGACGCCCGGTTGGATCTCTTGACTGATGATGATTGGGCCATGCCTGCTCCCCTCCGCCACAACCAGATAAACAGTACCCTTAGTACCTCATGTGGTCGAGAGGTCGTGCAACCGACCACGAAATCGACCCCGGCTTGTGACGAGGAAGTGACAGCAAATTATCACAAACTATGAAACATCTCTTTACAAAGTTGTCATACGTTGGGTAACTTCAATTCCGTCAGTCGGCGGTCGCCATCACTGGCCGCCTCACTCCCTCGATAGGTAGGAACAACGTGACAAAAACCAAGACCCTGGCCACAAGCCTGCTGAGTCTGTCCGCTGCCGCAATCCTGGCGCTGGTCGGAACCACCAGCGCCAACGCGGCACCGGCACAGAACGCGGACTCCAGCGGCGCTACGGTCAGCAGCCATGTAGTGTCGGACACCGGCGCTGCAGACTACTGGACTCCTGAGCGCATGAAGAATGCCAAGTCCGGCGAAATCCTCGCGGCCAAAGCACTCGAGCGCGGCAAGCTCCTCAACCTCGGCAAAGCCCCGGTCACCGAAGCCCCGGGCGCCATCAGCAGCATCGCCGGCCAACAAGCCACCACCGGCTCCACGTCCATCGACCGCAAGGTCAACCAGAGCGAAACCCCCGTCAAGCACATCGGCAAGGTCTTCTTCACCCTCGGCGGCTCCAACTACGTTTGCTCCGGCAACTCCGTCACCTCAACGAACAAGAGCACCGTTTCCACCGCCGGGCACTGCCTCAACGAAGGCCCGGGCGCCTACGCCACCAACTTCGTCTTCGTCCCGGCATACCTGAACGGCGCAGCACCTTACGGGAAGTGGACGGCAAAGGCGCTGTACGCCCCCACCCAGTGGTCCTCCAACGGCAACATGCAGTACGACACCGCTTTCGCCGTCATGAATACCCTCAACGGCCAGAAGCTCGCCGACGTCGTCGGGTCCTCCGGTGTCCAGTTCAACGCCGCCCGCGGCCTGAGCTACAAGGCCTTCGGCTACCCGGCAGGCTCACCGTTCAACGGCGAATCCCTCAAGAGCTGCTCCGGCAAGGCCACCAACGATCCCTACAACCCGCAGTTCAACAGCCAGGGAATCCCTTGCAACATGACCGGCGGGTCCTCGGGCGGTCCGTGGTTCATCGGCACCAGCTCCACCGGCTACCAGAACTCCGTGAACAGCTACGGCTACGGCAGCAACTCCACCACCATGTACGGCCCGTACTGGGGCACCGTCATCCAGTCCACGTACAACACCGCAGCAGCGGCTTCGTAGCGGACCATCTTTTGCTGGCACGTCCCTGTTGAGTACGTGCGGATAAAGCACGACGGCGGCCGTCCCCTACCGGGGGCGGCCGCCGTTGCGTTGTGGTGCTGAAGAACTTCTAGTGGAAGAAGTGGCGTGCACCCGTGAAGTACATCGTGATGCCGGCAGCGTTGGCTGCGGCGATGACTTCCTCGTCACGGACGGAACCGCCGGGCTGGACGACCGCGCGGACACC
>NZ_JABMCX010000569.1 GCF_013179505.1 Paenarthrobacter sp. CM16 | reverse complement strand
ATGGCCTGCGCAACGGCTTTATGGTCACACTCGGTGGAATTGCCGGATTCGTGGTGGGTGCCGTTGCTGCGTTCATCGCGGTGCCGCTTGTGAGTGGCTGGGTGACGGACAGTGGTTGGAGGCTGACCGCTACGGTGGGTGCCGCCGTCGTGCTTATAGCTTTGGGCCACGGGCTGGGGACCATGATCGGACGCAGAATCCGCCATGCCGTGCGGATCAAGCCGCTGCATGCCGTTGACCGGTTGATCGGTGGCGTGGTGAGTGTGGTGGTGGCTGCGCTGGTCATGTCCATGTTGGCGTTCAGCATCAGTTCGCTGGGCGTGCCTTTTGTTTCCCAGCAGCTGGCCGGTTCCCGTGTGATCCGCTACATCGACAACATCACTCCAACGCCGGTCAAGAGCACCATGGCACAGCTGCGGTCCACGGTGATCGGCGACGGCATCCCCAAACTCATCGAGGGCATCGGGCCCGTGACTCCGGTGCCTGTCCCCAACGCCTCCACGGACACCCCGGCCCTCAACCAGGCCGCCGAGTCAGTCCTCAAGATCGCGGGCACAGCCTTTGAATGCGGCCAGAACCAGACCGGATCCGGATTTGTCGTCTCGCCCGGGCGCGTCGTGACCAATGCGCACGTTGTGGCGGGCGTGTCGCAGCCGGTGGTGGAAGTGCCCGACGGCGGCGCGTTGCCGGGTCGGGTGGTGTACTTCGACCCCCAGCGTGACATCGCAGTCCTGGCCGTGGATGGACTGCAGTCCAGTCCGCTGCCGATGAGTGCCGACCTGCCCGAAGGCAGCCCCGCGGCCTTTGCCGGGTACCCGCACGGCGGTCCTTTCCAATCAAAGCCGGCCACCGTCCAAGGGATTTCGACCATCATTGTCCCGGACATCTACGGGAGCAATCCTTCTCCGGAGCTGGTCTATAAGCTGGCCGGTGACGTTCAGCCGGGCAACTCCGGCGGTCCGCTGCTCACCATGCAGGGCGAAGTGGCCGGGCTCATCTTCGCCAAAACA
>NZ_JABMCX010000568.1 GCF_013179505.1 Paenarthrobacter sp. CM16 | reverse complement strand
AGCATAAACAGCACCGTGGGTCGGCGCCACTTGGCCGCTGATCAACTTCATCATTGTGCTTTTTCCGGAACCATTACGGCCGATGATGCCAACAGACTCGCCCCTTTCCACAACCAAAGAGATCTCTTTGAGCGCAGAAACCGTGACCAAGTTCGGCCGCTCCAGCAGGCTTGTAATTCTTCCCCTGATTCCCCGTCTGCTGGACGTGCTGCGTCCGTCAGAAGATGGCACCCGATAGGTCATCCGGACCTTGTCTATGACTACGCAGGGAGGACCATCCAAAAATGCAGTTGAATCAATCGCGCCCATAAGTCTCCTCCCCTTGCCAGAAGAATACGAAGCCAACCAAGAGTGCCCCCAGCGCGACGACTCCCAGAGTTGCCCATGATTCCCAAGACGGCACACGATCGTAAAGGACGCTGCTGCGAACGATATCAATGACGTTGAAGAGCGGATTGAACTTCATCACGGCGAGAATCGTCGGATCGGACACGAACCGTTCGTAGGAGTAGAAGACAGCCGAACCGTACATCCAGGCGCGGATAACGAAGGGAAGGAGATGGGTGATGTCGTGAACCTTCGAGATGACACGTGCAAGAATCAGTCCGATTCCGAGATTAAAGATCCCCTGGAGAATCACGGCCGGAATAGTCAGAAGCCACAACAGGCTGACTTTCTCGGCGGGCGGCACCAGAACTATGAGGAGGAGCATGCCCAAGATCAAGGGAACAGCTGAAAGCATCTCACGCATGTTGGCACCCAAAGGCAGTGCTGCCCGTGGAAAGTTGAATGCTTGCACAACAGATTTACCGTTGCGAATCGATCGCGCACCTGACGTGATCGCGCCTGAGCTGAACTGGAAAAGGAAGACTCCAACAACCAGATAACCGACAAAATTATCGATGCCATGGCTGGTCTGCAGCAGCAGGCCGAACACGAAGTAGTAGGTCAACCCATTGAAGACGGGGTTCAGCAGAAGCCACGCGCTACCTAGCCGGTCTTTCCGCGTTC
>NZ_JABMCX010000567.1 GCF_013179505.1 Paenarthrobacter sp. CM16 | reverse complement strand
GGTCGCGCAGTGTGCTTCTCAAAATGGAAACCTCCACAGTGGGGGTGGTCCCGGCTGCGCCATTGCAGCCGGTGCGAACGGTAAATGGGGCTTGTGAACAGTTCTTGCCTAGCTGCCTCGATTGTGATCTAAGTCACCCATGTGTGGCCTATGTTACCGTCCGGCGGGCTGAATAAATGCCCAGTTCGGGGGTGCAAACATCGCGATCGGATAACAACTGTGAAGCTATAGGCAACTCATGATGTAGTCACACTTAAGTAAACCTTTGTTGTTTGAGGGTGTTTCTAAACGGTCCTGGGTGCGTCCCACGCTGCCACCCTGCCGTTTTAGTGTCACGGTTACGTTTCGTCTGGGTGAACAAGGGAACTATCCCTGCCGCACGGGCGTGGTAATTGGTACCGTGAATTATCACTTAGCCCTTTTTCAGGAGGACACCCGCAATGGCACTTGGCGGAAACCCAGTCTTCAACGGAAAGAATTTCCGTGGAGCAAAGCAGGCCCCGCCTGTACCGCAGAACCCGTACGGCCAGCAGTTTAACCAGGCACCCGGCCGGGCGCCGAGCCAGGTGATGGACGGCCAGGCCGCATGGTCTGCCCAGCAGCAGAACATGACCAATGAGCAGCTGCAGCAGATGTACAACCAGCCGGCTGCCGGCCCGGCAGACACCGGCCGCATGACCTACGACGACGTCATCATGAAGACGGTCGCCTGTCTCGTGGTGCTGGTGATCGGTGCCGGCGTGACGCTCTTCGTAGCGCCCGCCCTCTCCACCATGCTCATGATTGTTGGTGCACTGGGCGGCTTTGTGCTGGCCCTGGTCAACACGTTCAAGAAGCAGCCTTCACCGGCCCTGATCCTTGCCTACGCCGGTCTTGAGGGTCTTTTCCTTGGTGGCCTTACCCGAATCCTGGACGGCATGTACCCCGGCGTCGGCCTCCAGGCTGTCATCGGTACGCTGGCCGTCTTCGGCGTCACCCTGGTGCTCTTCAAGAGCGGCAAGGTCCGCGCCACTCCCAAGATGGTGCGCTTCTTCATGATCGCCACCATTGGTT
>NZ_JABMCX010000566.1 GCF_013179505.1 Paenarthrobacter sp. CM16 | reverse complement strand
TGCTGATCCGGGCGTAGGACACCTCGTTGAGGACATGGGACACCGTGGTGACGGACACGCCGGCGGCGACGGCTACGTCCTTGATACCGATGTTCTTGTTGCTCATCCGACTCCCACGTCCTTATGGTTGGTGTTGCCTTTGGGGGCTATGAGTAGGCTACTCGTTGATGGTGGCACTGGCCCTTGAGTACTGGACTTGATGATCAGCCCTTCACGGCGCCCAGTGTCATGCCCGCCACGATTTTGCGCTGCAACAGCAGCGTCAGCAGGATGACCGGGATCGAGTAGACGGCGGCGAGGGCCGTCATGGATCCCCAGTCCAGGCCGAACTGCGTTTGGAAGTTCGCAATTACCACGGGCGTGGTCTGGGACCGGATCGCCGTCATCAGGAGGGCGAACAGGAACTCGTTCCAGGAAGCCAGGAATGCGAAGATCGCCGTGACCGCGATACCGCCGGACACTACAGGGATCACCACCCGCCACAGGGCTCCAAGCCGGCTGCACCCATCCACGGTTGCGGCTTCTTCCAGGTCCCGGGGGACAGACTCGAAGAAGCTGGACATCAGCCAGATGGACAGCGGCAGCGAGATGGTGGTGTGTGCAATGGAAAGGGCTATGGGCGTATCCGCCAAGCCTACCGAGGACATCATGGATGCCAGCGGGATGCCGATTGCTACCGGCGGGACCATGCGGGTGACCAAGGCAGCCATGATGAACACCTGGCCGCTGGGTGTCTTGTAGCGCGTGATGCCGTAAGCGGCCGGAACGGCCAGGACCAGTGACAACACAGTGCTGATGACAGCCGTTTGGATGCTGTTGATGAAGGACGCCAAGACCCCGCTGCGGCCCAGGGCGTTGGTGTAGTTCTCCAGCGTCCATTCCCGCGGCAGGATGGTGGGCGGAACGGCGATGGTGTCGATCGGGGTCTTGAACGACGTGAACAGCAAATACAGGAAGGGGAAGCCGTACAGCACCATGGCTACCGCCAGCAGGATCCAGAGGATGGTGCGGGTGCTCCGTTTGCCGGCTTCGAGGCCTTCACGGTTGACCCCGCGCCGTTTGCGC
>NZ_JABMCX010000565.1 GCF_013179505.1 Paenarthrobacter sp. CM16 | reverse complement strand
GCCACAACCAGGCACTCATCGCCCTGGCACGACGACGCTGCGATACCCTCTACGCCATGCTCCGCGACGGCACCCTCTACCAACCCCCAACACCCGCAACCGCTTGACGAAAAACATAGGGGCACTCTCACGTCCCGTGTGCTTGAGCGGTTCCCTCTCTCACGTCCCGTGTGCTTGAGCGGTTCCCTCTTCCACGTCCCGCGTGCTTGAGCGGTTCCCTCTGTCACCTCCAATGCTCTGGCGGCTCGAGCCCTGTCGGCATAAGGTCGGTTGAATCATGACTGAACAGCAGCCGTACGATCTGGTCCAGCAATATCCCCACTTCGAACTGCGTCGGTATCCCGCGCATGTTCTCGCGGAGGTGGAAGTTCACGCGGCCTTTGATCGCGCCGGGAACGAGGCCTTCCGTTATCTTTTCAACTACATCAGCGGCAGCAACACCACCAGGCAGAAGCTGACCATGACCGCGCCTGTCATTCAGGAGAGCGGAACGTCAGAGAAACTGGCTGTGACGGCGCCGGTCCTACAGAGCGGACCCCTCCCGGATGGTAGGGACGGGGACTACGCTGTCGCCTTCGTTTTGCCGGCGGGGCTGACAGCGGAGACTGCTCCGGTGCCAAAAGAACCCAAGGTCAAAATCCGTGAGGTGCCAGGGGCCTTATCTGCCGTTGCACGATTCACAGGCAATGGATCAGCTGCGGCCTTTGAGCGCCATACGGTTGCGCTGACCGGGGCCCTTCAGTTGGCTGATCTGACACCGATCAGTGCGCCCAGATTCGCGCGCTTCGACCCTCCTTTCAAGCCTTGGTTCCTGCGACATAACGAGGTATTGCTGGACGTCAAGGAAAGCTAACGGCTCTTGGGTGGGAGAGGGACGGCTGGAAGGGTTAGGGATGTGGGAGAGGGACGGCTGGAAGGGTTAGGGATGTGGGAGAGGGACGGCTGGAAGGGTTAGGGATGTGGGAGAGGGACGGCTGGAAGGGTTAGGGATGTGGGAGAGGGAAGATGGGAAGAGATAAAGTCTGAACAGAAGTCACGCGATAAGAACTCAGATGCCGAATACTGGTAGAAAAAA
>NZ_JABMCX010000564.1 GCF_013179505.1 Paenarthrobacter sp. CM16 | reverse complement strand
TGGTTTATCCACAAACTGAAGCGCGTACCTGAGGCCGACGTCCCCGAATGCGTTGAGTTGATCCAGCAGCTAGGGCAGATATACGCGCCCATAGTCTGGGAGGATCCTGAGGTGTTGGCGATTATGGAAGGTGACTCTACAACGCTCTAGCCTGCCGCGTAAGGGCCCTTCGTTGCATCAAGACGTTCCGCTTACGCCCTTCACCGCCGCGCGAGACAGACGCCACTGGGCGGCTTCTTCGGCACCGTATAACAAATGCCCCCACCCGTACGGTGGGGGCATTTGTTGGTTGTGGCTACTTGTGTTTGTGCATGTCGAAGCGTTCGAGCATGAGGCGTTCATCCTGATAGGCCGGATGGTCGGCCCACAACGACGGAGCGTGCCTCCATTTATCGAGGTAGTAGCCCAGGAGCTCGCTGCCAGACTGCTCCACGATCTTGGTGAGCGTATCAATGTGGATGTAGTGATAGACGTTGAACTGCCGCCCTGTGAGCTTCTTGGAGAAGTTGGTGGGGTGTGCAACCATCTCCGCAGCAATCCATGGCACTGGAACCTCAATAAGGTTTTCTCCGGGCAGTAGATCGAACTCTTTAAGGTGCTTCTGACCGGTTATCTTTGGCACACTCCCGAAGGGGTTATAGGTCGTCTCCCCAATAGCCACCTTGACTTGAGCAGCACGTTCAGCAGTTACCTTCATCAAAAGTCGGTTAGGCGCGGGCCAAGAGAACCTGCTCAAACGAACCTTGATACGCCCCAACTTGCCGTCTCGAATGTTCAAGGGACCTGTTTTGAGAGCTTCCCCCGCCTGATCGCCCTCCACGTTCGCAGCGAAGACACCTGCTGAGGGAACCACTACCTGACAATCTGTCACTTGCACGTCGCTGCCCACGGCATTGAGCTGGAAGGTAGCGTCGCCTTCGAGTTTGTAGCGGGAGTTGGCGAGCTCGGGGACGTCGTAAAGGCTGATGATACTTTCCATGCCTTGAACGGACTTGTTGAACACGTCCCAGTCACGGTCATCGTTTGAGGCTTTCGCGACATCCAAGAGAATGCACGTCGCTGTGGTCCAGCCATTAAGCGTG
>NZ_JABMCX010000563.1 GCF_013179505.1 Paenarthrobacter sp. CM16 | reverse complement strand
GCCAGGGGAAACCCTGTCCGAGTCGGCGAGAAGGATGGCGCCGCGATTGGCATCCGCCGCATCCTGGACACCACGAAGCGCCTCATCGAACACCGGGTTCGAAAGATTGGGCGTGATGGTCGCAACCAAACCGGTTCGCGACGTTTTCAGTGCCTTCGCAGCGTGATTGGTGACATACCCCAGTTCACGGATCGCTTCCTCTACCCGCTTGCGGGTAGAGGGGCTCATCCTGACGGATTTACTGCCGGAAACCGCTGCGGAAACCACCGCAGCCGAGACCCCTGCCCGCTCCGCCACAGTCTGCAAAGTCACCATGCTTTAAACGTAGCGCCTCTGTCCGTCCACGAAGTAGCGGGCCAGGTGCTTTTACAGGAGCACCCATCAAACCGCCAATTACCGCGCCTCGAGCCGCGCCTTCAACTGCTCCGCGTAATCGGTGTAAGCGGCTGCGATCTCTTCCAGGTCAACGGTTTGGGGAAAATCGATCACCGGCTGGTGTTCGGCCAGATATGACGTGGTTTCTTCAACAACACGCTGCTCTTCGAAGGCATCGAGCCCTACCTCGGCAAGGAAGTCCGGGTTGGTGTGGACCAGGGATTCGCCGGTTTGCCCCTCTGATGCCCACCGCACCAAGTACTCGTTCTGATTGACCAGTTCAATGTTGAATGACGTCTCCATGGCAAGCAGCCTACGCCGTTCGGAAAGAAGCGTTCGACGACGGCCTGCCGCCGTCGAACGCTTTTTCCTTGCCCTAGAGAAGATCAGGTTACTTACTTCTATACTGGCGTTGTGATGGCATCACTGTGGTTCGGATTGATCGCCTCCAGCGCCCTGGTCATCGGCGCCATCGTCGGAGTGCGTTTCGAGCTGCCGAAGCGGGTTCTGGCCATCCTGCTGTCCTTCGCTGCGGGGTCGCTCATCACCGCCTTGGCGTTCGAACTGTTCGAGGACGCCTATGAACAGGGCGGAATCGTGCGCGCAGCGGTGGGGCTCCTTGCGGGAGCCATCGTCTTCACCGCGCTGAGCGCCCTCTTGGATCGCTGGGCGCAACCCGGAAGAACGTCCAAATCCAAGCCCGCAGACAAAA
>NZ_JABMCX010000562.1 GCF_013179505.1 Paenarthrobacter sp. CM16 | reverse complement strand
CAATCAGTGACTCGACCCCGCCAAGGGATGTTGCAGGCAGCCACAGCTGCAAGGCACGGACCAGTGCGTCCGCGGCCTCGGCACCGCTGCGCTGTTCATCGCCGGCGATCTGGATGCAAAGGATGGACCCGAAGCCCTTCATCTGCGCTTTGGCGCGCTCGTGGCCGGGATCCGTGCGGAGGCCGGGGAAGCGGATGGCTTCCACGCGGGGGTGGCTGCTGAGGCGTTCAGCGAGCGTTGCCGCCGAAGCCTGCGAGCGCTCAATCCTCAGCGCCAACGTGCGCAGACCACGCAGCGCCAGCCAGGCCTCGAACGGTCCGGCGATGCCACCGTGGATGATGCGATGGTGCAGGAGCGTGGCGCGCAGTTGGGGGTTGGATGTCACCAGGGCACCCAGCACGACGTCCGAATGTCCGGCCAGGTACTTGGTCACCGAGTGAAGTACGACGTCGGCCCCCAGGCTGAGTGGCTGCTGCACCAAGGGCGTGGAGAAAGTATTGTCCGCCACGACGATCGCACCCACTGCGTGTGCGGCATCGGTCAGCGCACGGATATCGGCGATGCCGAGCATGGGGTTGGTGGGGCTTTCGAGCCAGAGGAGGTCCGCCGTCGTGCCGTTTTCCGGGTTAATGAGGGCCTTTACGGCGTCAGTGTCCGTAATGTCCACCGTGCGCAGTTCGAGGAAACCCTTCTCCGCCAACTCCGTTGCCATCACCAGTGAGCCGGCATAACTGTGGGAGGGCATGACCACAACGCCGCCGGCTGGTACCAGGGACAGTGCCGAACTGACTGCAGCGAGACCGGAGGCATACAGCAGGCCCGGAAGGGTGGCACCCTCCAGTTTGGCAAGTGCGTCCTCGAACGGATCCCAGGTGGGGTTGGCGTAGCGTCCGTAGCCACGGTCGCCGTCGCTCAATGAGCCGGTGCCGAAGTATGTGGAGGACAGGACGATGGGTGGATTGACCGGCTCATCATGGGCGCGCTCGGGGCGCCCGGCTGCAACGACAACGGTTTCCGGAGACAATTCGGCGGCATGCTGATCGGAAAGGCTCATGGTTTCAGCGTAGTGGGGGCAAAGGCTGTGGATGAAAGGTATGA
>NZ_JABMCX010000561.1 GCF_013179505.1 Paenarthrobacter sp. CM16 | reverse complement strand
TGAAGCGGTCGGCCATGACGAAGTAGAAATTTTGATCGCTCACCCCTCCGCGGAGGGAGTGCAGGGCTGCGGGATCAGCGTCTTTGGAGGCCGGGGCGGCACCCGCGGGGAGGACCGCTGTGGCGGTGAGGGCCGCCGTCGTCAGGACGACTGCGGTGAGGCGACCGAGGCGGCGATGTGGGGGGAGTGCTGGTCTATAGCTGCGAGATAACAAGTGATGGAACCTTCCGCTAAGCGACGGTGCTGTGGGACAAGTCACAACTGTAAGCGCTTGCTGCACGTTAATCCATAGATTCTCAGCGTTACGGGATGTGAAGTTCCGTGCTTCGGGTCCCATTTTGGAAGCGCTTGCAGGCGCGCTGGCGGGAGACGTGCCATGGCGGCACTGTCCTCATGCACGAGCTACCTCCAAAACCCTATGCAGTTGTCTATAACGAAGCCCTTGTGACTTGCATAGGGTTGAAGAGATCTGCTTCACACCACGCAGTGCCCCCGATCTACTCCCAAGGATGAGTTTCAACGATGAAGAGCATCGCCCTCCTGCGCGAACGAGCCACCCGCACTATGCCTACCGGTTCCCACTGCCCGGCCTCGGGCTTGTGGAGCCCGGACTCCGAGCCGGATGCCGTGCAGGCGTTCCCCGAGGGCCACGTGCTGCCCGCCCACAACGGCGTGGCAACCCTCTGGCGGCGCCGTACGGCTGCTGAAGTGTCGGCATGACCAGCACCATCCTTAACCGGCCGGCCGACTACCGCCACGTACCGGCGGCAGAATGGTCCGAGCTCAATTCCGGCGATCCCGTCTGGATTACGACGTCGCCTTGGGCGCGGGCACCGGCCGCGTTGACGATGTCTCCAAGCACCAGGAACTGCTCTGGGTCATCCTTGAGCCCACAGGCCGCAAACTGATCTGCGGCACGGACGACGTCCAGGTCTGGACCGTCTAGAAAGACTCGCCGAGACGGCAGTTGATACCAATGTTCGAGCGGAGCATGGGTGTTAACTGCCGTCTCGGTGTCAGTTAAAGGGCGGGAACCAGCACGCTCGGAGAACCTGTCTCCACACGGCTCACCGGGCCGTCCGGCAGGCCGGTCCCGGGATCGA
>NZ_JABMCX010000560.1 GCF_013179505.1 Paenarthrobacter sp. CM16 | reverse complement strand
CTGGCGGACGCCCTCCACGGCCTCATGGCCTAACCCCATCCGGGCACCGACATGTCAACGAGGGCAGCCACGCGTGACCGGCCACACTGAAGTAAGGGAGCCACCTTTGAATTCAGCCGCACGCACAACCGTCATGACGAGGAATACCCAGCTGAAGTTGTTCTCTCAGCTGGGCTCTGAGCCATGGGCTAACGGCGCCGGCCGCACGAGGCTGATTCATTCTCACGTGGAGGGCGGTCGCGGAGCTAAGCGCGATGTCCTCTGGCGGCTGAGTCTGGCCGAACTTGCCCAATCTGCTCCGTTTTCACAGCTCCCGGACCTTGACAGGGTATTTACGCTGGCCAGCCCCGGGCCGGTGGCCCTGATAGTCGACGACGTCGAACGCTCGCTATTGCTCGGAGAATCTGCAGAATTTCGAGGCGAATCAACCACCAAGGTGGAGTTGACTACAGGCCAACGCCGGTGGGCCCTCAACCTCATGACGCACCGAAACCTCTGCACGGGAACGACGACGGTCCACCACTTCGACGGCCAGATCACCTTGAACCCAGCCGAGGGAGTTGTTGCAGCCACAATCCTTTCCGGTTACGCCGTTGACGGACGCGGCCGTATAGTGCCGAGGCTGGCTACTTTGATTTTGGGTGATCTACCGGAATACGTCATCGGCAAAGAGTGTCTCGCGGCGATCTCCTCAGTCCGGAGACGCTGACCGGCGGCAAGGGACGGTGAAGTTCCTGACGTTAGCCGGACTGGAATCCAGTGTGGAGTTTGCTCATGTGCTCCTCGACAAGTTCGATCATGGCCTTCGTGCCGGGAGAGAGCGACGACGGGTCCCGGGTAATGATGGCAAACGTCTCAATCAGGGGAGGGTTGAGGCTGACGGAGTGCAAGGACTTTCCATATCCAAGTGCCTCGGCCACCGGGGCGGAGATCACAGCTCCGGCCAGTCCTGTCGCCGCCACCGCGAGAGCGCCGGCAGGGGTTTCGACTTCGATGTCGGGAGTGAGGGACAGTCCGTGCTTCTGGGCGCGGTCGTTGAGCTGACGCCTGGTGGGGTCCAACTGCGACCACCCGGATTCAGCTAGAACCAAAGGGCGCTGCGTGAGGTTTTCTACGG
>NZ_JABMCX010000056.1 GCF_013179505.1 Paenarthrobacter sp. CM16 | reverse complement strand
GGCGACCATTCCGCCGTCGACCTTCAACTCGGTAAGGGGTACGCCGGAGTCCGCGTTGACAGCGTCCAGGACCTCGCGGGTTTGGAAGGCAGTTGCTTCCAGCGCCGCACGGGCAATGTGTCCCTTGTTGGCGAAGCGCGTGAGCCCGACGATCGCACCGCGGGCATCTGCGCGCCAGTAGGGTGCGAAGAGGCCGGAGAAGGCGGGGACGATGTAGACGCCACCGTTGTCCTTGACACCGGCAGCCAACTCCTCAACTTCCGGAGCGGAACTGATCATGCCCAGGTTGTCGCGGAGCCACTGGATCAAGGAACCGGTAACAGCGATGGAACCTTCCAGCGCGTAGTGCGGCTTGGCGTCGCCCAGCTTGTATCCCAGCGTGGTGAGGAGGCCGTTCTTGGAGTGAACAATTTCCTCACCTGTGTTGAAGATCAGGAAGCAACCCGTCCCGTAGGTGTTTTTCGCTTCGCCGGGCTGGAATGCCGCCTGGCCGAAGGTGGCTGCCTGCTGGTCGCCCAGGATACCGGCAACCGGAGTTTCGCGGAGAAGCTGGGAGGTGTGGACCTGGCCATAGACCTCGGAAGAGGACTTAATGGTGGGCATCATGGAGGCCGGGACACCAAAGACGTCCAGGATTTCCTGGTCCCATTGAAGGGTTTCCAGGTCCATGAAGAGCGTACGCGATGCGTTGGTGACGTCGGTGACGTGGACGCCGCCGTCCACGCCGCCGGTCAGGTTCCACAGAACCCAGGCGTCCGTGTTACCGAAGAGGAGATCGCCGGCTTCGGCGCGTTCGCGGGCGCCATCGACGTTGTCCAGGATCCATTTGATCTTGGTCCCCGAGAAATAGGTGGCCAGTGGCAGGCCAACCTTCTGTTTGAATCGTTCGAGCCCGCCGTCCTGTGCCAGTTGGTCGACGATCGGCTGGGTACGGGTGTCCTGCCAAACGATGGCGTTGTAGACAGCTTCTCCGGTGTTCTTGTCCCACACCACAGCTGTTTCGCGCTGGTTGGTGATACCGACTGCGGCGATATCGTGCCGGGTCAGGTTCGCCTTGGACAGGGCCGAGGCAATGACCTCGCGGGTGTTGTTCCAGATTTCGGCGGGGTTGTGCTCAACCCAGCCGGCCTGCGGAAAAATCTGCTCATGCTCCATCTGGCCGGTTGAAACGATGTTGCCGGAGTGGTCGAAGACGATGGCGCGGGAGCTGGTGGTGCCCTGATCAATGGCGATGACGTATTGATTCATGGTGACGTCCTTGTCTCAGTGTTGGTCGTTGCTGGTTTCGGGGTGGTGATTGAGGGTGTGTGCGGTTGAGTGCGCGAAGGATCAGCCGGCGATCGCGGGCATGATGTCGGGAACCCACATGGCCACCAGGCCGGCAAGGGCGCCGCCGACCAGCGGTCCAACAACGGGGACCCAGGAGTAGGCCCAGTCGCTGCTTCCCTTGCCCTTGATAGGCAGAAGGGCGTGGGCGATGCGGGGGCCGAGGTCACGTGCGGGGTTGATGGCGTAGCCGGTGGGGCCACCGAGGGAAACGCCGATACCAACGACGAGCAGTGCCACAGCCAGCGGACCGAGTTGGTGGGGAGTACCGCCAAAGGTCAGGATGACGAAGACCAGGACGAACGTGCCGATGATTTCCGTGATGAGGTTCCATGGCGTGGAACGAATGGCCGGTCCGGTGGAGAAGGTGCCCAGCTTGTTCGCTGCAAGGGGCTCCTCGTCGAAGTGCTGCTTGTAGGCGAGCCAGCAAACAACGGCACCCAGGAAGGCGCCCAGCAATTCAGCGCCGAAGTAGGTCAGGGTGGAGGCGAACGTGACGGCCACATCCGGGGCGTACTCTGCCTTGCCGTTGACCAGCAGGCCCAACGTCACAGCAGGGTTCAGGTGCGCACCGGACTTTGCGGCCACGAAAACGCCCGCGAAGACCGCAATGCCCCAGCCCCACGTCACCATCAAGAATCCACCGTTGTTGCCCTTGGTGCCTTTGAGCGCAACGTTTGCCACGACGCCGCAACCCAGCAGGGTCAGCATCATGGTTCCGAATACTTCGGAAAGGAAAACAATTCCAAGAGACATCTTTGACTCCTCATTTTTCTGTTGTCAGCCTCCTCGCGGGTGAGGAGGTTGTTTGGGACGGTTCCGTTGTCTCCGGAACCGTCCCGGTGTGGTGGTCCCCTATCGGGCCCACCTACCCCGTTCCGTCCCTGCCGCACGCAGGGACGGTCAAGCTGTCGGACGCCGCTTGGCCTCAGGCTACGAGGCTGTGCACGTCAACCTTGTGGAACCGCTGCAGGACGTCCTGGGCGTGACGGATTTCTGCTTCGCGGGCAGCAGCATCCCACCCGAGCGGTTCGGCCAATGCCGCGGCTGTTTCATTGAGCAGTTCTCCGGTCACCAGGCCACGGAACGCCAGGGAGGTCCTGCGGATGAGAACATCAACCAGATGCCCGATCTGCTCGTGCTCAGCCATGAACGCCAGTTCCCGGACGCTCAGTTCACGGGTGGAACGCAAGGGCTGGTCCTGCCCTGCGTTGAGGTACTGGATCACGGCTTCAGCCCGGGTTCCGTATCGGGTCAGCAACCCGGCTACCCGGTCGGCGTCCAAGCCCGGACCCATGTGCTTCTTGATCCATTCCTGTTCACCTTGTTCAGTGGAAGGGAAACCGGCCCCGCCGCCGATGGCGAGTTTCGCCGTCGAGACTTTGCGTTCCATGCCCAGTTCGCGGAGGACGTCGTTGGTCATGTGTTCGGCCAAGGCCCGGAAAGTAGTCCATTTACCGCCCACCAAGCTCAGTACGACGGCGGCCTTACCGCCTGGTGTTGCCACCGCACCGTCACCGGTGCGGACGCTGCGTTCAATGCGGTAATCACGCGAGACAAAGCCGGGCTGGGTTTCGTCGTGGCGGGGCAACGGGCGGACGCCCGCGAAGCTGTAGACGATCTGGTCCCGCTCCACCTTGATGGTGGGGAATACGTGTCCTACCAAGTCGAAGAAGTAGTCGATCTCTTCTTCCGTGCACACGGCGTCTTCGGACATGTCCGCGTCAACGTCGGTGGTGCCCACCAGGACGCGGTCACCCATGGGGTAGATGAGGACGATGCGGCCGTCGGTGTGTTCGAAGAATATTTCGCGTCCATTGCACGCCGCGAGCAGTTCCGGGTGGTCCAAAACAATGTGTGAGCCCTTGGTGCCGCCCATGAACTTGCTGACGGCGCCCATGGCCTGGTTGGTGAGGTCCACCCAGGCGCCGGTGGTGTTCACGATGACGTCTGCCTGGAAGTCGAATTCCTTGCCGGTCAATTCATCCCGAAGCTTGACTCCGTCCGAATCCATGGAGACGAGCGAGACGTAGTTGCTGGCTCGAGCGCTCCCTCCGGGGAGTCCGGAGCCAAGGCCGGCTTTCTCGCCGTCCTGCAGGACGTCGAGGGTCAGGCGCTCCGGGTTGTGCACGGAAGCATCAAAGTACGTAGCGGCGTACTTGATACCTGAGTGGAGCTTGGGAAGCTCGGCCAGGGCTTTCGTCCGGCCGCGGAACTGGTGGCGGGGTACGCTGCCGCCATCGCGGGAGAAGAAGTCATACATGCTCAGGCCCACCTTGATGAGGAACGCACCGCGCTCCTTGGGCTTGCCCTGCTTGTGGGTCAGGAAGCGCATGGGGGCGGACAGAATGCCTGAGAACGTGCTGAAAATCGGGATGGTGGTCTGCAGCGGCTTGACGTAGTGCGGGGCAATACGCAGGAGCCTGTTGCGCTCAACCACGGATTCCTGGACCAGGCGGAACTCGCCGTTTTCGAGGTAGCGGATGCCACCGTGGATCATGTGGGAGGACGCGCCACTGGCACCTTGGCAGTAGTCACCTCGTTCAACAAGTGCGACGTCGACCCCTTGAAGGGCCAGATCGCGGAACGTTCCGACACCATTAATGCCACCGCCGATGATGAGTACCTTGGCCGAAGGCCGCTCCTGCAGTGCAACGACGGAGTCGCGCTGTGCGTGCTGTGAGGTACCGGAAATCTTGTTGTGTCCCAAAACTGCTCCCTTGGGCTTGGTTCGTGCGCCGCGCCACTCGCTGCTGCACCGTTCACCACTAATCTTGCGAAGGTGGAAAATGGAGTCAAGCTATTTGCACAAACGTGCAGTAAGGAAATGAGATGGCACGATCACGTCACTCGGATGCGCTCCGGGCTGCACAGATGTATTACTTGCAGGACCTGACCATGGATGCGATTGCACGCGAGTTGCGAACGTCCCGGTCCACCGTGTCCCGGCTCCTGTCTTCGGCCCGCGAAACCGGCTTGGTCCAGGTTCAGATTCGGAGCCCTTTCGACACCGGCCCCGAGTTGGAAAGCCAGATCCGCAACCAGTACGGAGTGGATGTCCACGTGGTTCCAGTGCTGGATACGCTCAACGAAGCGGAGACTCTGGACCGCGTCGCCATGCAAGCTGCACGGACAATAGGACCGTTGGTGGACTCCAATGCCATCATCGGCGTGGCATGGGGTGCGACGCTGAGCGCAGTCAGCCGCCACCTCACCCGCAAAGTGACGCACGACAGCATCGTGGTCCAACTCAACGGTGCTGGAAACATGCAAACCACCGGCATCACCTATGCCAGCGACATCATGCGCCGCTTCGGCAGCGCCTACGGCGCCCGCGTGGAACAGTTTCCCGTCCCGGCGTTCTTTGATCACGCATCCACCAAAACGGCCATGTGGAATGAGCGCAGCGTTCAACGCATCCTCGATTTACAAGCGCGTATGAGCATTGCCATCTTTGGCGTCGGGTCGGTCGATTCGGACTACCCGAGCCACGTTTATGCCGGCGGTTACCTCGATGAACACGACCTCACCATGCTGGCCGCCGATGATGTGGTGGGCGACGTCGCCACGGTCTTTTTCCGCAGCGACGGGTCCTCGGACGGCATTACCCTCAACGCGAGGTCCACTGGCCCCAGCCATGAGCAGTTGCGGCAGGTCAGGCGCCGGATCTGCGTGGTCTCCGGGGCCTCCAAAATCAATGGCCTCCAAGGGGCTTTGGCCGCTGGACTGGCCACGGACCTCATCCTGGACGAAGCCTCAGCCAGACGCCTGGTGAGTTTCAACGGCCATTCCTGAAGCAATCGTGCAAGGAATGGGTAGAGTCGTTGCTATGAGATCCCCCTCCAAGCTGACATCGAACCGGCTGGCATTGAACAACGGCGTACAGATGGACCGCCTGGGGTTCGGACTCTACAAAGTGCCCGCTAAAGACGCCGAAGCTTTGGTTTCCACGGCCCTGGGTGAGGGCTACCGCCGATTCGATACCGCCGCGATGTACGGCAACGAAGCGGGAGTGGGCCGTGCTCTGGGCGGCGCCATCGGTGATGCCGCGGAGGCCAACAGAGGCACCGGCGGCTCCGGCGAGTCGGTGCACGCACTGGCACGCGAGGACGTCTTCGTCACCACCAAGGTATGGAACGATGACCAGGGCTACGATGCGACAGTGCGGGCCTTCAACACCTCCATAGCGAATCTTGGCCTCGATTACGTGGACCTCTACCTCATCCATTGGCCGTGCGCCGGGCGCGGGCTCTTTGCAGAGACGTACAAGGCCATGGAGACGCTTTACCGCGAAGGAAAAGTGCGGGCCATTGGAGTGTCCAACTTCCAACCGGCACACCTCGACGAGCTCATGCAAAAAGCAGAGGTTGTGCCCGCCGTGAACCAGATCGAACTGCACCCGTGGCTGCAGCAGGCCAGGCTGCGGACTTTGCACGAGCAACTCGGAATCCGCACAGAGGCCTGGAGTCCCCTGGGCCGGGGGCAAGTGTTGTCAGATCCTGCCATTATTTCCCTGGCGGAAAAGTACGGCCGAACCCCTGCCCAAGTGATTCTCCGCTGGCATCTTCAAGTGGGGAACCTGGTCATCCCGAAGGCAAGCTCGGCCGGACGGATCAAGGAGAACCTTGCAGTGTTCGATTTTGAACTGGAAGCACCGGACATGGACGGCATCGCCGGGCTGGAGCGCCACCATCGAACGGGTTCGCACCCGGACAACGTGAACTAGGAACAGCTACATGGCAAAAGTGGACACCGCAAAATCCTCGGACGGGACCCAAGCCCCCGGCGATTTCTTCAGCGCAGCCCTGCCGGGACGGACCGTCGCTTCCGAGGTGGAAGTCGATGGCAGCAAAGTGGCGTTTTGGACCTACGAACCGGTTACCGTCAGCCCGGCGACGCGCACCATCCTGGTCATCCACGGCTTCCGGGGAGACCACCATGGGTTGCTGCGTGTAGCCGACCAACTGCCCGAAATGCGGATCATCATGCCGGATTTGCCGGCCTTCGGAAGCTCGGAACCTTTCCTTGAAGATGAACACAGCGTTGAGCGCTATGGGAAGTTCATCTCCGGTTTCATGGCTGCCCTCGCGTTGGACGAGAAGACTGTCCTGCTGGGCCACTCCTTCGGATCGATCGTCGCCAGCCACTTCGTGGCCGCGAATCCCGGTGCTGTCCATCCGCTGATCCTGATCAACCCCATTGCCGCACCCGCATTGGAGGGCCCCAAGGGCATCATGACCAAACTTGCGGTGCTGTACTACCAGGCGTCCGCCAAGCTTCCAGCCCAACTGGGACTGGCCATTCTTCGGAATCGGGTGATCGTTCGCGTCATGAGCATCACCATGGCCAAAACCAAGGACAAGGGCCTACGCCGTTTCATCCACGGCCAGCACGATGCCTACTTCAGTGCCTTCGCGGACAGGAAAAGCCTGCTCGAGTCATTCAAAGCCTCCGTTTCAGGCAACGTGGCCGAGGTGGCCGAGCAGCTCACTCTCCCCGTGCTGCTGGTCGCCGGCGAGAAAGATGAGATCGCCACCTTGCCCAACCAGCACAAACTCATGAAGCGGCTCCCTGACGCCAAGCTGGAAGTGATTCCCGACGTCGGGCATCTTATCCACTACGAGACGCCGGTCCCGGCCGCCGCAGCCATTCAGAAATTCCTGGAGGAACATCCCGCGTGAAAATTGTCATCGACGCCCGCTTTACCCGAACGGACCACCACGATGGCATCAGCCGCTACGGTTCAAGCCTCATAGCCGCAACGTCCAAAATAGCGGACGTCACCATGCTCATCAGTGACAAACGTCAACTGGCCCTCCTGCCCGACGTCCCGTACGTGATGATCAACAGCCCGTTGTCTCCCCTGGAATTGTTCGTCGCCCGTAAGGTCAACCCCCTTGGCGCCGACGTGGTGGTGTGCCCCATGCAGACCATGGGCACCTTTGGGCGCCGTTACGGACTGGTCCTTACCCTCCACGACCTCATCTACTACGAACACCCGACTCCCCCGGGATTCCTCCCCGCACCGGTACGCGTGCTCTGGAGGCTTTACCACAAGGCGTTCTGGCCCCAGCGGCTCCTGTTGAACCGAGCGGACATTGTGGCCACCATCAGCAGCACCACAGAGGCCCTCATGGCCAAGTACGCCCTGACAAAACGACCCGTTCGGATTGTGGGTAACGCCCCGCAGCCCGGACAAAAACCCCGTGACCCCGAAGCCGGAGCCGACAAAACACTTCTCTACATGGGTTCATTCATGCCGTACAAGAACGTGGAAACCATGATCCGGGGCATGGCCGGACTGGACGATTACACCCTGCATCTGCTTAGCCGGGTCACTCCCCAGCGGAAGGCTGAATTGGAGGCGATGGTGCCGGCGGGAGCCAAAGTCCTGTTCCACAACGGCGTCACAGACGCCGAGTACGACGAACTCCTGCTGCGGGCCACCGCACTGATCAGCCTTTCGCGGGCAGAGGGGTACGGTTTGCCGTTGGTGGAGGCCATGGCTTTGGGAACGCCGGTCATAGCCAGCGACATCCCCATCTTCCGGGAAGTCGGTGGTGACGCCGTCAGTTACGTGGACCCTGAGTCGCCCACGGATTTCGCCGCTGCTGTGACTGGCCTGGGCGAGACCTCCCTCTGGCAGCAACGCTCCCGCCGGTCCGTGGAACGGGCTGCACAATTCAACTGGGATGAATCGGCACGGCAGCTCCTGTCCGCGGCGGAAGAAGTCGTGGCCAGCCGTCAAAAACGGAAATAGCCAAGGGCACAGCGGGCGTTACAGGACATCGACTCCATCCAAACGCAGCTGCACCGGGCCCGAGGTGCGTTTGGCTGCGCTGGCTACCTTCACGGCCCGCATGGCACGGGTTGCCTCCGCGGCGTCTGCGTAAGGAATGAAGTAAAGTGTCCGGACGTCGGCATCTGCCTCATTGACACTGGATGGGGCGCCTGAGGACATCAACATCGGGGCAGGCCCGGCACTGCGGAGTTTCTTGCCCGGTGCGGTACTTGCCTCGAACGCTTCGGCGAAATGCACGACGTCGGCCCTTGCCCCGGTAAGCGAGGCCACCCGGACCGCCGGGGGCAGTTGCAGTTCCCTCCGGAGCGCCAGTTCACGTGAGGCGTAGCCGGAGGCATCCCATCTCAGGAGGGCTCCCGTCGCGGCGGTATCGTCAGCGGTAATCACCACGAGTCCGCCTTGCCTGGCCGGCTTCACAAGGGACGCGGCGTTGAACCATCGGCGGACGGTATCCTCCCCCGCCCGCAGGTTCTCCCGCCGGAGCAACGAGTTGCCGTCCAACAGAAGTGCCGCTGCATAGCCGTTGGGCGCAATCGGTTCGGCGCCCACAGTGGCCACCACCAAGGCAGGAGCATCCGGCACCGTTGCCTTGATGTGTTCGCCCGAGGATGTCACCACGGGCTTACCGGGAAAGGCCCGGCCCAGTTCCTCGGCGGTCCGCATGACACCTGCGGCCCCCCGGCGCAGCCGGGTCCCGCTGCAGTGCGTGCAACGCCACTGCGGAGCCGGGGTGGAGCACCACTTGCAGGCTGGTACGGCTGTGCCGCTGGATACAGCCAGCGGCCCCTGGCAGGCGTTGCAACGTGCCAGTTCGCGGCAGGACTCACACACCAAGGAGGGGGCATAGCCCGCCCGCGCAACCTGCACCAGGACCGGGCCACGTTCCAAACCTTCCTTGGCCGCGCGCCATGCAGCCCCCGGCAAACGGGCGATCCTGGCCAAGGGGTCCCGCTCCTGCTCAAAACTGTCGGCGGTGTTCAGAACCCGCGGAACCGTGGCGCGGACAATACTGCGCGGCGCTTCGATGCCGACAGCCCACTGCATCTCCACAAGGCGTTGGAGCTCGGTGCTGCGGCTGTGTGAAGCCATCAGGCAGGCCGCATTGGCCTGCTCCGCACGCAGCAGGAGGACTTCCCGGGTATGCGCGTAAGGCGCCCGTTGTTCGATGTGGAGGTCATCGCCGTCGTCCCAACAGACCACCAGGCCAAGGTTTTGGACGGGCGCATAAGCCGCTGAGCGGGTTCCAACGGCAACCCCGGCAGACCCGCTCAACAGCCGCAGGAAGTTCCTGTAGCGGGGAGTCTGACCGTCATCGGCGGTAAGCCTGGCAACATCGGACGATGGCAGGACGTTGGCAAGAGCCGTCTCCACCTGCTCGAGATCCCGGTAGTCGGGCACCACCACCACTGCCCCACGTCCCGATGACCTGACCGTGGCAACAGCTGAAGCCACCAATGCCGCCCAGCCGCCGGGACCGAAACCCTGAAGGGCAGCCAGGACGGCCTTCGGGGAACCCCCGCTGGCCAGATGCTGCAGGTAAGAGGCTCCATTGGAGTACGTGGCCCAAGCATGGGCATCCGGCAGGGGCTTGAGTTCACGGACGCCGGCGTCCAGATCCCCGGCCAGCAATTCCTTCTCCACTTTGGCAACCCTGGGCGGGATCGCCGTCCGCAGGACGTCGCTGAGCGTACCGGCGTATCGGGCAGCGACCGTACCAGCCAATTCGATGACCGCCGGGGTCAACACCGCAACCGGCGATACCACCTTGTGCAGGGTACTCAGGGGTGAGGAAGCATCAGAGTCTGCACGCCGTTCGATGATGTATCCGTTGAGTTCCTGGCCGTTGAATTTCACCTTCACCCGGACGCCGGGCAAAGCAACCTCGCTCAATTCAGCCGGAACGCTGTAATCGAAGGGTCTGTCCAGATGGGGCAGTGATGATTCAAGTACCACCCGCGCCACGGGATCGACCGGGGCAAGGGGTGGACCGTCAACCGGCGTGCGATCCGGAAAACCTTGCAGCAACGAGGGCTGTAGCAGCGACGGCCGGGCCTCGCTTCCTGCCATTCACTTCACCTCCGACTCGTAGCGTCCACTCTTAACCCGAGATGCCCGCAACGGGATTAACCACGCTGCGGGCATCTCCGGCACCAGCCAATCACGGACCTCTGACAAAACAGCAACGTCCGGGATGATGACTCCGGTGCCGGCCGGTCTTCCAAGAATCAAGCGTTGAAGTATTCCTTCAGGTCCGCCACCCGGTCCAGCCGTTCCCACGTGAAGTCAGGTTCGTCACGGCCGAAGTGTCCATGGGCCGCAGTCTTGGCATAGATGGGCCGCTTAAGGTCCAAAGCATCGATGATGGCGCGGGGACGCAGGTCAAAGAGTTCGTCGATCGCCTCGCTGATACGGGCCGGGTCCACGGTCTCCGTGCCAAAGGTTTCGACGTAGGTTCCCACCGGACGAGCCTGCCCGATGGCGTACGCAATCTGGATTTCAGCACGCTTGGCAAGTCCTGCAGCCACCACGTTCTTGGCAACCCAGCGCATGGCGTACGCCGCAGAACGGTCAACCTTGGAGGGATCCTTGCCCGAGAACGCACCACCGCCGTGGCGGGAGAATCCGCCGTAAGTGTCCACGATGATCTTGCGCCCGGTCAGTCCGGCGTCGCCCACCGGGCCGCCGATGACGAACGCACCGGCAGGGTTCAGGATGTTTGCCGTACGCGACAGATCAAGGTTTGACGCCGCCAGGACAGGGTCGATGACGTAGCTGGCGAGGTCGGCGCGAAGCTGCTCAAGGCTCGCCTCTTCAGCGTGCTGGCTCGAGATGACTACGGTTTCCACCGAAACCGGTCGGTCGCCGTCGTAGCCTACTGTGACCTGGGTCTTGCCGTCCGGGCGGAGGTAAGCCAGTTCGCCGTTCTTGCGGACTTCCGTAAGGCGCTCAGACAGGCGGTGGGCAAGCCAGATGGGCGTGGGCATGTAGGATGCAGTTTCGTCGCTGGCATAGCCGAACATGATGCCTTGGTCGCCTGCGCCTTGGAGGTCGTAATCGTCCTCCTGGCGGCCTTCGCGAGCCTCCAGCGAGTTGAAGACACCACCGGCGATGTCGTTGGACTGTTGGCCGATGGACACCGAGACACCACAGCGGGCTCCGTCGAAGCCATTGGCGGAAGAGTCGTATCCAATGCCGAGGATGGTCTCACGCACAATCTGCGGGATCTCAACGTAAGCGTCGGTAGTGACCTCACCAGCGACGTGCACCAGGCCGGTAGTGGCCATGGTTTCAACGGCCACGCGGGACTCAGGATCGGCGGCCAGCAGCGCATCAAGGATGGAGTCGCTGATTTGGTCGCAAATTTTGTCCGGGTGTCCTTCAGTGACCGACTCTGAAGTGAAGAGCCGGAGCTTGGACGGGGTGCCATGGTGTTCATGGTGCAGCGGTAAAGTCACTCGACCACCTTACTGGGTTGCGGGACGGCGGCATCTGCCCTGTGTCCCTTTGCTAAGAATTCGGGTGTGGCCTCAGTTACACAGCCGGAAAGACCCGCGCGAGCTCGGCACCCACGCGATCAATCACAGCAGCAGCAACATCGGCCTTGGAGCCTGCAGCCGACTGCGGTTCGGCACCGTGACCCGAGAGAATCACCACGGAATTCTCATCCTGGCCGAACACGCGTCCAATGCCCACCTGGTTAACCACCAAGAGATCGCAGCCCTTGCGTTTGAGCTTGGCCGTGGCATGTTCCAGGACGTCGCCTTGGGCGTCGCCCGTTTCGGCCGCAAAGCCGACGATCAGCTGCCGGCCGCCCTCGGAATTGCGGCGTTCCACAAGTTCATGCAGGATGTCCGGATTGCGGATCAAGCGCACAACCGGCGCGTCTTCGCCGTCGACCTTTTTGATCTTGGTGTCCGAGACCTCTGCCGGACGGAAGTCCGCCACGGCCGCAGCCATGATGACGACGTCGGACTCCACTGCCGCTTTCAGCGCAGCCTCGCGCAGTTCCAACGCTGATTCAACACGAACAAGCTCGACCCCGGCGGGCGGCTCGACGTCCATGTGCGCGGCAAGGAACCGAACAGTTGCCCCCGCAGCCAAGGCTGCTGCAGCCAGGGCTGTCCCCTGCTTGCCGGATGACCGGTTGCCCAGGAAGCGGACAGGGTCCAGGGCCTCCCTGGTACCACCGGCGGAAATCGTCACGGTCCGTCCTGCCAGCGGCAGCTCTGCGGAAGGGGATGCGCCGGCATCATCCGGGGCCTGAACCAAAGCAATGGCCGCGGCGAAAATCGCCTCGGGCTCAGGCAGGCGCCCGGGGCCCGAATCTGATCCGGTCAGACGGCCAGAGGCTGGTTCCAGCACTGTCACGCCACGGCTGCGCAGCGTCTCCACGTTGGCCTGCGTGGCCGCATGTTGCCACATTTCAGTATGCATCGCAGGAGCAAACAGCACCGGGCCGTGGGCCATAAGCAGCGTATTGGTCAGGAGGTCGCCCGCTTGCCCGGTTGCGGCTTTGGCCAAGAGATCGGCCGTGGCAGGAGCAACCACGATCAGGTCCGCCTCATGTCCCAAACGGACATGGTTGACCTTCTCAACGTCATCAAAGACGCTGTTGCTCACAGGGTTGCCGGAGAGTGCTTCCCACGTGGCCACTCCGACGAATCGGGTTGCGGCTTCCGTGGGAATGACCGTCACCTTGTGACCGGCTTCAGTAAAAAGCCGGAGGAGCGATGCAACCTTGTAGGCTGCGATCCCTCCCCCGACTCCGAGGACTATGCGCACGTGACCTCCGTCAACAGGCAGTCAGTGTTATTCGGTGGGCTCGATCGGCGTGGAGACCAGGAGGCCTTCGTTGATCTCGCGCAGGGCAATCGACAGCGACTTCTCGTTCAGCTTGGTGTCGACCAACGGTCCGACGTACTCGAACAGGCCCTCGTGCAGCTGAGCGTAGTAGGCATTGATCTGGCGGGCGCGCTTAGCGCCGAAGATGACAAGGCCGTACTTGGAATCAGCAGCCTCAAGCAGCGAATCGATCGGCGGGTTGATGATGCCTTCAAGGTTCGTGGACACGAATTCTCCAAATTTTAGCGGGCCAACAAATGCAAGCGCTTAGCGCTGGTGCGGGGTAAGCCCCATGAGTGAAACAAGCTCGTCCGCTGCCCGGCGAACGTCGTCATTGATGACGGTGTGGTCAAACTCCGGTTCAGCAGCAAGTTCCAGTTTAGCGGTTTCCAGCCTGCGCTGCTGTTCCTCGGGAGTTTCCGTGCCGCGGCCCACCAGACGGCGGACCATTTCATCCCAGGTGGGCGGAGCCAGGAACACAAAATTCGCGTCCGGAACAGCCTCCTTGACCTGGCGTGCGCCCTGCAGGTCGATCTCCAGGAGCACCGACTTCCCTTCCGCGATGGCGGCGTTGACAGTGCTCCGGAGCGTTCCGTAACGGTTCTGCCCGTGCACCACGGCCCACTCCAGCAATTCACCGTCGGCCACCAGGGAGTCGAACTCTTCGGCGGTCTTGAAGAAGTAGTGGACGCCATCCTGTTCACCCGGGCGCGCGGCCCGGGTGGTTGCCGAGACTGAGAGCCAGACCTCCGGATAGTTGTCCCTGATGTAAGTGGATACGGTTCCCTTGCCAACGGCAGTGGGGCCTGCAAGGACAGTCAGTCCGGGTTTCTTGCTCACGGATTCCTTCGGGGAGATGCGTCAAACGCTTTGCTGGGTATCCATAAAATCTACCAGCGCCCGGGCCTGGTGAATGCCCAGGCCCCTGATGCGCCGGGATCCGGCGATTCCGATCTCCGCCATGATCCCGGCAGCCCTGACGGGCCCAATGCCCGGCAGGGCCTCCAGGAGTTCCACCACACGCATTCGCGCAATTGCCTCGTCCGTAGCACCGGAGGAGATCAGCTCCGCAATGCTCACCTCGCCGCGCTTGAGCCTCTCCTTGGCGGCGGCACGCACTGCCCTGGCCTTGGCGGCCTTCTCCAGCGCATCGGAACGCTCCTGTGGTGTCAGCTCTTTAAGGCCCACTGCCAAACCCCTGTCAGATCGCGATTGTGATCCAGATCACGCGGACTGATCCTGAACCTACCGGCAGGGGCGCGCTTGCGCAATGAGGGTGGGCAACTTAGTCTTCGCGCAGCCCGGCCAGTGTTTCCTCGGTTGCGGAGCGAAGTGCCGCCAACGATGGACCCGCGGCCAGGATCCCACGGCTGGAGGTGGCCAGCACCGTGGGATAGGCAGCACCGAACGTCGTCCGAAGGTCAGCAGGAGTAGCACCCTGGGCACCAAGCCCGGGAGCCAGGATGGCACCGCGCACCGGTCCAAGATCGATATCCAAGTCATCCAATGCAGAACCGATGGTGGCCCCCACCACCAGGCCAACAGAACCAAGGGCCCCGCTGTAACGCTGATTCTCCGCGGCGGCTGCAGCGGCAATCCTGCGGGCCACCGAATCCCTTCCGCCAACGTGCTGGACAGACTGCCCCTCAGGGTTCGATGTCAGTGCCAGCACGAACACTCCCCTGCCGTGCTGGGCAGCGAGGTCCAACGCCGGACGCAGCGACTCGAAGCCCAGATAGGGGCTCAGGGTCACGGAGTCCGCAGCCAGGGAAGAACCATCCCGCAGCCAGGCGTCCGCGTAGGCGGCCATGGTGGAGCCGATGTCGCCGCGCTTGGCGTCGGCAATGCTCAGCACGCCTGCCTCAGCGGACGCGGCCAGGGTGCGCTCCAGGACCGCCATGCCGGCGGAGCCGTGACGCTCATAGAGTGCCACCTGCGGCTTGACCGCGGCAGCGAGGGAAGCCACGGCCTCCACCACTGCCAGCGAAAAACGCTCCAGCCCTGCGGCGTCGTCGTTCAGTCCCCAATCAGCCAGCAGCTGCGGGTGCGGATCGATTCCGACGCAGAGCGGACCGCGCGCGGCCATGGCCGCAGCCAGCCGGGAGCCAAAAGACTCCCGGGCCGGCTGCTGACCCTGCCGGGATGAAGCAGACTCAGGCATTGGCTGCTTCCATTGCTGCTGAGAGGTTGGCGGCGTGCTCCTGCAGGCTCGTCACCGACCATTCATAGGTGCGCAGTGCCTCGATGGCCTGCACTGCTGCGTTGAACTCGGCCACGGTGGTGATGCAGGGAATGCCGATGGACGTTGCTGCGGCCCGGAGTTCGTATCCGTCACTGCGTGCTTCGCCGCCGGACGGAGTGTTGAAGACCATGTCGATCTCACCTGCGATCACCAGGTCAGCGATGGTGCCTTCGCCCTCGGCGCTGCTGCCTTCGGCCACCTTGCGGACCGGAGTGGCCTGGATGCCGTTGCGGCGCAGGACATCAGCGGTGCCACCGGTGGAGACGATCTCAAAGCCGAGGTCCGAGAGGCGCTTGACGCCCATGATCACCGAACGCTTATCGCGGTTGGCTACCGAAACGAAGATCTTCCCTTCGGTGGGCAGCGCGTTGTTCGCGGCGGCCTGGCTCTTGGCGAAAGCGGTGTCGAAGTGCTTGTCGATACCCATGACTTCACCGGTGGAACGCATTTCCGGGCCGAGGAGGGAGTCAACAACCTTGCCTTCAGGGGTGCGGAAGCGGCTGAACGGAAGGACGGCTTCCTTCACGGCGACCGGGGCATCCAAAGGCAGGGTGCTGCCATCTCCGGTTTCCGGCAGCATCTTGTAGGCGCCGCGAAGCTGGTTGATGGTCACGCCCGTACCGATCAAGGCTGCCGCCTTGGCCATCTGCACACCCGTTGCCTTGGAGACGAACGGAACCGTGCGGGAAGCACGCGGGTTGGCTTCAAGCACGTACAGGACGTCGGAGGCCAGCGCGAACTGGATGTTGATCAAGCCCCGGACGCCCACGCCTTCGGCGATGGCCCGGGTTGCCGTGCGCACGCGCTCGATCACGTTGTTGCCCAGGGTAATGGGAGGAAGGACGCACGCGGAGTCGCCGGAGTGGATGCCGGCTTCTTCGATGTGTTCCATGATGCCGCCGAGGTACATGTCAGTGCCGTCGAAGAGCGCGTCAACGTCGATCTCGACGGCGTCCTCAAGGAAGCGGTCAATCAACACCGGGTGGTCCGGGGTGATCTCCGTGGCATTGGCGATATAGCGGGAAAGGTTCGCTTCGTCATAGACGATCTCCATGCCACGGCCGCCCAGAACGTAGGACGGGCGGACCAGCACGGGGTAACCGATCTCATCGGCGATCTTCTTGGCATCTTCGAAGGAAACGGCGGTGCCGTTCTTCGGGGAGGTCAGGCCGGCTTCATCCAGGACGCGGGCAAAGGCGCCGCGGTGCTCGGCGAGGTCGATCGCTTCCGGAGACGTGCCCAGGATGGGAACGCCGGCGTCGGCGAGCTGCTGCGCCAGCTTCAGCGGAGTCTGGCCACCGAGCTGGACGAAGACACCCATGACGCCACCGGTGCGCTCCTCCGCGGCGATGACCTCGAGGACGTCCTCAAGGGTCAACGGCTCGAAGTAAAGGCGCGTGGAAACGTCGTAGTCCGTGGAGACGGTCTCGGGGTTGCAGTTGACCATGACGGTCTCGTAACCGGCCTTGCGCAGCGCCATGGAGGCGTGGACGCAGGAGTAATCGAATTCGATGCCCTGGCCGATGCGGTTCGGTCCTGAGCCCAGGATGATGACCGAGGGCTTGGCGTGCAGGCCTACTTCGTCTTCCTCGTCATAGGAGGAGTAGTGGTAAGGGGTGTACGCGGCGAATTCCGCGGCACAGGTATCCACCGTCTTGTAGACCGGACGGATGCCCAGCGCCTGGCGGACGCCCCGGACCACGGCCTCGTTGTTGTGCGTCAAGGCACCGATTTGCTCGTCTGAGAAGCCGTGGCGCTTGGCATTGCGCAGCATTTCTTCGGTGAGCACGCCGGCCTTGCGGATCTCCTGCGCGGTCTCGTTAAGGAGTTGGAGCTGGTCCAGGAACCAGGGGTCGATCTTGGTGGCTTCGAAGAGGTCTTCCACCGTGGCTCCGCCCAGGAGCGCGCGCTGTACTTGGTGCAGGCGGTCCGTGGTGGGACGCTTGGCCTTCTCAATGAGCTCGGCAACCTCGTACTCCGGCACGGAGCTGAAGTCCAGCTGCGACCCCTTCTGCTCCAACGAGCGAAGGGCCTTCTGCAGGGCTTCGGTGAAGTTGCGGCCCATGGCCATGGCTTCGCCAACAGACTTCATGGTGGTGGTCAGCGTGTTGTCCGCCGCCGGGAACTTCTCGAAGGCAAAGCGCGGAACCTTGACCACGACGTAGTCCAACGTGGGCTCGAAGGAGGCAGGCGTCTTCTGCGTGATGTCGTTCGGAATCTCATCCAGGGTGTAACCGAGGGAGAGCTTGGTGGCGATCTTGGCAATGGCGAAGCCCGTGGCCTTCGATGCCAGCGCGGACGAACGGGAAACACGCGGGTTCATTTCGATGACCACTACGCGGCCCGTAGCCGGATCAATGGCGAACTGGATGTTGCAGCCGCCGGTGTCCACGCCAACTTCGCGGATCACGGCGATGGAGACATCGCGGAGCTTCTGGTATTCGCGGTCGGTGAGCGTCAGTGCCGGGGCAACAGTGATGGAGTCACCGGTGTGGACGCCCACGGGATCGAAGTTCTCGATGGAGCAGACAACAACGACGTTGTCGTTCTTGTCGCGCATCATCTCGAGCTCGTATTCCTTCCAGCCAAGGATGCTCTCTTCGAGCAGGACCTCGGTGGTGGGGCTGTACTGGAGGCCCTGGCCGACAATGCGCCGGAGGTCGCCCTCGTTGTAAGCCAGGCCTGAGCCCAGGCCACCCATGGTGAAGGACGGACGGACCACCATGGGGTAGCCGAGGTCCTCGGCAGCAGCGAAGGCCTCTTCCATGGTGTGGATGATGTGGCTTCGTGCGGACTCCGCACCGCAGCGTTCCACCACGCCCTTGAACTTCTCGCGGTCTTCACCGAGCTCAATAGCGGCAATGTTGGCGCCGATGAGTTCCACGTTGTACTTCTCCAGCACACCGTTCTTGTCCAATGCGATGGCTGTGTTCAAGGCAGTCTGGCCACCAAGGGTGGGCAGGATCGCGTCCGGACGCTCCTTGGCGATGATCTTCTCCACCACCTCGGGAGTGATGGGCTCCACATAGGTGGCATCAGCGAACTCCGGGTCCGTCATGATGGTGGCCGGGTTGGAGTTCACCAGGATGACCCGCAGGCCCTCCTCCTTCAGGACGCGAAGCGCCTGGGTACCGGAGTAGTCGAACTCGGCGGCCTGGCCGATAACGATGGGGCCGGATCCGATGACAAGGACGCTCTTGAGATCTGTACGCTTGGGCATTACTTCGTGTCCTCAGTCTTGGAGTCGGTGGAGTCGGCAGCTGTGGCCTTGGACTTGGTATCGGCCATGAGGTCGATGAAGCGGTCGAAGAGGTAGGCGGCATCGTGCGGTCCGGCTGCGGCTTCGGGGTGGTACTGGACCGAGAACGCCGGGATGTCGAGGCAGGCGAGTCCCTCGACGACGTCGTCGTTCAAGGAGACGTGGCTGACTTCCACGCGGCCGAAGCGCTCTTCCGGCGCCACAGTGGAACCGTTCAACGGGGCGTCAACGGCGAAGCCGTGGTTCTGCGAGGTGATCTCCACCTTTCCGGTCCGGCGGTCCATGACGGGCTGGTTGATGCCGCGGTGACCGTAACGGAGCTTGTAGGTGCCAAAGCCCAGGGCGCGGCCCAGGATCTGGTTGCCGAAGCAGATGCCGAAGTACGGGAGTTTCTCGTCGAGCACCGAGCGCAGCAGGGAAACCTGGTGGTCGGCTGTAGCCGGGTCCCCGGGCCCGTTGGACATGAAGAAGCCGTCCGGCTTGACCGCGTTGACGTCCTCGAGCGTGGACGTTGCAGGCAGGACGTGCACGCGCACGCCTCGTTCCGCGAAGCGCACAGGAGTCATTGCCTTGATGCCAAGGTCAACGGCCGCGATGGAGAAACGCGGCTCGCCTTCCCAGCCGTGGTCCTTGGGTTCCACAACGTAGGCCTCATCGATGGAGACTTCCTCAGCCAGCGCCGCACCTTCCATGGGCTCACTGGCCAGGACGGTCTCCAGCAACTCCTTGTCGGTGGCCTGGGCGGCCTCGCCGGAGAAAATACCCGCGCGCATGGTCTTGTGCTCGCGGAGGTGACGGGTGATGGCCCGGGTGTCTACGCCCTGGATACCAACGATCCCCTGTTCCACCAGTTCGTCATCGAGGCTGCGTTCAGAGCGCCAGTTGGAGGGGCGTCGGGCGGCGTCACGCACGATGTAACCGGCAACCCAGATACGGCGGGATTCAGCGTCTTCGCTGTTGACGCCGGTGTTGCCGATGTGCGGCGCGGTCTGGACCACCAGCTGACGTGCGTAGGAGGGGTCGGTGATGGTCTCCTGGTAGCCGGTCATGCCGGTGGCGAAGACGGCCTCACCGAGAGCGGTTCCCTGGGCT
>NZ_JABMCX010000559.1 GCF_013179505.1 Paenarthrobacter sp. CM16 | reverse complement strand
GCGAATATGACGGTTCCAAGGACCTCTCGGCAGCACTGGACCGCATGAAGGAAGGCGTGGACACCGCCGCCGGTTACATCAAGGAAAAGGGCTACAACCTCCGGATCGCACTGGAGCCGAAGCCGAACGAACCCCGCGGCGACATCTTCCTCCCCACCGTCGGACATGGATTGGCATTCATCGCGCAGCTGGAACACGGCGACATTGTGGGCCTCAACCCGGAGACGGGCCACGAGCAGATGGCCGGGCTGAACTTCACGCACGGCATCGCCCAGGCGCTGTGGGCCGGCAAGCTCTTCCACATTGACCTCAATGGCCAGCGCGGCATCAAGTACGACCAAGACCTGGTCTTCGGCCACGGCGACCTCACCAGCGCCTTCTTCACGGTGGACCTGCTGGAGAACGGGTTCCCCAACGGTGGCCCCACGTATGACGGCCCGCGCCACTTCGACTACAAGCCTTCACGCACCGACGGCTACGACGGCGTGTGGGAATCAGCCAAGTCCAACATGTCCATGTACCTCCTGCTGAAGGAACGCGCCCTGGCCTTCCGCGCAGATCCCGCTGTCCAGGAAGCCCTCGCCACTTCGGGCGTCTTTGAGTTGGGCCAGCCCACCTTGAATGCCGGCGAGACCACAGCGGACCTGCTGGCCGATGCCAGCGCTTTCGAAACGTTCGACGCCGATCAAGCCGCCGAGCGCTCGTTTGCCTTCGTCCGCCTCAACCAGCTGGCCATCGAGCACCTGCTCGGCGCCCGCTAAATCACAAAACCATCCCAGTCCCGGCGCCGGACCCGTCAAGCTTCGCTTGCAGGGCCGGCGCCGGTTCGCCAAAGGAACAAACGCATGCCTCTCGTAGCCGGGATCGATAGCTCCACCCAGTCCTGCAAAGTGGTCATCCGCGACTCAGCCACGGGCGCCTTGGTGCGCCAGGGCAGGGCCTCCCATCCGGCGGGCACGGAAGTCCACCCCGAACACTGGTGGAAGGCCCTCCAGGAAGCCATCACGGAGGCAGGCGGCTTGGACGACGTCGAGGCTGTGTCCGTTGGCGGCCAGCAGCACGGGATGGTGTGCTTGGACGAATCCGGAAACGTAGTGCGTCCCGCGCTCCTGTGGAAC
>NZ_JABMCX010000558.1 GCF_013179505.1 Paenarthrobacter sp. CM16 | reverse complement strand
AACTTCGACACCATGCCATACGGGACCAAGGCTGAGGGCGCGGACCCGGCCAAGGCACTGGCAGTACGCCAGGCCGTGGCCAACCTCGTTGACCGCCAGGCCATTGCCGATCAGGTCTACAAGGGCACCTACCTGCCTCTGTACTCGAACGTTCCGAGCGGATTCCTCGGTGCCAATGAGTCCTTCAAGGACGCATACGGCGATGACGGAAAGCCGAGCCTGGACAAGGCCAAGAAGGTCCTGGCCGACGCCGGGATCACCGGGCCCGTAGCCCTGAACCTGCAGTACAACCCGGACCACTACGGCGGATCCTCCGGTGACGAGTACGCCATGGTCAAGGAACAGCTGGAGAAGTCCGGCCTCTTCACGGTAAACCTGCAGTCCACCGAGTGGGTCACCTACAGCAAGGCCAGCCGTGCCGATGAATACCCATTGTTCCAGTTTGGCTGGTTCCCCGACTTCAGCGACGCCGACAACTACCTCACGCCGTTCTTCCCGGAGGGCGGCTTCCTGAAGAACCACTACAACAACCCTGCCGTGAACGAACTGATCGCCAAGCAACTTGTTGATGCAGACAAGACCAGCCGGGAGTCGGCCATCAAGGATGTCCAGAACGCGCTTGCCAAGGACATCTCTACGTTGCCGCTGCTCCAGGGTGCGCAGGTCGCGGTGGTCGGAAGCGGCGTGAACGGTGTGGACAAGACGCTGGATCCGTCCTTCAAGTTCCGCCTTGGAGTCATTTCCAAGTAACCGCACCGTTGTGACCAGAAGGCAGGCGGGACACTGATCCGGTGTCCCGCCTCCTTTGCTGACCACCACATTGGCCGGCGCGCATGAGCCCAATCCCGCGCAATCCACGGGCAGGAAATACAGGTAATAATGACAACACTTATAGAGGTACCCGAGGCCGAGCCCGGGATCGTTGCTCCCAAGAGCAAGTCCAAAGCCGGGGGAGGGCTTGGCAGATACATCGTCATCAGGTTCTTCCTGATCATTCCCACCGTCTTCATTTTGGTGACGCTGGTGTTCTTCCTGATGAGGGTCATTGGAGATCCCATTACGGCATCACAAGGCGGCCGGCTCCCTCCGGACGTCCTGGCCCAGCGCATCCACGATGCCGGCTACG
>NZ_JABMCX010000557.1 GCF_013179505.1 Paenarthrobacter sp. CM16 | reverse complement strand
CGGCTTCGGTGACGATCTTGACGATCCGTTCCTTGGAGGCCGGGGTAATGACCGGACCCATTTCGGCGTCGGGTTCGGTACCGTTCTTGACCTTCACGGCCAAGGCGCGTTCTTCGACCTTCTTCACGATCAGGTCCGCGGCGTCACCAACAGCAACGGCGACGGAGATGGCCATGCAGCGCTCTCCCGCGGAGCCGAAGGCGGCAGCAGCGAGGTGGTCGGCTGCGTTGTCCAGGTCAGCGTCGGGCATCACGATTGCGTGGTTCTTCGCACCGCCCAGGGCCTGGACACGCTTGCCGTGCTTGGTTGCGGTCTCATGGACGTACTGGGCGATCGGGGTGGATCCAACAAAGGAGATGCCGTCCACGTCCGGGTGTGTCAGCAATCCATCTACGGTTTCCTTGCCGCCATGGAGGACCTGGAACACGCCGTCGGGAAGGCCGGCCTGCTTCCACAGTTTTGCCAGCAGCATGGACGCGGAGGGGTCACGCTCGGAGGGCTTGAGGATGAACGCGTTACCGGTGGCGATTGCCATGGGTGCCATCCACAGCGGGACCATCACCGGGAAGTTGAAGGGGGTTATTCCGGCGACGACGCCCAGGGGCTCGCGGAAGGAGAAGACGTCGATGCCAGTGGAGACCTGGTCCGAGTAATCGCCCTTGAGAAGCTGCGGGATGCCGCAGGCGAACTCGATCACTTCAAGGCCGCGGCCGATCTCGCCCTTGGCGTCGGATAGGACTTTGCCGTGCTCGGCGGTGATCAGCTCTGCCAGTTCCTCCACGTGGGCGGCGACGAGCTCGCGGAACTTGAACAGCACTGCGGTGCGCTTGGCCAGGGAAATATCACCCCAGGACTCAGCGGCCTTCTTCGCCGCAGCGACGGTGGTGTTCAGGTCTGCCTCATTGGCCAGGCGCAGTTCAGCGGAAACCTGACCCGTGGCTGGGTTGTACACGGGCTGGGTGCGGTCACCCTCGCCGGTGGTTTCAGCTCCGTTGATGAAGTGGTGAATGGTGGTAAGTGTGGTCGTCGTCGACATGTGCGGACTTCCTTTTGTCTGTGGCTGTAAGTACCAGGGTTAGCCGAGCAGTTTGCGCTGGCGGTTCTTGTGGTCGGTGTATGTCTTGTAGG
>NZ_JABMCX010000556.1 GCF_013179505.1 Paenarthrobacter sp. CM16 | reverse complement strand
CCGCAGTGATTTGCTGTGGCGTGCAGTCCCTGGGAGTTGCCTTTGGGGGAGAGAGCCTGAAGCTGCGGTACTGGTGGAACGACGCCGTCTCCTGTCTGGGCCTGCAGTTGGCCACGGCTGCCGTCCTCACCGTGGTGTTGGCTCTCGGGACTTATGATTTGCCTGCCTATGTTCCGCTCGTTGTAACCATGGCGACGGCCATGGTGGTGGGGTGGAAACTGGGCAACGGAACTGAGTTTGCTCCCGGAGTGGTTCTCGCTGTGACGTTACCGTTCATGGGCCTGCTGGGCGCTTGGCCGGTAGCGGGGCTTCTGGCCGCGGCCGCCTTGTATTGGTCGTTGCGGGCGGCCGTTCATCCGGTGGCCTTCCAAGCTGTGTTGGTCCTTGCAGCACGAATTGCCGCCACGGCAGCGGTGCCTGCCGCCGCGGCCGGTGCCTTTGCGGAGAGCCCGGACAGGTTCGCTATTTCAGTGGTTGCACTCGTGGCTGCGGCTGCAGCGCAACAACTGGTCAGCGCATGGCTCACGCGTGCGGGAGTCCGCCTGCTCGCTCCGTCGGTGACCATTGCCGGATTCGGCGGGCTTGCTGTGGCAGGCATGCTCGTCCTGCCATTGGTGGACCGCGCTGCCGGGCATCCCTTCGTGGCAACGGCAGTGTTGCTGGTGTTGCTGACGGGCGTAGCCTCGGGCGCCTTGACGTTCCCGGCCACCCGGCACAATTGGGCTGCAGGTGTGCCGTGGCGTCCTACCTTGGGTGAAGTTCTTGCCCCAGCCATGGGCATCGTCGCCGGAGTGGTGGCATTTGCTGCCGTTTCGTTGGCATTGGGAAATGTGGTTCTCCTGGTGGGGGTGGCTTACTTTGCGATAACCGCGCTCCGGATTCCGCTTTCCTTCCACCGTCAAAGTTATTGGTGGCTGGCACGTGCGGCCGGCACCATCCTGGCAGGTTCGGCCTACTTTGACGCAGTACGGAATGGCTGGAGCTTCAGCCTGGCCGGCGAAGTTCCCACGGTGGCGCTGGTGATTGCTGCGGCGGCAGCCCTGCAATTGGTTCTGCCCCTGCAGAAAAACAGCAGGCGACGCTTTCCGCACGCTTCCGTGGCAGATGCCGCGGCGGTGGCAGCCGTGATGGCCGGCGCGGCCATGATTC
>NZ_JABMCX010000555.1 GCF_013179505.1 Paenarthrobacter sp. CM16 | reverse complement strand
TGAGGTGTTGCTTCCGGAGGGTTGTAAAAGAACTGGAAGGCCGCGATCAGCCAGAGCAACGCCGCCAAGAGGCACGCCGCCACAACCACGCCAATGACACGCGTGGCGGAGGCAGTTTTGAGGGGCACGGGGACAGTCTAAGGTTCCCAAATGGGTGCTCCCTCCCAGCAAAGGACTGCCCTGGGCGTCTACCGGGTGTCAACATCCTCAAAGACAAGGAAAGTCTGGGTATCCTGCACGCCGTCCATGGACTGCAATTGGTCGAAGATCACACGCCGGAGGTGGATGTTGTCCGTTGCCCGGACCAAAAGGATGACGTCGAAGTCTCCGCCCACCAGGGCGATGTGGTGGACTTCCGGGATGGCCCGCAGCTGTTCCTTGAGTTCGCGCCAGGAGTGTTGCTGAACCTTCAACGTCACATAGGCGGAGGACCGCAGGCCGGCTTTGATGGGATCCACCAAGGCCGTGAACTTGGTCAGTACGCCTTCCCCGGTGAGGCGGGCAATCCTTGTATAGGCGTGGGCTCGGCTGATGTGGACGTTCTCAGCCACCTGCGTGATAGACATGCGCCCATCGGTGGTCAGCTCACGGATGATGTCCCGGTCCACACTGTCCAGCGGTACGGCGGTCTGCTCCGCCTCGGCCTCGCTCACGGGCTCTCCAATTCGTCTACAGCACGGGCGCGTAACCCAGCTCACAATGGCAATTCGTCTTTCAGAATACGCGCTTTTGACAAGGGCTTCCATGATTTGCGCGAAAGCTGGATACGAAACAGGGCCTGGGAACATACTTGAAGCACATAGTGGCTAGAGAAGGACGGACCAATGACGATCCACGCAGATCACTCTGCGCCGGAAACGGCTGTAGAGGACCACGCTGCTGACGTTCGGACAAAATTCGGCATCAGCGTTGAGGACTACATGCTCCCCGCCCGGCACCAGATCCAAATGGTGAACCCGGACGGCACCCTCCGCTCCCATGACGAGCAAGGCACCGAGCCCGGCCACGAGTACCCCACGCCCAGCGATGCTGAATTGATGGCCGCCTACGAGCAACTCGTCGTCGGACGTCGCGTCAACGACCAGAACTCGGCACTGGTCCGGCAGGGCCGCATGGCCGTCTACCCCTCAAGCCACGGCCAGGAAGCCTGCCAGGTTG
>NZ_JABMCX010000554.1 GCF_013179505.1 Paenarthrobacter sp. CM16 | reverse complement strand
GGCACTCATCGCCCTGGCACGACGACGCTGCGATACCCTCTACGCCATGCTCCGCGACGGCACCCTCTACCAACCCCCAACACCCGCAACCGCTTGACGAAAAACATAGGGGCACTCCCACATCCCAAAGGGCTTCCCGGGAACCCTCTCCCACATCCCAAGGGCTTCCCGGGAACCCTCTCCCACATCCCAAGGGCTTCCCGGGAACCCTCTCCCACATCCCAAGGGCTTCCCGGGAACCCTCTCCCACATCCCAAGGGCTTCCCGGGAACCCTCTCCCACATCCCCGCTGGTTAGACCACGTCTGCCAGGTAATCGATGGCCAGCTTGTAGCCAAGGACACCGGCGCCCACGATAATCGTGGTGCAAACACCAGACAGGTATGAGTGGTGCCGGAACTCTTCGCGCTGGTGGACATTGGTGATGTGGACCTCGACGGCGGGCAGCTGCACAGCCGCCAGGGCGTCACGAAGTGCCACGGACGTATGCGTGTAGGCGCCGGCGTTGATCACAATTCCGACGGCGGTGCCTCTCGCTGCGTGGATGGCGTCCAGGAGATCGCCTTCATGGTTCGATTGCACGCAGTCCACAGTGAAGCCATGGGCTGCAGCCGCGGAGATAGCGAGTTGCTCGACGTCGGCCAGTGTTGATGTGCCGTATTTCTCCGGCTCGCGGGTGCCCAAAAGGTTGAGGTTGGGTCCATTGATCACAAGGATGGTGCCGCGACCGGCTTCGGTGGCGGGAGTGGCTTCAGTCATGGCTCCCAATCTATAGCGGCGCGGGAAGGCAGGGGAACCGTGCCCGCTCCGTGAGAGGTGAGGGCCGTAAAACACCCACCATGTGGGAGAAGTCCTACTTACGGGTGCATTGACCGGGCGACACCGGATTGCTGAGCCCGGAGGCCTGCGCCGCTACTGGCTCCAGGTCCGCCATGGTGAGGGCGAAGCCCAAGGCGGCATCGGTGGTTGTTTTGGCGAAGATGAGCCCGGCCACTTCGCCCTGCATGGTGAGCAGCGGACCGCCGGAGTTGCCCGGCTGAACGTCACCGGCCAGCTTATAGACCAGCTCCGGAGAAGGATTGCTCCCGTAGATG
>NZ_JABMCX010000553.1 GCF_013179505.1 Paenarthrobacter sp. CM16 | reverse complement strand
GAATTCGAAGGAGTGGCCTCGGACCTCGGGGTCCTCGTAGCCCAGTGCTTCACCGCGGGCGATCCGGAACTGCTCGCGGACGAGGTCGATTCCCGTGACTTCCTCGGAGACGCAGTGCTCCACCTGCAGGCGGGTGTTGACCTCGAGGAAGGAAATGGTGCCGTCCTGGCCCACCAGGAACTCGCACGTTCCGGCGCCAAGGTAGTTGGCTTCCTTGAGGATGGCCTTGGAGGACTCGTAAAGCCGCTTGTTCTGCTCTTCGCTCAGGTACGGAGCCGGGGCTTCTTCAACAAGTTTCTGGTTGCGGCGCTGGAGCGAGCAGTCGCGGGTCGAAACCACCACGACGTTGCCGAAAGCATCGGCCAGGCACTGGGTTTCGACGTGCCGCGGGGCATCCAGGAAGCGCTCGATGAAGCACTCGCCGCGGCCGAAAGCGGCGATGGCTTCACGGACCGCGGATTCGTAGAGTTCCGGGATTTCCTCCATGGTGCGGGCAACCTTGATGCCGCGCCCGCCGCCGCCGAAGGCAGCCTTAATGGCGATGGGAAGGCCGAATTCCTCGGCGAACTTCAAGATTTCGTCGGCGGACTCCACGGGGTCAGCCGTACCAGGGACCAAGGGAGCTCCCACCTTTTCGGCGATGTGGCGGGCCTGGACCTTGTCGCCAAGGGCCGAAATGGCTTCGGGTGAAGGGCCGATCCACGTGATGCCGGCATCGATGACTTTGGCTGCAAACTCGGCGTTTTCGGCCAGGAAGCCGTAGCCGGGGTGGATGCCGTCGGCGCCGGACTGCTTGGCGACGTCGATGATCTTGTCCATCACCAAGTACGACTCGGCTGCAGTGTTGCCGCCCAATGCGTAGGCTTCGTCGGCCAGACGGACGTGGAGGGCGTCACGGTCAGGATCGGCGTAGACCGCTACGGAGGCAATGCCTTCGTCCCGGGCGGCTCGGATGATGCGGACCGCGATTTCGCCGCGGTTGGCAATCAAGACCTTGGTAAGAGGGCTGGAAATGGGCTGCGCCGGGTTAGCTGACAAGTTGTTGACTCCTTCTGTCCTTGAGGAGCCTAGCGCGATTGTGAGGGTTCCGCCCATATTGATGGGGGATTCCGTGTGTGAGGCGATGTTCCTTTGTAGGGTTGCTACAAAGTGCTTCTACTGCTCGTCGTTGTCCCATAGTTCCGTGATGCCCACGTTG
>NZ_JABMCX010000552.1 GCF_013179505.1 Paenarthrobacter sp. CM16 | reverse complement strand
GACGCCCGGGCGGTAGTAAGCCCACAGGATGCCGCCGAGGGAGGCGAGGACGCCACCGACGATCCAGACAATGCGGATGACCGAGTCGACGTCGATGCCGGAGGCGGCGGCCAGGGCCGGGTTGTCTGCCACAGCGCGGGTTGCCTTGCCGAGACGCGTTTTCAGCAGGACTATGCCGATCAGGGCGATGACCACGGCGCTGATGACCAGCGACCACAGGTTGTTCGGGGAGATGGAGACAGGCCCGATTTGGATTTCCGCGCTTTGTGCGCCGGGCAGCTGCTGGGTTGCTCCACCGAAGAAGAACTGGATGACGTAGCGGATGGCCAGGGCAAGGCCGATGCTGACGATCATCATGGGGACCAGGCCCGAGCCGCGTTTCCTGAGCGGGCGCCATAGACCGGCGTCCTGGACGTAGCCGAAGAGCCCGCCGCCTACCAGCGCCAGCAGGATCGCCAGCCAGAAGGGGAGCCCAAAGCCGTTGAACATGAACACGAGGACGGCGCCCAGCGTGACCATCTCGCCGTGGGCAAAGTTGGTCAGGCCCGTGGTTCCGAAGATCAGGGAGAGGCCCACAGAGGCGAGTGCAAGGAGGAGGCCGAAGCTCAGGCCCGCTACAAGGCGGTTGAGGAGGTTTTGGCCAAAGTCCTGCTGTTGGACCACGATGCCCTCACCGAAGGCGAAGATCACCGACAGGTTGGACGTCTGGCTGAACGTGACATCGCGGGGATTGTCCTGACCCTCGGCCAGTGCGATGCCCTCCGGCAATGTGGAGGTGTCCAGCTCGATGGTGTAAGTGCCCTGGACCGGGACACCGATGGTCCACGCTCCGTTGGCTCCGGAGGTGGCTTCACCTTCGAACCCGTTGCCTGAGGCCTTGATCTTGACGCCGGGTATGGGTGCCCGGGCATCATCGCGGAGGAATCCGCTGATGTTGTTTTGGAATGTCGTCGGTGACGGCGAAGGCGATGGGGTGGTTGCCTGTGCCGAAGGGGCGGCGATCAACAGAAAGGCAATGAGGGCTGCGAACAGCGCCCCCACAACTCTCTGTAGTCCCTTGGACCGTCTGATGGACGGGTCGCGCAGTGTGCTTCTCAAAATGGAAACCTCCACAGTGGGGGTGGTCCCGGCTGCGCCATTGCAGCCGGTGCGAACGGTAAATGGGGCTTGTGAACAGTTCTTGCCTAGCTGCCTCGATTGTGA
>NZ_JABMCX010000551.1 GCF_013179505.1 Paenarthrobacter sp. CM16 | reverse complement strand
CCCCGTCCACCCGGGCGGCTTCCAGGATCTCCCGGGGGACGGCCTGGAGCGCAGTGAAGAGCACAATCACGTTGTAACCCGTCCACTCCCAGACGGCGATGTTCACAATGGACGGCAGGATCAGTTGGTTGTCCAGGAAGTTCAGCGAGATCCCGCCGGCTTCCAGGACCGAGACGATCGGGCTCACGCCGGGCGTGTAGAGATAAGCCCAGATCAACGCGGCAATGACCCCGGGAACTGCGTGGGGGAGGAAGACGAGCAACTGGAACAGTTTCCTGGCCCGCGCCACGGCAGCGTCCAGCAGGAGCGCAAACGCCAGGGCGCCGCCCACCATGCAGGGGATGTAGAGCAGGCAGTACAGGGCGAGGCGTCCGATGCCGCCCACGAAGCTCTCGGATTCCAGGACCTGGACATAGTTTTCCAGGCCCACGAACGCGGTCTTGGCCTCACCGAAGCCGAGTCCGGACTTCTGCTGGGCGAAGAAGCTCAGCACTATTGCATAGACCACCGGTGCCACCATGGCGAGGGCAAAAACTGCAAAGAAGGGGGTCAGGAACAGTGCGGCTGTCCGGCCACCTGTTCCGGACATGGCGCGGGTTTTGCGGGGTTCGACTGCAGTGGCTTGCGTGGGTGAAGTGGATGCTGCGGCTTGGGTAGCCATGATGTTTCTCCTCGCTGGCAGGGCGGCCCTTTGTTGAGCCGCCCCACCGTGCGGGCCTACTCCTTGACGGAGAGGCCGTTCTGCTTGAGTCCGGCCACGGTTGCGTCCTGGGCGGTATCGACGGCGTCCAGCACCTTGCCGCCGCTGGTCAGCGTGCCGTAGGCGTCCTTGAGCGCGGTGTTGGTGATGTCCCAGTTGGGACCCCACTGCCAGCCCGGGGTGATGGTGCCGTAGGCCTTGTTGAAGACCTCATAGATGTCGTTGCCGAAGTAGCTGGCGTCAAAGGCCTTTTGCGCCACCGGGGTCAAGCCAGGGAAGGCAAGGAAGGCGGAGCCGGTATTGCCGCGGGCAGTGATGGCCTCTTTGCTGGTGGCCAGGTACTCGATGAACTTCGCAGCTGCGGCCGGATTCTTGCTGCTCTTGGTGATGTTGAAGCTGGATCCGCCGTAGAACGCGTCGGCCGGGGTGCCCCAGTTCGGTACTTCTGCGGCGATCCACTGCCCCTTCTGACCGCTGGCCTCGGTCCGCTTCTGGATACCGGTGGCGCTCCAGTTGGC
>NZ_JABMCX010000550.1 GCF_013179505.1 Paenarthrobacter sp. CM16 | reverse complement strand
ACAAACTACGCCAAGGGCTTACTTTCCACCTTGTGGCGGGGGCTGTCCGGGTTCATGAGTGAGTGCTTGCGACCGTACGCGAAGTAGATCACCAGGCCGATGACCAGCCACACACCAAACCTGGCCCAGGTTTCCCAATGCAGCTGGAACATCAGGAAGGCGGAGGCCAGGACGCCGAAGGCAGGGACGATCGGCATGAGCGGCAACCGGAACGTCCTCGGAGCATTGGGTTTGGTGTAGCGGAAAACAATCACAGAAACGCAGACCACCACGAAGGCGGCCAGGATGCCGATGTTGGTGAGGTCGGCTACTTCCTTGATGGGGAAGACGCCGGCGAGGAATGCGGAAGCGACGCCGGCAATCCACGTCACGCGCTGTGGCGTGCCGTGCCGGTCCGTTTTGGCGAACCAGCCGGGAAGCAGGCCGTCGCGGCTCATGGAGAACCACACGCGGGTGACGCCCAGCAGGAAGGTCAGCATGACGGTCAGGATGGACAGTACCGCGAACACCGAGATGATGGTGGCGATGACGGGCAGTCCAACCCCCTGGAACGCTGAAGCGAAGCCGGCGGTGGGGTTGATGTCTTTGTAGTTCTGCATACCGGTCAGGACCAGCGTGGCAGCTACGTACAGGAGCATGGCGATGATCAAGGACAAGATGATGGCCTTGGGCATGTGCTTCTTGCCGTCCTTGGCCTCTTCGGCCGCTGTGCTCATGGCGTCATAGCCGAACACTGCGAAGAAGACGGTTGCGGCGCCGGCGATGACCGGACCGAAGCCGCTGGGCATGAACGGGTTGTAGTTCTCGGCGTTGACGTAGAAAATGCCCAAGCCGATGATGAACAGGATCAGGATGACCTTGATGGCCACCGCTACAAGTTCGAACCGGCCAAAGGCCTTGGTTCCACGGCTCAGGATCCACGTGACCAGAAGGCAGACCAAGATCGCCGGGAGGTTGATGATGCCGCCCTTGCCCTCGTCGGCAGTGGACGTCATCCACGTCGGCATGTCGATGCCGATGCCGGAGAGGAAAGCATCAAAGTAGCCGGAGATGCCGATGGCCACCACTGCCACGATGGCGATGTATTCCAGCAGCAGATCCCATCCAATGAACCAACCGATGATTTCGCCAAGGGCCACGTAGCCGTAGGTGTAGGCCGAGCCGGCGCGGGGGATCATTCCAGCGAACTCGGCATACGAAAGCGCGGCTGCGCCGGAAGCCAGGCCGGCGATCAGGAAGGA
>NZ_JABMCX010000055.1 GCF_013179505.1 Paenarthrobacter sp. CM16 | reverse complement strand
CCGGGCTGCTATCCCCAAGCAGTGGCCTGCCCGGCCATTGGGCAGATAGCCGGAGTTTCCCTGACCGTGGCAGCGGGGTACACGGACCAAGTGGGGACGCTTCGGCTCAAGGCCTGCCAGGATGGCAGTTGCACCGAGAACGATGTGGTGCTGCATCCGGGAGCTACAGCCGTGGACCAGGGCTGCTCGCCTGAAGGCATGTGCTCGGCCACCTCCTCCCCTGATGGGACCTTGGTGGGTTTCCTCGAGCTTCCATCGCTCAGTGAGAACCCCCTTGAAGCGACCCTTTCCGGCATGTCTCCGGCCGGAATCGCACTGCCGGTCCGGACGCTGACCTTCATCCCCAAGGGTGACTATCCCTACGGCGAGCAATGCGGACGGGTGATTTCAGCGGCCCTGATACTGGATGGCGGGGGTTTGCGGCAACAGTAGGTTTCCGGCACCGCCGTAGGATGGGTGCGTGCCTGACCACAATGTCCACCCAGACGTAGCCGAGGCATTGCGGGCCCTCAGCCAGTCATCCGGATCGCCCTCAGCGCCGGTACCCGAGGCCGACAACCATGAGTATGGGGCCGTCGTCGTTGATCTTGGGCAGGAACTGGTCCGGTTCCGCGTAGGTAAGCTGACTCCGGCCAAGGTGGGCTTGTTCGTTGCCGTCTGGCAACGCGCCCAGGACGGGTCCACTGAGCCCTTCCCCGCCGAAGATGGTGTGGATCTGCTGGTGATAACAGCCCGGGAAGGCGGCAGGGCCGGCTACTTCGCTTTCCCGAAACCGGTACTGGCCAAGCATGGAATCGTGTCCGTGAACGGTGTCGGTGGAAAGCGCGGCTTCCGGGTATACCCACCATGGTCCGAGGTAAGCAACCGGCAGGCAGCCCGGACCCAACTATGGCAGTGCAAATACTTCACTGAAGGTAGTGCCACATCGGATAATACTAAGTAACCTGTCTGTTACTGGGAACCGAAAGGCAGCAACCATGTCCACAACTGAACGGCCACTGGCGCTGGTCACCGGCGCCTCAAGCGGCATTGGATTCGAGCTGGCGAGGCAGTTCCTCAGCAACGGATTCGACACCGTCATCGTTGCCGAAAACGACAAGATCCACACAGCGGCGGAGGAACTGAAGGGCCTCGACGGAGATGCCTACGCAGAGCAAATCGACCTCACTGACAGACAGGGCATGGCCCGGTTACACGCCGCCGTCGCGGCTTTGGGCCGGCCGCTGGAAGCAGTGGCCATCAACGCGGGCATCGGGGTGGGCGGTCCGTTCGTGGAAACCGACCTCGAGGCAGAACTCAAGACAATCGACCTCAACGTGATCTCCACGGTGGTCATCGCCAAATGGGTTGCCTCGGACATGGTCCAACGCAACCAGGGAAAAATACTGTTCACTTCCTCAGTGATCTCCAGGGCCCCAGCACCCTTCCAGGCAATCTACGGCGCCTCCAAGGCGTTCGTGCAGTCCTTCGGGCAGGCACTTCGCAACGAACTAAGAGACACCGGAGTCACTGTTACCACGCTCCTGCCAGGGCCTACAGAGACCGACTTCTTTGAACGGGCCGATCTCCTGGACACCAAAGTGGGCAGTGATGACAAAGATGATCCCGCGTTGGTGGCCAAACAAGGATTCAAGGCCCTGATGGAAGGCGACGGCAACGTGCTGGGCGGCTCGCTCAAGTCCCGCACCATGGGCCTTGGCAGCAACGTCATGCCCGACGCCGCAGGAGCGGAATTCAACCGCAAGCTCAGCGAACCCGGATCCGGAAAAGACAAGTAGGAACCAGAACAAAAGGAGCAGCCATGACCAACCCCCGTGAAGAAAACACCGCCGGCGAGGCCATCGAAGACGTCATCGTTCCACAGGACGACGCCCTACCGAACCCTGACCGTTCCGGCCACGGCAAGATGCCCGAGGACGTCGACGACGACACGTACCAGAGAGCCGCGGAGCAGGAGCGCGTTGCGGCGGGCCTTGCCGATTACGCTCCCAGCGACGTCCCGACGCCACCGATCCCCTGCCCCCGGAAGCATCCGACGAGGCGGACCTGGCACAGCGCGGTTTGCTGGACACCCCGGACGACACCCCGGAAGAAGACCGCTAAGGAGTCCCTCTCCGGGCGCCCGGGACATCACGTCGCCTCGCCGAACGACTTCCGGTAGCCACTTGGCGTAAAGCCCAGATACTTCCGGAAGTCGTTGGTCAGGTGCGCGTGGTCTGCATAACCGAGTTCGACGGCGATCGCGGCAAGGTCCGCTTCCGGGTCGGACCGGGTACGCTCGGCGGCATCCTGGAGTCGGCGCCGCCGAATCAAGGCCGAAGGGCTCAGCCCAACGTACTTCCCAGCGATTCTCTGCAGGGTTCGGGGTGATACCGATAAGGAATCAGCCACATCCTCGATTCTTGAAACATCAGGCCCGGAAGCGATCACATCCATCATCCGGTTGGCGAGCAACGCCTCCTCTGAAGCAACAAACTTCAAGGAACCCAACCACACCACAAAGGCTTCCACTGCCCGCTCCCGGTGAGCGCCGCCGTCGGGCGCTTTCATTGCCCTGCAGACGGCAGAATGCAATTCTTCCTGCGCCAGAACGACCTCCTGATCACGGAGGGCTCCCGGATTATCCGTGAAAAGCGGAACGGCCGCCGGGCGGAGCAGCGCCCCCACAGCCCAGCCGGTCCCGTTGAGGTCCCGGTGTGAAGCGCGGGTGGTGGGGCCGGCAAGGATGACGTCCGCGGGCTGTACCACCAGGTTGGAGGCAGGATAGGCAATGACGTGCTGCCGGGACGACCGGCCGGGCTCGATGTTCCATTCCGGAATCCAGAACCACTGCACCAACCCGGCTATGGATGAGGGGGCCGGGTAGCGATGGAAGGTGGGCAGCCGCGCCGGATAAAGGATGCCCTTGAAGGAGCCTTCCATGGGGAGCCTTTCCAGAAGCGATCAAAGCTGTCGCAAATCTCCAAGCGCTACCTGGCGGCAGGCCCGTAGCGTCATACCCATGACAGATACTACAAGCACCGAATCAACCATGGCCGCCAACGGGGACCACACCACCAATGGCATTCCGAACGGCCTGACCAGCCTGACGCCATTCCTCGCGGTAGCCAACGCCAAGGAAGCCATTGCGTTCTATCGCGACGTCTTCGGCGCACGGGTGGTGGGCGAGACCGAGATGGGCGGAGTGGTGGTCCACGCCGAACTCGACTTTGGAAACGGCCACCTCCAGCTCGGTGAGCCCAACCCCGAGTACCACCTCGTCCCGTCACCGAACGGAGAGGACGACTGCTACTCCATGGGCCTCTACTGCTCCGATGCGGACGGGCTGGTCCACAAAGCCGAGCAAGCCGGGGCCACCATCCGCGAGCCGTTGACCACGTTCGTTTCGGGTGACCGCTATGCCAGCGTCCGCGATCCGTTCGGCGTCCGCTGGTCCATCATGACGCGCGTGGAGGACCTCTCCGAGGAAGAGAGCAACCGGCGGGTCGAGGAATGGGCGGCGCAGCAGGGCTGAACGCCTGGCCAAGCCCGGCGAGGGCTTAGCTCAAGCAGAGGCAGAACGGATGACCAGCCGGGTCAAGGAACACCCTGAACGTGTCGCCTGGCTGGTGATCGGCTTTGGTGGCACCAAGGGACAGTGCAACTTCCTCACCCTTATCCAAGTCATCCACGATCATGTCCAGATGCATCTGCTGCGGAATGGTCTGGCCGGGCCACACAGGCGGCTGGTACACCTCCACCTGCTGGAAGGAGATGCAGTTGCTGCCGTCGCTGGGACGGATATCGAACCAGTCGCCTTTGTCCTCAATCTCCCAGCCGAACAGCTCGCCGTAGAACGCGGCCAATGCCGCTGCGTCAGGACAATCGATGACAACACTGGGGAACTTAGCTATAGCCATTTGTTAAACCTCGTCAGCCGTCTTCTTCATGCGGGCCAGGGCGCTCTTGGTGCCCCGCTGGGTAAGTACGTGAACTATGGCGCCGACACCTGCCGAAACCACTGCGAAGACCAGAACGCCGGGCAGGGAATCGTTGAGGTCCGTTCCGTCCTTGGGGGCGGGCTTACCGGTCTTCTTCTCCCAGATGCCTTCCAGCGTCTTGTTTGCGAGCGTGCCTGCTCCGAGGCTGACTGCCAGGCCGAAAAGTTTCACCAGAATGTTCACGAAGATCCTCCATTAGATAGAGCGCCAGCAAGCGGCGCTTCACACATCAATCGCCCCAAAACAAGGCAGGGCCGCTGCAATTGCAGCGGCCCTGCCTGGATTCTTAGTCCTTCTTGAAGGCGTCCTTGAGCTTCTCGCCGGCACCCTTGAGGTCGGCTTTCGTCTGGTCGCCCTTGCCTTCGGCTTCGAGACGCTCGTTGTCCGTCAGCTTTCCGGCAGCCTCTTTGGCCTTGCCGCCAAGCTTCTCGCCAGCGTTCTCCATCTTGTCGTCAGCACCCATGATTCGTACCTCTTCCTTGTAGTGAACCTGTACCTCTACAACATCACTAATCAGTGTACTTAGCAATATTTGAGCGAAAATCGTCTCGGCTAAAGCTCCCCGAACCCTTCCTCAACCAGCCGGCCCACATACTGGACCGCCTTCAGTGCATCCTTGCCCCTCGCTTCGACATGGAGGCTGGAACCCTGCCCTGCGGCGAGCGCCATGAGTGCCATGATGGACATGCCGTCGACGCCGTTGACGGTCACCTCCGCGTCCAGCCCGGACAGGCCGCCGGCGATCTTTGCCGCGGGCCGGGCATGCATGCCCAGGGGGTTGATGAGTTCGAAATCGCCGCTTGCGTCCGGCTCGTCCTTGAGGTCGGGAATCTCCGGTCCTCCCACGCCGGCGGGCACCTTGCCAAAAGCCACGGCCTCTGCAGCCTTGCAGACGTCCTCGACGCCGGCGCCTCCTTGGGCAGCGACGGCAGCCGCCACGAGTCCCTCAACCAGCGGAGCGTCGGCCAGCCTCACGGCGTCGGGATCGCTGGCAAACTCCATGGCCGATTCGGCTGTCATGACTGCCGAACCCAGATCGGCCAGCACCACCACGCCGTCACCACCGGAATCCACCAGTGACTGCTCGACGGCGGCCAGCACCTTCTCAAGGCTGGTTCCGATCCGATCGTCCTCGGTGCCCCCGGCGGCGACCAGTTCGACGTCGGGCGCCATTTGGGCGGCGAGTTCCACCGCCCCCTCGGCGATCTTGCTGCTGTGCGATACAACCACTATCCCTACGGTCATATGGCGTCGGTTCCCTTGTCACCGGTTGATCGGGCGGCCGCCGCTGCGGCCGCCCGGAGGATGAGGGCGGTTGACGCGGCGCCGGGGTCGCGATGCCCTGCACTCCGCTCCCCCAAGTAGCTGGCCCGGCCCTTGCGCGCCACCAAGGGGTCCGTTGCCATGGCCCCGGTTTCGGCAGCTTCCGCGGCTGCTTCCAGCACGCCAACGGGGTCGGCGCCGCTCCCGGCGGCTTGTTGCGCCGCTTCCACGGCGGGAGTCCACGCATCGATCATGGTCTTGTCGCCAAGTTCGGCTTTACCGCGTGCCACTACTCCGTCACGGGCGGCGGCGAGCGCTGCCGCCAGCGCCCCGGCATCAACATCGGCGGCCTCACCCAGCGAGGTAGCCGCCCGCAAGAACGCCGTTCCATACAAGGGTCCGGCCGCTCCGCCCACCTTGGACATGAGGGCCATGGCGGCAGCTTTAAGCGCTGCACCGGGAGTTTCCGGCGGCGTCTCATCGAGCATCTGCAGTACGGCCTGGAAACCCCGGTCCATGTTCTCACCGTGGTCCGAGTCGCCGATGGCCCGGTCCAGTTCGATCAGTTCCACACGATGCTCCGCCATGGCCTTGGCGGAGAGTTTTATCCAGTCCACGGCCCAGTCAACGGTCAAGCCCATGTTCAGGCTCCCCATCGCAGCGCGGCAGTGTGTACCGGGGCATCCCACAACCTGGTCATTTCCTCGTCAAGGCGCAGCACTGACACCGAGCAACCCTGCATCTCCAGGGAGGTCACGTAGTTGCCCACCAGCGATCGCTCCACGGTGGCACCGCGTTCGGCCAGCACTTGGGCTGCGCGCCGATAAACGATGTACAACTCGCTTTGCGGCGTTCCGCCCATGCCGTTGACGAACAGCAGCACTTTGTCATCGGAGGTGAGGGCAAGGTCCTCCAGCACGGGCTCCAGCAAGCGGTCCGTGATGGCATCGGCCGGCTCCATGGCGATCTTGTGCCGGCCCGGCTCGCCGTGGATGCCAATGCCGATCTCGATCTCATCTTCGGCAAGCTCAAAGCTGGGCGTCCCTGCGTGCGGCACGGTGCAACCGGAGAGGGCGACGCCCATGGTCCGCACGTTGGCCACCACGCGCTCGGCGATGGCTGTGACAGTGTCAAGATCGTCTCCGCGCTGGGCTGATGCTCCGGCGATCTTTTCCACCAGGACCGTTCCGCCCACCCCGCGCCGACCCGCCGTGTACAGCGAATCTTCCACCGCGACGTCGTCGTTCACCAGTACGGAACGAACGTGCACGCCTTCGGCCTGCGCCATTTCGGCCGCGGTTTCAAAGTTCAGGACGTCACCGGTGTAGTTCTTCACAATATGGACGACGCCGGCACCTGAGTCCACAGCGACCGTCGCCGGAATGATCTGGTCAGGAGTGGGCGAGGTGAAAACTGCGCCGGGGACAGCGGCGTCGAGCATGCCGAACCCCACGAAACCTGCGTGCAAGGGCTCGTGGCCACTGCCCCCACCGGAAACCAAGGCAACCTTGCCCGCTACCGGAGCACCCTTTCGGACGACGTATTTAGGCTCCGGGTGGACGTCCACAATGTCGGCATGGGCCATGCCGAAACCTTCTACGGACTCGTCCACCACTGCGCGTGGATCATTAATGAGCTTTTTCATAGGATGCTCCTGGGCGTGCTGCGGCTGGTGCTCTGACCCTACTACCGGCAGCCCGGCCCACGGTAGGCCCGGAGCGTCTTTGGTTAGCGCACAGCTCCGGCAACCGCAGAGCTTCCCAGATCGCTCCTCTCCAAGGCGCTGCCTGCGCCCAGCGCATCTACCCACGCGTCAGTGGTGCTGACGGCTGCCCAGTTCGAGTTCAGCAAAGCCATCAGGGTGGTGTGGACTGTTTTCGCGTCGGCGAAGCCTGCGTCATTGGCCAAATTGATGGCACCGGTGGCATCGGAGAGGACTTCGGTGGCGAACCCGATGTATTCGGCTTCGACAGCAGAGGCCAAAATGCAATTGTTGGTCATGTAACCCACCAAGGTGACGGTGTCGACGCCGTTCTCCCGCAGCCATGCGGCCAGGTCGGTGTCGGCGTAGACCGAGCCATAGTGCTTGACCACAGTCTTCCAGGAGTCCTTACGGCGATCCTCGATTTCAGGATGGAGGGTGAACTCCGGGGTGCCCGGGGCGAAGACAGGCGCACCCTCCCCGGCGCTGTGCTGAATGGCGGCAATCGGAATGCCTGCCTCAGCAGCGGCGTCAATGGCCTTTCCAATCATCACGATCGATTCGTGGTGGGGCGGGAACTGGATCTCAAGGGGTCCGCTGAAATATTGCTGCTGGATGTCTACGAGGATCAGTGCGCGGCGGGGCGTGCTCATGGTGTTCTCTTTTCCGGGGTCGGTTCGTTGGCCGCCTTGTGGCAACTCTTCCATCCTCGGCGTCTTTAGAAGTGACCACCAGTGGCATGAATGCCCTTATACGATTGATTCAGGCCAATCGAGAAGAGGATCCATGCGCATCTCCGTCTATGCCTTCGATGACGTGACAATGTTCCACCTCGCGGTCCCCCAGATGGTTTTCGACGAGGTCTCGCGACAAGGCCTCGCCGAGTGGAACACCCGGCTCTTCGCGGATCAAGCGGGCCACATCCGCACTGCGGAGGGCTATCAACTGGGAGAGATCCCTGGCCCCGAATCCACATCCGAAGCAGACGTCATTGTGGTGCCTTCCTGGTTTGACGACGGCCGCTCACCGAATGAGCAGCTCCGCACCGTACTTCGGCAGGCACACGAGCGCGGCGTCGTCATCCTTGGCCTGTGCCTGGGCACCATCCCGGTTGCCGACGCCGGCCTGCTTGATGGGCGGTCCGCCGTCACGCATTGGGAAGCCTTCAGTTCGCTCTCGACACGCCACCCGGATGTTTTTCTGGACCAGACGGTGCTGTACATCGATCACGGCGACGTCTTGACGTCGGCGGGAACAGCCTCCGGATTGGACGCATGCTTGCATCTGGTGAGGACCCGACTGGGATCTGCAGCCGCCAACCAGGTGGCACGCAGCCTGGTCATCGCTCCGCACCGGGAGGGCGGACAGGCGCAGTACATCGAGCACCCCTTGCCGCCCCGGTCCGCGGACGATCCCATGTCACGCTTGTTTGAGTGGGCCCTGGGTCATTTGGCCGAAGACCTGACCATCGACGCCCTCGCCGATCAGGCCCACATGAGCCGCCGAACCTTCATCCGTGCCTTCAGGGCGTCTACCGGGACTACCCCATCAGCATGGGTGCGCTCCCAGCGGCTCGACGCAGCCAGGCACCTCCTGGAGAGTTCCAGCCTGTCCATCGATCAAGTAGCAGCCGAATGCGGCTTCGGCAGCGCCGTGACACTCCGGCAAAACTTTGCCCGGGCTTTCTCCACTACACCCACCGACTACCGACGCCACTTCGACGCCCAGCCCCGGCGCGTTTCCTAAGTCAGCGTCCCAGGCGTTGGTCGTTCGTCATAAGCATCCCGCGCCGACATCACATCTTCGATGTGCTGCTCTGCCCAACGCCCCAAGGCTGTGAGGGGTTCGCGCAGGGTTCCCCCCAACGGGGTTAGCTCGTACTCCACGCGGGGTGGCATCTGGTCATAGGCCGTGCGGCTCACGATTCCGTCCCGCTCCAAGTCCCGCAAGGTATCGGCGAGGACCTTTCCGCTGATGCCATCCACGGCCTCCCGCAGTTCACCGAAACGCAAGGGGCCACCGCTGAGTGCGATGACGATCATGGCGGTCCATTTGTTGGCTATCTTCGCCAGGGACGTTCGTGATGGGCACGTTGAGACCATGACGTTCCACACCGGTTCGTTCAAACTCATCAAACTCCTCCACTCGATCCCTTAGTTACGTTGATGTAACAGGTTACCGAATGTAACCATGATTGGGTAACCGAAACCCCAAGGAGAACCCATGAATAACCAAGCACCCGAGGCTGTAGCCGCCTCGTACTTCGACGCACTCGGCCGTGGGGACGTGCCAGCTGCCATGGCGATGTTCAGTCCTGACGTGGTGTGGCATCAACCGGGCTCCAACCGCTTTTCCGGCAACCACCAAGGCATTGAAGCAATCGGCGCATTGCTCGGCGGGATGATGCAGGCCAGCGAGGGAACCTTCCAGCTCACCGTTACCGGAACCCCCATGGTCAACGGCGCGTTGGTTGCAGTTCCGGTTCGCTTCGCGGGCAAGCGCGCCGACACTTCAATGGACATGCCCGGCACGGATCTGCTGACCGTGAACGAGGGGAAGATTACCGAAGTGTGGCTCTTCTCCTCGGATGCAGCCTCCGAAGACGCGTTCTGGGGACATCCCGAAGCCGGCTAGCGCCGGCACAGGCTACCGCCGAGGCCTTTGGCGGGGTTGTCGAGACAAGCGCGGCGGGGACAGTTCCTGGGAGCTGTCCCTGCCGCGTTGTCCTACCGCTCAGGTGCCGGTGTCGCCGTCGGCTCCTGCTCTGATACCGGCTCCGATTCCTGTTCCTGTTCCTGACGGATGCGGAATTCCGGCCAGAAAGCCGAATACAGGTCCGGGTCGGAGCGGCTGTCCCCGGACCATGGCGCCTCGTGCGGCCACGTCCCGTGCGGGATGTCGATCTGGAAAGCGGAGAAGTCGGGGAACGTGACGCGGTTGTTCATCACCCTCAGCCCCTAGCTGCTCAGCACGGCGTCGCCGCCGGCGGTCACAACGTCTTGGAGCAGCACGGTCTGATCGATGACAGGGAGCCCCACCACGTGCCCGAAGCTGAACATGTTGTGCGGATCCAGCTCGGCCTTTGCCTTACGGAGGCGATCCAAGGCCGTTGCCCGCCACGGCCGCTCCCGGTCTTCGGAATCCACAAAGTGGCCATGCAGATTGACGAAAGTTCCGGCATTGGCCGCAGGCCTCAGGTCTTCATGAACTGCGTTGAACACGGACGGCAACATCTCCACCCTTGGCGGCACGGCAATGGCACCCATGAAGAAGCTGAACGCAGCATCGCGGCCACCCACAATATCGTCACCATCCGAACTCTTGGCCAAAGCACCGCCGAGCAACCGGAGTTCGGCCAGCAACACGGGACTGTCAACACCGGGGCCAAAGTGCCGCAGAAGCGCATCAGCTTCCGGCTCATCCAACCTGTCCAGGAGGAAGCCATGTTCCAGCACTGGAACCGGCTGGTCCGGGTCCTGGTGGATCGAGTCGAAGGCGGTGGCGTCCAGGGGCCCCGTGGCATCCATCATGAAGGGCGCGCTCCGACGCATCGGCTCCAGGAGTTCTGCTGCGGTCGCCAAATCACCCTGGTAGGCATACCGGAGATGGATCACGAATTTGCCGCGCAAAGGTGGCGGCACCATCTCCATATCCGGCAGCCGCAGAAAGGCAAGGGACGCCGAAGCCTCCACGGGCAAGGAAGGCGCCCAGCCCCTGAACGCCTGCAGCACTTCAGGAGCATGCTCACCGTCAAAGTAGATTCCGCCGGCATAGAGGTCGGAGCCCTGGAACAGGTGGAATTCCATGGCGGTGACGATTCCCAAGTTGCCCTTGCCGCCGCGCAGGAGGAAGAACAACTCCGAGTCCTCGTCCTTGGTCACCCGGCGCAGCACACCGTCAGCCGTGACAATCTCGAACGCAATCACATGGTCGGAGGCGAAACCGTATTTGCGCCCAAGAATGGGCAGCCCGCCACCCAGCGTGTAACCCACCACGCCAACATCAGTGGTGGAACCGCAGAGCCCCATCAACCCGAAGGTCCCGGCGAGATCCACCACGGCCTTCCAGCGGACGCCCGCACCAACGCGGGCCGTCTTCTCCAGGGGATCAATACTGAGTTCGAGCATTCGGCGGGTGCTGATCAACAGGCCACCTTCAATGGCATTGGTGGCACCGTGCCCGGTGGACTGGACGGATACCGGCATACCGCGTTCTGCGGCCCAGCGCACGGCCGCCGAGACGTCCTCTGCATCGAGGGCGCCGAAGGCGAGGTCAGGTTGGTGCTGTGTGGATAAATTGAAGGCCGCTACTTCAGCGGCGAAGCCGGAATCGGCAGGCGTGAACACTGGACCGCGCACGCTGAGTTGGAGTTCTGAAACATCTGAAAAGGAGGCGTGGGACTGCATGATCTTCTCTCAATTGACCGATGTGGTGGAAGCTTCCCCAGCAAGCCTCAATCAGTTTATCCATCAAGTTGAGATAAGAAAAGGGTATTAAATCACGCATAATAGGCCAGGATTGCGGCTTCGCTCCTAGCGCGCTAGAGCTGCTTGATCATGCGGGTGTTGCCCAAGGTATTGGGCTTCACCCGGGCAAGGTCCAGGAACTCTGCCACGCCTTCGTCATGCGAGCGCAGCAGTTCGGAATATACCTGCGGATCCACGGCCGATTGGTCGGCCATGACTTCAAATCCGTGGCGCTTGAAGAAGTCCACTTCAAAGGTCAGGCAGAAAACACGGCTCACGCCAAGCGCCCGGGCTTCCTCCAACAGGTTCTCCACGAGGACGTGCCCCACACCCCGCCCACGCCAGGAGTTCGCCGCGGCAAGAGTGCGGATCTCGGCCAGGTCTTCCCACATGACATGGAGCGCCCCACAACCAATGACTTCCCCGGCGTCCGACTCTGCAATCCGGAATTCCTGCAGGCTTTCGTAATACGCCACGGTCTCCTTGGCCATGAGGATCCGTTCCTCAGCCAAGGGCGCCACAAGCCTCTTGATCGCCGCCACATCACTGGTGCGGGCAGGGCGAAGGCTGAAGGTCGGATTCACTCCCCCATCCTAGCGAGACGGACAGGCGCCGGCCGTGCCCAGCGCTGATGGTTACACGCACACCAGTCCGGCTTGCCTGCAATTCCTTCAAACAGCCGGGCTATTGCGAATTTCATGGTCGCGGCGGTTCTCCCCTGTTGATGAACGCCACGTTGATGATGTGGTCCCCGCCCGTCTCGGAACTGTTCTGAAAGACAAGCTGATAGCGGGTGCCCCCAATCAACAGGGCAAGCCCCAAAGGGATCCTGGTTGGTGAATTTGCCGCAGCGAGGAGCGTCTCCAGAAAGGACGCATCTTTTTCAACTTGCCCACGAATGCCGGACTTCTCAAAGCCTTCCAGCGCCGACAACCAGACAGTTCCGTCCGCCTCACGGATAGCATGTGCGGGGTACACAACATGTCCGGTGGCGGTTTCGAAGCCGACGGCGGTACGGAAGATCTTGAACTTCGCGCACCAATTCGTAAAGTGCCGGTTCAAGACTCCGCTGGGGTCGGCTGCCGCTGCCGGAACCGGCACGTATTTCTCCTTGAGCACTTGATCCTGACTGTTCGCTCGCAGTCAATGCCGCGAATCCGTAGCGTTCTTCACGGCCATGCATCTCCATACGATGACCGTCACCCGTATCCAGTGCGTCCAGGTGCCAAATCGTGACGCTAATCAGCTCTGGTGACAAAGTCGTTGAAGGGACACAGAACCAGGTGGTTCGTGAACGGATGATCCGGAGTGCGGTCGTCGGACAGGACGCCTGGGAGGAACTAGTCTCAAGTGGTGCCACCCATCTGGAAAGGTATTGAGATGAAGAAGGCCGTTCTCACTCTGGAGGGCACCCCCAGCGATGCCGTCGCCGTCTCGGAAGCGGCAGCGAAGGCCATCGCCGTAAATGAAAGGGTCCGGCGGCCGCTGTTCCGCGAGTTGCATAGGCTGCACGAGCGTCGCGGTGCACTGGCAAAAACCCCCGACATTACGAGGGGACGAAAGCGAATCCTGTGGCAGGCAACGTGGGGCTTCCTCCTCAGCGCCGGCTTGTCAGCCGCACTGACAGCAGCCGTGATGTTCGGTCCTTCAGATCGCAAGAGCACCTATATCACCGCAGAGCAGGCAGCTTCGGTAGCCTCCCCTGCCGCGGTGATCGGAATCGTTCTCCTGACAGTTGCGCTCTTCCTCCCGGTGCCCGCAAGGCCGGCAGCACGATACGGAACCGTGTGCACGCTGATTGTGGGACTCTTCGTCATCGGCCTCGTGACCTTCAGGGCTGTCACGGGCGTCGCCGATGATCGAGGATTTGATTCCGGGCAGGTCGCACCGTGGCTCATCAAGATGAGCCTGACACTTGCACTCCTGGCCCTCCTCGCTTGGCGCCTGAACCGCAAACGTATGCTGGAACTCCAGCAAGACCTCAGTCCCGCAGGTCGCAAAGAGGCGATGCGAAACTTGCGGACGGCGGCTGAACACCTTGCGGCAACGTCGTTGGAACGTTGGGGCCAAGGAGCCGGCGGCTCGGTATCAGCGGCATGGAATGATCAACTGAAGCAGCTGGAGCGCCAAGGGACACCCCCGGCTGTCATCGCCCAGGCACGGGCGATCGGGCCGGTGGCATGGCTTGCCCGGTTTGTCTACGGCGGGGATTTCGACGGCGACCTGCGCAAAATACTGTCCCCATGAACACCACCACCTGCGCCCCCGCCGCGTCGGCGGAGGCACAGGTCAGCCTTTTCGATCTAAATCCCCAGCTCCTCAGGCAAAGCAACATCCTCGCCCAGAACCTGTTTGGCCAGGAAGTGCTCCACCACTCCGTACCAGATCTTCGCGTGCTGCGGCTGGAGTACCCAGTGGTTTTCGTCAGGGAAGTAAAGGAAGCGGTGCGGGCTCTGGCCGTTCTCGTCCGCAGGCAGCTGCGATGAGGACAGGAGCTCATACCAGAGGCGCAGGCCCTCACCGATCGGCACCCGGTAATCCTTGTCACCGTGGATCACCAGCATGGGTGTCTTAATGTTGCCCACGTTCAGGTGCGGTGAGTTCTCCGAGGCCATGTCCACGGTCATCTCCTTCAGCCAATACTGCGCTGCATCCGTGGTGGGGCCGAACTGGTCCAGTGCCCACAAACTTGCGTGGGTAACAATCGCCTTAAACCGGTCGGTTTGGCCGGCCACCCAGTTGGCCATGTAACCGCCGAAGGATCCTCCCATCGCCGCTGTCCGCGACTCGTCGATGTCCGGACGGGCAACCACCGTGTCAGTGATGGCCATGAGGTCGGTAAAGGGCTTCTTGCCCCATTCACCCCAGCCGCGCTGGATGAATTCCTGGCCGTACCCAGTGGAAAGCGCGGGGTCCGGCAGGAGCACGGCGTACCCCTTGGCCACCAGCAGCCAGGGGTTCCATCGCCATGTCCACGCATTCCACGAACCCAAGGGCCCGCCATGGATCCACAGCAGGAGCGGTGCGGGCTTGTCCGCGGAGGCATCGTCGGGGAGGGCGAGGTACGCGGGCACGCGTGCGCCGTCGTCCGCCGTCGTTTCCACACGCTCCAGGCGTCCCTTGTAAACGGGACGCTCAGCAGGGGCCTGAAGCCTGGTCACTTCTCCGGTAGCAAGGTCTATCCGGACTGCTTCGGCGGGGAACTCGTAGGAGCTCCGCAGGGCATACGCCGTCGTCCCGTCAGAGGTAAGCACGACGTCGGAGTAGGCGGACGCGTCCTGCGTCACCCGGGTGACCCCACCGTCAGCGACGTCAATCCGGAAAACCGGCGACGCGCCGTCGTCGTCCGCTTTGGCCAGGATGGAGCTGCCATCCGGGAGCCATGCGAGGGCAGTAGCCCAGCGATCCCACTGATGGGCCAGCGGCTCAAGGTCAGTGGTCTCACCGCCGGCGACGTTGAGCAGGTGCAGCTTCACCTGGGGCGCCTGGTGGGGCGTGGTGTCGCTTTCGCTTTCGACCACCAGGGTGCTGTTGTCCGGGCTGACCGGCCCCGGGAAGTAGTTCATGCCTTCATGGTCCAGCAGCACCTTGACGCTCCCGGTGGCGACGTCGATAGCGGCGAGCACCTCACGGCTGTCTGCTTTTGCCAGCGCCTTGGTCATGCTGGTGTAGATGGTCTTGCCGTCCGGGCTCACCACCGTTTTTGACTCACGCAGTGAACCGCCGACGCCGGACGTCAGGTTGCGCAGCTTGAGCGGAGCGGCAGCATCCACAGTTGTCGGCTTGCCGGGTTCCTGGTCCTCTCCCTGCTCAACAGCGAAGATCCGCGGCTCGGCCGGGCCGAGGTCGGCATCCCAGAAGCGGACGGGGTAGCCGCTGTGCAGGATGGCGGAGACCTTGTTGTCCTTGCGGGCCTTGCGGCGTTCGTCGTCGTTGTCTTCGTCGGCAGATCCGGCGAGGACCTCGGCGTTGACGAACGTGGCGTCCGCGTCCTTGGCTGTCATGACCGAGCTGATGCCACCTGAGCGCGAGTGCACCACCCGGGCTTCTCCCCCGTCGGCGGGCAGGAGCCACAGGGCGTTCACCGGGTCAGCGTCGGGACTGTCCGGGTCCGGGCGCGCTGAGGTGAAGTAAAGGTCGCCGTTCGCCGCGAACGCAGCACCGGCCTCGCCCTTGGAACTGCGGGTGATCCGGCGCGCTTGCTTCCGGCCGGCGGGGTCGATCTCCCAGAGCGCTGAAGCGAACTCGGTTCCCTTGCCGTTCAGCGTTGAAACGGTGGTGACCAAGCGAGTGCCGTCGGGGCTGAGGGTGAGGCCGCTGACCCGCGGGATGGCGAGGTAGTGGTCCATGTCGTGAAACGGGGTTTCGGGCTGCTCGCCCGGGGTGTGAATGTCAGCAGAGTCCATGGTCCGATTCAACACGCATTGTGCCGCCGATCACAGAGTGGTTCACTCACAGTGAAACAGTACTTTCACATATTTACCCAAGTAGGTCGCAGTAGAACGCGTTAAGACGGATCAAAACGCGCTCTCCTGCTACTTGGCTGGGAGGTTTCGCAGGGCCGCAAGCACGGGCACAGTTCCGTCCTCCGTGGCGATGGCGGCCGCGACGCCCCTGGCTTGAACGGCGTACGACGGCGATGCCACGGTTTCGGCGATCGCGTCACCGAGGCGCTCCGGAGTCAGCTTCTTGTAAGGAATCGGCCGGGGCCCGGCACCCAGCGCTGCAATACGCGAAGCCCAGAGAGGCTGGTCCGTGTAGACGGGGACGCCGATGGCCGGAACTCCTGCGCGGAATCCTGCCGCCGTGGTCCCAGCTCCGGCGTGATGGACCACAGCCGCCATCCGGGGGAAGAGCCACTGGTGGGGAACACTTCCGACACCCAGGGCGTCATCACCCAACGCACCCTCCGGACCCTGCACTACTGCCCTCACTCCGGCGCGACGTGTCGCCTCCAGGATGAACTCAGGGTCGAGGTGGGCGCTGCTGCCAAAACCGACAAAAACCGGCGCCGGCCCGTCGGCGAGAAAATCCACCAAGTCCGAGGACGGTTCCCAACGTGTATTTTCGGCAGGCCACCAGTAACCGGCCATGACCAAACCAGAGTGCCAATCCGACGGCCGCGGCAGGACCGAAGGGCTGATGCCGTGAAGAATGGTTGCCCGTGCTTTCCTCCGGCGGCGCTCCCCTGCAGCCCGGCTTTCCTTGCCAAGACCCAACTGCTTGCGAAGGCGGGCACCAGGAGCATCGTACGGGGCGGGGCCGGCAGCGGCACGCTCACCGATCACCTTGTTCCCCCATGCCCCCAGGCTGCGGGACGAGTTCATCAGCACCGGCGGATATGCCGCACTCGGCTCCGTCGGTTGCAGGTGTGCGCCGATCGCAGGGATGCGCATGGCTTCTGCGATGTCGTACGCATAGGGAGCCACCGAATTGGCCAGGATGACGTCGGCTCCAGCCTCGGCGGCCGCCAGGGTTCCGGTCGCTGCGTTCTCCATATACGCACCGAGCTTGCGCCAAAACGTCATCACGCTTCCAGGCGCGGTCTTCGCCCCCGGCGCCGGTTGCCTGATGAGTTCCGCAAGATCCCCGGGCAGCGGCCTGAATTCGCAGCCGGACTCCACCACCAACGGGGCGTAGGCAGGATTCGCCGCAATGGCAACCTCGTAGCCCAGCCCCTGAAGGCGACTCCCGAGCCCGGCCATGGGCGCAACATCCCCGCGCGTCCCGGGAGCAACCATGAGTACCCGCATGGATCCCTACCTTCCCTGAATTGCGATCACCGTTCGCAATTCAGAATATAGTGAAATGGGATGAGCACCAAACCATCTCAATGGAATGAAGGGAGCTCGGATGCCGGTTCACGATCCTGCGGACGTCTGGCGGCGCCCGGAACGTTCGGCCGTCGGCCCCAAACCGGAGCACTCCCGGAACGGGATTGCGGCGGCGGCGCTTCGTATTGCCGATGAGGAAGGCTTGGCAGCTGTCTCCATACGCAGGGTTGCAACCAGCGTAGGAGCAGGCGCCGCTTCCCTCTACCGCTACGTGAAATCACACGACGAACTTGTTGAACTGATGATGGATGCAGTCGCCGGCGAGTACCAGTTTGAAACGACCGATGATCATCCACAGGGGCGGCTCCTGAACCTTGCCCGGCAAGGACGCAGCATCATGCACCGGCACCCTTGGCTGGCACCGCTCCTGATCACCCGCCCATCCACGGGCCCCAACTCCCTGCGTTTCCTGGACGGGACTTTGGCCGCCATGGAAGCGGTGGACCTTCCCGGGCCGGCAAAACTCCAAGTCGTGGCCATGATGTCAGCCATCACCTCGGCATTCGTGCAGAACGAACTGGCTTCACTGCCACCATCAGATCCAACTGAAGGCAGCTCGGCAGACCGCGGCTCACACATCCTTGACGCCCTCCAGTCCGGAGAGTATCCACACCTCGCCGCAGCCATGGCAGGGCACTCCGGTGCAGGCAGCAGCGAGGAACAATTCACCAACGCAATCACGAATTATCTGGCGGGCGCAGGCATTCCCGCCTGGCGCTGACCCGCTGTTGGGCCAGAGCCGGCCAGTTACGCAAAAGCCCCGCCTGCTCCTTTGTGGGAGCTGGCGGGGCTTTGTGCTGTATTGCCTTACGCGGTGGGAGCGATCTCCGGGATCCGCGGCTTGGCGTTGCCTTCGAACGTGAACTTGGCGTCGTCACCTTCGCCGTCAACGTCCACCACAACGATGTCGCCGGAGTGGAGTTCACCGAACAGGATCTTCTCGGACAGCTGGTCCTCGATCTCGCGCTGGATGGTGCGGCGCAGGGGCCGGGCACCCATGGCGGGATCGTAACCACGGGTGGCCAGGAGGACCTTGGCAGCGGGCGTGAGCTCGATGCCCATGTCCTTGTCCTTGAGGCGACGCTCCAGGCGGGTCACGAACAGGTCCACGATCTCGATGATCTCGTCCTGCGTCAGCTGCGGGAACACCACGACGTCGTCAACGCGGTTGAGGAACTCGGGGCGGAAGTGCTGCTTGAGCTCTTCCGTGACCCGGGCGCGCATCCGGTTGTAGCCGGTCTGGGTGTCCGTACCGGACTGGAAGCCCGTTGCCACGCTCTTGGAGATATCGCGGGTACCAAGGTTGGTGGTCATGATGATCACGGTGTTCTTGAAGTCCACCACGCGGCCCTGGGAGTCGGTCAAGCGGCCGTCTTCCAGGATCTGCAGCAGCGAGTTGAAGAGATCGGCGTGGGCCTTCTCCACTTCGTCGAACAGGACCACGGAGAACGGACGACGACGGACCTTCTCGGTCAGCTGGCCGCCTTCTTCGTAGCCGACGTAGCCCGGAGGTGCACCGAAGAGACGCGAAACCGTGTGCTTCTCGGAGTACTCGGACATGTCCAGTGTGATGAGGGCGTCCTCTTCACCGAACAGGAACTCGGCCAGGGCCTTGGCGAGCTCGGTCTTGCCGACGCCCGTGGGGCCGGCGAAGATGAACGAGCCACCCGGACGCTTGGGGTCCTTCAGGCCTGCACGGGTACGGCGGATGGCCTGGGACAGGGCCTTGATGGCCTCGTCCTGTCCAACGACGCGCTTGTGCAGTTCGTCTTCCATCTTGAGCAGGCGCGAGGACTCTTCCTCGGTGAGCTTGAAGACCGGGATGCCGGTGGAGTTCGCAAGAACTTCAGCGATCAGGTCCTCGTCAACCTCGGAGATGTCGTCCATGCCGCCGGACTTCCATGTGCGTTCCTTCTCAGCGCGTTCGGCAATGAGCTTCTGCTCCTTGTCGCGCAGCGAGGCAGCGCCCTCAAAGTCCTGGGCGTCGATGGCGGATTCCTTCTCCATCTTCACGTCCGCAATGCGCTCGTCCATGGCCTTGAGCTCCGGCGGAGCGGTCATGCGACGGATGCGCAGGCGTGCGCCGGCTTCATCGATGAGGTCGATCGCCTTGTCCGGCAGGAAGCGGTCCGAGATGTAGCGTTCGGCCAGCTGCGCGGCTGAGGCGAGGGCGCCGTCGGTAATCGTCACGCGGTGGTGTGCCTCGTAACGGTCACGCAGGCCCTTGAGGATCTCGATCGCGTGAGCGACGGAGGGTTCCTTGACCTGGATCGGCTGGAAGCGGCGCTCAAGGGCAGCGTCCTTCTCAATGTGCTTGCGGTATTCATCCAGGGTGGTGGCACCGATGGTCTGGAGTTCACCACGGGCCAGCATGGGCTTCAGGATGGACGCAGCATCAATGGCGCCTTCGGCAGCACCTGCACCAACGAGGGTGTGGATCTCGTCGATGAAGAGGATGATGTCGCCGCGGGTGCGGATTTCCTTGAGGACCTTCTTCAGGCGCTCTTCGAAG
>NZ_JABMCX010000549.1 GCF_013179505.1 Paenarthrobacter sp. CM16 | reverse complement strand
GGCTTCCTTAAAGTACCCTTCTTTCGCCGCATCTACTGAGTGGGATGTACTGGCGGACCTCCATGTAGCTTTTCACCAAGTAGGCCCGGTTTTCAGTCGTAAATGTTCGTCTGCCTACTCGTTGTTAGCTGCAGACTGGCAGCCCTGGAGGGAGACGGAGCAGTCAAAGTACAGAATTGCGTGAATACAGCAGCCGATGTACTTTGTTTGTATGGAGACGCTCACTCAGGCACCTGTGCTGGCCCGGTTCGGCTATGCGGTGTCAGACCCTACCCGCGCCCGGATTCTTCTGGCACTCTCGGGTACCCCGTCATATCCCTCGGATCTGGCCGATTCGTTGGGGGTGTCGAGGCAAAGCATGTCCAATCATCTGACGTGTCTGCGCGGCTGTGGGCTGGTGGTGGCGGTCCCTGATGGGCGGCGGAGCCGGTATGAGCTGGCCGACGCGAGGCTCGGACATGCCATCAAAGACCTGATCGCTGTCGTCCTCGCAGTCGATCCGGCCTGCTGCGCCCCGGACGGGACGTGCCTGGTATGAGCGCGGTCCTCGAAGCTCCTGCGCCGGAGCGCCGGCTTGTCCTGATGCGTCGCATCCGCCTGTTCGCGGCCGCGACCATCACCTATAACGTCATCGAGGCGGTTGTCGCACTCTGGGCCGGAGGGGCTGCTGACTCGTCGGCGCTGATTGGCTTCGGCCTCGATTCGATCATCGAGGTTACCTCGGCTCTTGCCTTGTCCTGGCAGTTCTCCGCCAAGGACCCGGAGCGGCGTGAGCACCTGACGTTGCGGATCATTGCCATCTCCTTCTTCGCCCTTGCCGCGTTCGTGGCCGTGGACGCTGTCCGCTCACTGACCGGGGCGGGAGAGGCCCAACATTCAACGCCGGGCATCGTTATCGCTGCGTTGAGTTTGGCGATCATGCCGGTGCTGTCGTGGGCTCAGCGCCGCGCCGGGCGGGAGCTCGGCTCCCGGACCGCAGTCGCCGACTCCAAGCAGACTCTGCTCTGCACCTACCTCTCCGCCGTCCTGCTGATAGGCCTGGTTCTGAACAGCACCCTGGGCTGGTGGTGGGCCGATGCCGGTGCGGCACTGGTCATCGCCGGGATCGCCGTCCGGGAAGGCATCAACGCCTGGAAAGGCGAGGCTTGCTGCGCCATTCCGCACGCCGATCGCCACGCCGACGAAGAAGACGACTGCTGCACGCCCACCGATAAGACCCCAGCAGCATCCGCTCCGGCAATCATCGA
>NZ_JABMCX010000548.1 GCF_013179505.1 Paenarthrobacter sp. CM16 | reverse complement strand
GGAGGCCGCGCAGTTGGGGTTCAGGGAAATGGACAGGGGCGGCCCGGTGGAGTCCGCTGTTGAACTGCGCAAGTTCATCGAATGCCTCCACGAAGTGCCCGGGAACATTCACCGGGCCAATGCCTTGCAGGCCAGGATTGCCCGGGCGGCCCGGGGCCGGAAGCCGGGTCCGGGAAGGCTGGCGGCCGGGTTTGTGCGAAGCCAGCTGGACCGGGTCCGGTGGCGGTTATGGGCCATGACGGGAATCTCGTGACTACCCTCAGCGGCCAGGACCGCACACTGGGCAACCGGGCTGCGAGCGCCACGCTTTGGGGCGGCGTCAACATGGCCTTGGGCAGGATTGTCCAATTTGCCACCACCATCATCGTGGCCCGGATGATTGCTCCAGAGCACTTCGGGGCATTGGCGGTGGCTATTGTTGTCCAGACCATCGCAACGAACATGGCCGAGCTTGGTGCGACTGCGGCTTTGGCGCGCGGCACAGGGGATCCGGACAGGATTGCCCCTACGGTCTTCTCCATTGCGTTGGTAACGAGCGGTGTCATGACGGCGGCGGCGATCGCCTTGGCACCTGCCTTGGCGGCAGCCTTTGATGACCCGGCTGCGACGCCCGTGATCCAGGTACTCTCCCTCACCATCCTCATTCAAGGTGTTGGTGCCGTTCCTTCGACCATGGTGTGGCGGGAGTTCCTGCAAAAGCCGAGGGTCGTCGTCGACCTCTGCAGCCTGGTCACCGTCTTGGTACTGGTGGTGCCGATGGCGCTGGACGGTTGGGGAGCGATGGCGCTCGCCTGGTCCAGGGTCGGCGGGCAGCTGGTGGCCATGGCGGGCTACTGGATCATTACGCCCAAGAGGTTCGGCCCTGGGTTTGACCGGACGGTTGCTGTGGAAGTTCTGCGGCTGGGCATGCCGCTGGCCATGGCCAACCTGGTGGTGTTCGTGACGCTGAACGTGGACTACCTACTGATTGGCCGGATGCTGGATCCGACGGCGCTTGGCTTGTATCTGCTCGCTTTCAATCTGGCGGGGTTGCCGAGCGCCGTCATCACTTCGGTGATCAGGGCAACTGCCGTTCCGGTTTTCGGCCGCCTGTATACGGAGGGCGGGCTGGGGCTGCTGGCTGGCCGGTTCGTGGCTGGGGTTGCCTACGTCGCTTTTCCGATTTCGGCGCTGGTTGTTGGTTTGGCCCACCCACTGGTCCTGGCCATTTTTGGTTCCAGGTGGGAGCCGGCGTCGGTCGCCTTGGCAACTTTGGGGGTCTTCGG
>NZ_JABMCX010000547.1 GCF_013179505.1 Paenarthrobacter sp. CM16 | reverse complement strand
CCATCGAAGTCAAGAACGTCATGAGGGCAATGAGCCTCGATACCTCGGACAGCATCCGGGACATCACGCCGGAATTCACTGATTTCCTCAATGATGCTTTCACCCTCATGGTTCGCGAAGGCCAAGCGAGGTGGGGAAAACCGACACTTCAGAATTTCAAGGACACCCCATCAGCACGGTGGAACGTCGACGGCGGCGCCCGCGTCACGTTCAGATTCAACCCCAAGGGTCTCTCGGCAAGATTCGAGACACCCCAGGGCGCGGAAATCGAAAGGAAACTCGGCGACCGCTGACGTCGCCGGCGCCCACTTAGATCAGCGGGTGTGGATCCTCTCGTCACTCGAGGAATTCTCCTGAACAGGCGGATGAAAGCGTCCGTATCGGCGTAGGCAGAAATACATGCCGATGAAGGTGACTAAACCCAGGATCGGTCCTGCCCACACCACGATTGACGAGCCGCGCAGAAGAATGCCCGCCACAGCAAAAGCTGTAGTCGCCATGACTATCGCAGGGCTGTCCGAAACAAGCTTGCGCTCCGCCTTGCGTCCGATCTGCCCGTAGAACGCGCCCACGACCACCTGAAATGGGCTCATCCGCCACCACCTAGGCCACCCCAAACCACCACCTAGACGCCCCCAAAACACCCCTAATTTCGGCCGATTCACCACCTAGTTTCCGCTTTCCGCCCTGTGGCCCTTCTGCCCGCCCATAGTGTCCTTCTCAGAACGAGCACCCGGAAATTCCGCCGGGACTGCTCCGGAGATGAGTGCACAACTATTGGGGGTTGGGTCATTGAAGCTGAGTCAGCAACAGAGCATTGCCGCCGCTGTGGATCAGTGGGTCACCGGCATTCCCGGGCGTATCCGGGGCCATGTCATTTTTGTCGAGAATCCTGACCACACGGAATACGCGAAGACCGTCGCCGGTGAGGATTCCGTGGTCCTGGTCCTCAACGGGGACAGGACTGATGCAGGCATTGTGGCTGTCACGGGATCCTTCGATGTTGCAGGGGAAGAACTCCTGGTGGATGGCACACTGAGCCTGGAAATTCAGGACTATGTGGCCATCCCGTTCGTGAACCTGGTGGGTGTGACGGTAGTCAGGATTACCACCAAAGAGGATTGGCAAGCCTTCTCCGACGACGCCGAGGAAGCCTGCCGTACGGGGCACTTCGTGCAGCAGCTCACCGAGGTCAACGCAGTGCTTGCTGAGCGGGGACTGCTGAATGGGCAACCAAAGGACAACCTCCTGCTGGCCCGGCTTCACATCACCT
>NZ_JABMCX010000546.1 GCF_013179505.1 Paenarthrobacter sp. CM16 | reverse complement strand
GGCTGCCGTCAGCTTCGCGGACCCAAACCTTGGTGGCCTCCAGCCGGGCCAGGGCGGCGTCAATTTCAGCGGGGTCGTTGTGGGGCAAGTACCACTGCTTGGTGTAGCCCACCACACGCGCCCGGTGGTCCGGATTTTCCATCCATTTGAGCTGGAAATGGCCGGCAACAATCGCATCTTCAACGTCATGGACGGAGTAGGAGATATCGTCGGCGAGGTCCATCACCTGGGCCTCAATGCAGGATCGGTTGCCCGGAGCGCCTTCCCGGAGCCATTCGAACACCGGAAGATCGTCTTCGTACGCCCCGAACTTGCTGGTGCGGTGGCCGTGGATGACAGGGGCGTCGACGGCGGACCACGGGTATTTGGAGGCGGCGTCCAGGCTGGCACGGGTCAGGTTGAGACCTGCCGGCCTGCCGTCCTCGCTGAGGACCTTGGGTTCGAGCCGGGTCAGCAGGCGCAGTGTTTGTGCATTGCCTTCGAATCCGCCGATGGTGTGCGCAACTTCGTTCAGTGCGGACTCGCCGTTGTGCCCGAAGGGCGGATGTCCAAGATCGTGGCTCAGGCAGGCAGTGTCCACTACGTCGGGATCGCAACCCAGCGAGCGGCCCAGTTCGCGGCCCACCTGGGCAACCTCGAGGCTGTGCGTGAGCCGGGTGCGGACAAAGTCGTCCGTGTCCGGTGCAACTACCTGTGTTTTCGCACCGAGCCTGCGCAGGGCCGAGGAGTGCAGGACCCTGGCACGGTCCCGTTCAAAATCCGAGCGATAGTTGCTCTTGCGCGGCTCTTCGACCCACCGCGCGGAATCTGCCTCGGCGTAACCGGGAATGGCCAGCACAAAATCGTGGGCCGTCCCGTCGTGGCCAAGTATCGCTTCGGTTCCCATGGGTATCTGCCTCCTTCAAGCGCCGGGGTGTGGAGCTTCTTGAGTCAGTCTTACACGTGTGAGGCTAGCCGCCCGAAACGTCCAGCTCTGCGGCCGAGATATCCGCGCTCTGTTCAGCGTTCAGCTGACGGCTGACCAGCCAGTCTTTGGGCAAGGCGGGCTTCTTGGGCGAACCGGCACGGCCGCGGGGACCCTCGGAATCCACTCCGGGGTACGGCGAATCCATGTCCAGCTCGTCCAGGTATTCGCGCAGCACCTCAAGAGTGGGGACGGTGGCCAGCTTGGCGCGAAGCTCGCCGCCCACTACGTAGCCTTTGAAGTACCAAGCCATGTGCTTGCGGATTTCGCGGAGCGCCTTGTATTCGTCGTTTCCGAACGTCTCCACCATCAGCTC
>NZ_JABMCX010000545.1 GCF_013179505.1 Paenarthrobacter sp. CM16 | reverse complement strand
GCCGGGTGGTGACTTCGATGTTGCGAGAGGCAGTTTCGATCTTCCATTTCACCTTTGGTGATTCCTAACCAGCTCTGTCAGACGGGCATTGTGAACAATTACGAATAGGCTTGTGGGGTGCGAGCTTCTGCGCGCCTGCCCTGCCGTCGCAGCACCAGATCGGCGTTTCACGCCTTGCGTGCTCAGGTGTCCGCGATCTCCCGGCGACGTTTAGGCCAGATCGCCTCCCACGGGCTCGATGGGAAGTCGCGATAATACCGGTGTTCTCCGCAGACCTGTCAGCAGTCTTTTCGTCGACGGATAGTCTTCCTCGGCGCACAGGAACACGGAAAGGGGGATTGAGGTGACCGCACGCATTATCGGCTTACGAGCCCGCTGGCTATTTCAGGGCGCATTGCGTCCACGTCCTTCCTCATGGTGGTCAGTTCGCGCCCAATACATCATTTGGATCCCCGAGAGCCCTGCGGCCCGGGGACCGGGCCAGCGAAGTGCTGACGGCGCTGTTATCTCCGGTTTCGAGCAGATCTGATTCACAAATGCACCCGGGTGATAGCCGGCTGCGTTGCCCTGCAGATCTTTCCGCCTTGGAGCCAGCCTTCCCGGGCACCGCGCTGATCAGGACCTTGATACTGAAATTGATCCTCAAATTCGCCGAGCCGACCCGGCTGCGGGCCGCAGGACGTGGAATGTGCTTCCCTGGGCCAGGAGCTACACCCGGAAAGACCCTGCCAAAATCATCGACGTCGTCTTCAAAGCTTTCGACGAACAGGACCTCCACCGTAATCGGTACCGACACCATGGAATTCGTGATTCCACGGTGTGCACCCTCATGGAGTGGGCAGCTGACGATCCGGACGGTCCCGCCCTTACAACCCAAGAACTCAAGAATAGTGGGCCCTCGACGCCGCCGAGATGGAGCAACTTTGGACGACTTCCCTCATTCCACGGTCTTGATGTCCGTACCTGCAGTCTGCATCAAGACCGCTGTAACCATATTCCTGAGCATCGGCGAGGCCGGCCCCTTCACCGCAGCAGGCCGTCCTGGCCGCCTGTGCCGACATCTTACCCTTGACACGACTTTCGCGCAACCCGATCCGTCGATTCCTTGGGGCTGCCCGCCGACCTTCCCTCTGGCCGGTTGCTCCAGTGAGACGGGCGACCGTCCGCTCTTGAATCAATGCATTTTTAAAACTGAACTAACTGGCCGAAAGATTCCGAGAGCTTAGTATCTACCTGGAGAGGAGCGCAGATCGTCTCCATCAAATGACTCAACTACCGCCCAAGCTTGTCT
>NZ_JABMCX010000544.1 GCF_013179505.1 Paenarthrobacter sp. CM16 | reverse complement strand
CTTGGGCTGTATCTGCGATGGACATGGTCTCGTTGAACGCGATTTTGGAAACAATGTCAGCCAGCGAATCGGAGGTATTGATGTCTTCGTAGACCCCCGCCGGCACGCTGTTGGCGAGGCTTTCGCGGGCGGTTTCCCTGGCGAGGTCCAGACGAAGATCGGAATACCCGCTGTAGCCCACTTTCTTGTAGAAGCGGACCACCGAGGTAGTGGACGTTCCACCCTGCTCCGCGAGATCACCAATTGACATCATGGCCGCGCGGGAAGGATCAGCCAGGACCAACTCAGCGATGGCGCGCTCTGACGGGCGCAGGGCGGGCAAGGCGGAACGGATCCGCACCAATACGGTGCGCGACAACTGCACGTTCAGCGCCTCTTCCATCGCGTTTCCTCCTTGGCGGGCCTGGCGGGCCGCGGTAGTCGTCCGCTCATGTAAATAATTTACCTAAATACAGTTGCACAGGTAAACCATTGACGCAATCATCGGCAGCGAATACGGTCGATGTAAGCGACATCACAAAAGTTGTCATGCCCTGATCATCGGAAAGGCACCCCATGACACTGAACCGCCGAAACCTCATCCACGCCTCGGGACTGGCTGCGGCGGCCGCCGTCGTCGGGCCCTTTGCCTCCAGCGCCACCGCCACCATCCCTCAAACCCGGCCCGGCAAGCCCGGCACCACCATCAACGGCGCCGACGCCGCCGCCACTGACAACTGGAACATTTTTGCCGGCCGCCGTGTGGGAGTCATCACCAATCCCACTGGAGTGCTGGCCAACTTCCGGTCAATCGTTGACGACATGGCCGATAAAGGCGTCGACGTCGGGGCCGTTTTCGGCCCAGAGCATGGCTTCCGGGGCACCGCCCAAGACGGCGCCAGCGAAGGGACCTCCGTGGATCCCCGTACCGGCATCACCGTCTACGACTCCTACGGTGCCGATGTGGATGGCTACGTGGGCTTTTACGAAAAGTCCGGTGTGGACACTATCTGCTTCGATATCCAGGACGTCGGTGCACGGTTCTACACCTATATCTGGACCATGTGGGGTGCCATGCAGGCCGCTTCCCGGACAGGTGCCAGGTTTGTGGTCCTGGACCGCCCCAACCCGATAGGCGGCCAAGCGCGCGGCCCCATCCTGCAGCCGGGATTCGAGTCCGGGGTGGGAAAGCTTGGGATCGCCCTCCAACACGGCATGACCGTAGGCGAGCTGGCCAAGTACTTCAATGCAGTGCACTTGCCCGCAGCCGGCCTCACTCCCCTCCAGGACCTGCAGGTGGTGGAAGTACAGGGG
>NZ_JABMCX010000543.1 GCF_013179505.1 Paenarthrobacter sp. CM16 | reverse complement strand
CATGCCCGGGGCGCCGAATCAGGCTGGCCCGGTAGGTTCACCAGAGGCCGCGCTGGCGTAGGATTGGAGACATTCCGGCATTAACGCGGGCAGTTAAAGCCTTTGCCGGGATGTCGAATCGATGGCGTTATTAATAACCGGAGGAGAAAAGGCCTGAGGGCCAACACTATGAGTGAATCTTTGAACGGGCGGCTCAGGACCGGAAACGGCAACCAGCCGCCCAACGAGTTCCCGCACACTTTACCGGGCACGCGCACGGAAGTTGTCACTTTCGACAACTCCGACCAGATGGTTCACTCACTGGGCAGCCATGACGAAGCCCTGAGGTACATCGAGGAACAGTTCCAGGACGTAAATTTCCACGTTCGCGGCAACGAACTCTCCATGACCGGCCCCTCCACGGTCATTCCCCGCATTATGCGCCTCCTTGAGGAAGTCCGCGGGTTGGTGGCAAAGGGGACCCTGGTAACCCCGGACGTCCTACAGCAGTTGGTGTCCCTGTTGAGGACGCAGTCCGTGCAGAATCCCGCTGATGTCTTGACCCACAACATTCTTTCCAGCCGGGGCAAGACCATCCGGCCCAAGACGCTGAACCAGAAGAACTATGTGGATGCCATTGACGCAAACACGGTGATTTTTGGTATCGGTCCAGCCGGTACCGGCAAGACGTACCTGGCCATGGCCAAAGCCGTGCAGGCACTCCAGATGAAGGAAGTCAGCCGGATCATCCTGACACGTCCGGCTGTTGAAGCCGGGGAGCGGCTGGGGTTCCTGCCCGGCACGTTGAGCGACAAGATCGATCCGTACCTTCGTCCGCTGTATGACGCCCTCCACGACATGATGGATCCTGAATCCATCCCGAGGCTGATGGCTGCGGGCACCATTGAGGTGGCACCCTTGGCCTACATGCGCGGACGTACGCTGAATGACGCCTTCATCATCCTTGATGAAGCTCAGAACACCACGCCGGAACAGATGAAGATGTTCCTGACGCGCCTCGGTTTTGGTTCAAAAATGGTGGTTACCGGGGACGTCACACAGATAGACCTTCCCCTTGGGGCGACATCAGGCCTGCGGATTGTCCGGGAGATCCTGACTGGCATAGACGACGTCAATTTCTCCATTCTCGAGGCAGCCGACGTCGTACGGCATCGCCTTGTGGCCGACATCGTATCCGCCTACAGCACCTGGGATGATGCGCACCGCAAGGACGCACCAGGCACACATTACAAACGTGGAGAGCGTCAATGAGCATTGAAGTCAACAACGAGTCCGGCGTGGCGGTGGATGAAGCC
>NZ_JABMCX010000542.1 GCF_013179505.1 Paenarthrobacter sp. CM16 | reverse complement strand
GCCGTGGGCGGCGGCAAGATGGATGAGGCGGTGGGCGGTGAAGCTGTTGGCCACCACCACCTTGTCGAAGTGGTAGTCCAGGCCTTCGTCCTTGGCAGTCTGCGTGACGTGGGCGAACATCTGCGTGACCTGCTCCGGGGCCATACCCTTGCGCTTGCTCAGGTAGTCCAGCTCCGTGCCGTCGTAGTGCTCCGGGACAGAGGGATCCAGCTGGTAGCTCTTCCACTCGATGTCCACTGCATCGCGGTGCGGGAACTGTGCCAGGGCGGTCTCAAAACGGCGCTTGCCGATGTAGCACCACGGACACGCGACGTCTGACCAGATCTCAATCTTCATGTTGGCTGCAACGCCCTGACGTGGCCCGACATTCCGGGAGGGTGCTGTTAGTTTCCTCACCTACCTCTAAGGTGTTGCCGGGGTGGGCTGCCAAGAATATCTTTGGAGAAGGTTGAGCAGACAGCCTGCGGGTTGGGGGTTTACACGGAGAAACCTCGTGCGAGTCGGACTCATAGTTGGACCATGGTTTACCGTACCGCCCGAAAAGTACGGCGGAACAGAACGTGTAGTGGATGCCTTGGCGCGCGCTTTGTACGACGCCGGCCATGACGTCCGGCTGGCAACGGCAGCGGACAGCACGTGCCCCGTGCCCCAGATTCCGGGGTTTGGCCCGGCCATTCCGGAGGACCTGGGCCAGAGTTTCAGCGAATTGGGGCATGTCATCAAGGCCTACGCTCAATTGCGGGACGTGGACATCATTCACGATCACACTTTGGCTGGCCCGCTCTATGCGCACAGGCCGCCAGGCATTCCCGTTGTCACCACCATTCACGGGCCTTTGTCGCCCATTTACACACCCCTCTACCGGGACATGGCCCAGGACACCGCCATCATTGCCATCTCCCACGATCAGTGCAGCCGGGTGGAAGACCTGGAGGTCTCCGCAGTCATCCACCATGGGATCGACCTCACGGCCGTGAGCGTAGGCCGGGGTGCCGGGGGATACGCGTGCTTTGTGGGCCGCATGTGCCCGGACAAGGGGCTCATGGAAGCAGTGGCAATCGCACGGGAAGCGGGGGTGCCCTTGCAGATAACGGCCAAGATGCACGCCAAGGAGGAACGGGACTACTTTCACGACGTAGTACAGCCGGCTTTGGGTTCCAACGAAGAGTTCCTGGGAGAACTTTCCGATCCTGAAAAGTACCAGCTCATGGGCGATGCGATGGCGCTGCTGAACCCCATCCAGTGGCATGAACCCTTCGGACTGGTGATGATCGAGGCACTTGCCACCGGAACTCCGGTGCTGGCA
>NZ_JABMCX010000541.1 GCF_013179505.1 Paenarthrobacter sp. CM16 | reverse complement strand
GCACCGTTGTCTATGCCGTGGCTATCGGCCCGATCGTGCAAGTGTTGCTGCCCAAATTCATGGTGCCGGAGCGGGTACCGGCAGCTGCGGGCACAGCCCCTGCAGAGAACGCGGAACCTGTGGAAGCAGTGAAGGCAGCTCCCACCGCCTAGGCCTGGCCGCTTGATCAGCCCAGCGGCTTGACCAACCCAGCGGCTTGATCAGCCCAGCGACTTGACCGGCGCCACCTAGCGGCACACGCCCAAATCCTCCCCGTACCGCAGCCAGTCCGGCAGGTCCTGGGTCAGGGCATCGCGGATGGCGGGCGTTCCAGCGCTCCGCCAGTCGACGTCGTCGTTTATTTCAATCTCGTACTTCTTCCACTCAAACCAGTTGATCATTTTCAATTGCGGAAACTGTTGGTGGGTTTCGGCGGAGAAGACCTGGCGCCACCAAGCCCGTTTGACATCCAACTCCGACGCTCCGCCGCGTGCCGGCGTGAAGATCGCCGCCGTCTCCGGGATCCCTACCGGCTTCTGATGGTCTATTCCGTAGACCTGATAGAAGTCCGGGACGGCGCTGTCGTCTCCGGCGGTCCCGTTGTAGTTGCCCGTGAGCATGGCCAGGAATTTCCCCGGCTCGGAGATGTCGTTGTTGCCCCAAGGCCGTTGATTGCCCCAGTGATAAAGGGACACACCCACCCAGTCCACGGCGTCATCCCCGGGGTAATAGGGCGCGTACGTGTCATCGGCCATGGTGAGCGCTCCGTTCTGGTCCGTGTCCAGTGCCGCGAAGTCCGGAGTGCCTGGACGCGCGGCAAACTGGCCTCCGGTAAAGGGGTAGCCGCCGCCGTAGTTCGGCGCCCACATCATGGACGTACCCGGCGCCTGGGAATGCACGGCCGCAGCGACCTTTCGGAAGACCTCCACGTAGCGCAGCGGCTGCTGGCCCCACGAATACCAGGAACCGTTCATCTCATGCGCAAAACGCACGACGACGGGAGTGCCCTGATCGTTGATGTCCCGTAAGTCGTTGGCCAACGTCGCGATCACTTCGTCGCTCATGGTCGCCAAGCCTCCGTGTGGTTCCAATGTCAGGAGCAGGACCCCGCCGGTGGGACGGACCTGGGTGACGGCGTTGGTGGTGTGGGACCACGTTTCGTCGTCGTAGGGAATGTCCGAGAACTGGACCACCACCGCAGGATCATGGCCGAGGTTGGCCTGGTGTTCCGCCAGGGTTTCGGAGTTCCAGTCCAGGTTGACGCCCAGCAGAACGCCGTCCTTGGGCACGATGGTGGAAGCGTCCACGGCCCTGCAGAGGGAGAGTGCCTGGACCACCGGCACC
>NZ_JABMCX010000540.1 GCF_013179505.1 Paenarthrobacter sp. CM16 | reverse complement strand
AACTGGCCTCTCACTTCTGCGCCAAACGAGTGTCGTTACCCGACAAGCAGATTCCAGTCGATGCAGTGGTTGCTCTTCCGGACAGCGGTTCGGTTTCCTCTATCAAGTGCCTGCTCTGTGTCACCGCTTCTTGGCGGACAGGCGGATGAAGACGCCCTCATGGATTACTATCGGTGACAGATCTGATTTTCAAGGCTTGCGACTCTGCTGGAACGTGGCGTGTCCGGCAAACGAATCATGTGGGGAGTGCGCAATCGCATCAGAAGTGGGTGTGGCCACGGAGGAGAAAGCCTTTGAGGACTATGCAGAAGAAGTGGATAAGTACTCTCGCACTTGGTTCAGCCGGCAGGAAGAACCCCAGAAGAGCTTTCTGGCTACCAGACCCGAACTTAGAGGTGAGCTTTTTCAGCGAGCTCTGGATGGCCAGCGCACATTCACCCGCCACGTCTATGCCCTCGAAGGAGATTGGCATGAGGAGAGACTCGACCTTCAAAACACTCTCCTCCGGGAGCGCCTGGGCCAAGTGTCCAATCCTGAAGGGAGGAAGGGCGCGGTTTACGTACTGATCGGTCTACCCGGATCTGGGAAGAGTTCTTCTCTTCGGCCTCTTGTCCTGGAACACGCAGGACTGGACCTCAGCACCATCAAGATAAGTGACGCCGACGAACTCCGAAGCGACTTCCCCGAGTATGCGGAGGGACGCGGTTCAGGAGTCGTGCAAGACGAGTGTGCCGAACTAATGTACGACAGAGCCGTCACGAGCGAGGCCGGGGAGCCAGGACTGCAGGGAGCAATTCTTGCAGCAGGGCAAACGACCATTGTGGACGTTATTGGACACCCAGAGTACTTACCCCAAATGGTGAAACGCCTCCGCAGAGAAGGACGCCGCGTCTACGTCCTGCAAGCGAGTTGTGCCGTGGAGGTATGCATCGAGCGCGCCAAGAAACGCGCTCTGGAGACAGGGCGACTGGTTCCCCTGTCGATGATCGAGGCGAAGCGCGGCATCCCCGAGCAGGCCCTAGAAGCTGCCAAAGCCACGGGCAAGCTAAACGGATGGGCCGTGTGGGACACCAACTCCTCCCCCGCCCTACTAGACAGCCATGGCTTCGATATTCCGTCTTTCCCGAAAAAATCTTGAGAATCTGCATATGCAGCTCATTGTCTGTGCTATGGGAGATACTTGACCTAGAAAGGAGGTCCTAATCGTGGAGAAAGAACAGGCACTAGCTTTAAGCGACGCCTCAGAGCGACTCATCTACGCCTACGTATCTGGCGGCACCAAAGAAATCGCTGCAGCGAGGGCGGACCTTCAGCGTGCCCAAGACATGAGC
>NZ_JABMCX010000054.1 GCF_013179505.1 Paenarthrobacter sp. CM16 | reverse complement strand
AGGACACGGGGAGACCTTTGCCCCATTTCCGCGCCGCCGGCAGGGATGGCAGCCCGCATCGCTGCCTTCATGGCCTCAGCATCAGGGGCGTTGCCAGGCATGGTCTGTTTCCTGGCCGGCTGCTCCCCGGAAACGCTGCCGGAACCGGCCGCGGGTGAGGGTTCGACGGCGGGCAGCGGCTGTTGCTGCTCCGGCGCCTGCTGTATGGCGGGAGGTTCACTGCCCGGAGTGGTGGCGGGGGCCTCATCAAGTGCGGGTTGCGGCCCCTGCGCGGGACTTTCCGATTGAGCCGCCGGAGATGGAGCTGGACGTGGTCCTTCTGTCTCTGCCCAGGCAGGCGATCCCAGGCAAGAGCCTGCTACCAAGGCGATCGTCAACGCTAGCCCGACCCGAGCCAGCGGCGTGCGGCGGGACGGTGCACTTGAACGTCTATTCATCTTCATTTCCGGCCCTGTACCGCGGCTCAGCGGCGCATGGGTGGCTTGCGGACAAGCTCCGGGGCGGGCGCTTGCGCATGAGACCAAAGGCCAGCTCCTAACGGGCTTTACCCTAACATCCTGAAACTGGAGTGACTAGTGGGAATGAGGTTGCTGACGTGACTAGTGATTCCCGGTTATCCACATGGCGTTTCCAGCGGCTTGATGGGGTGTTGGTGCTCGCCTAGCGTGAATAAGGCGAGATATTCCTCTCGTTTACCGAATTCATGGTTGGTTGGGGAAGAAGTGGAAGCTGTAAGGATCGTCGAAGGAGAAGTCAGGGAGCTTATTCGCCGACGGGGACTGGATCCACTCGAGCAGGCTTCGGACGTCAGGCTCCTGGTGGAAGCAGCAGTGAATGACTACGATGAGCGCGCGCTCCTCGGTCCACTTCCCGCCCTCGGCCACCTTGAGACCGCCCGACGGCACATCTTTGATGCCGTGGCGGGCTTCGGACCGCTGCAACCGCTCCTGGACGATGCCGCCATTGAAGAGGTCTGGATCAATGCGCCGAACCAAATTTACGTTGCCCGCAATGGTGAATCGGAACTGACGGCCATCAGCCTGACTGAACAACAGGTCCGGGACCTGGTGGAACGAATGCTCAAGAGTTCGGGGCGCAGGCTGGACCTTTCGTCCCCGTTCGTCGACGCTGCGCTTCCGGACGGTTCAAGGTTGCACGTGGCCATCCCGGACATCACCCGAAAACACTGGGCAGTCAACATCCGGAAGTTCATCGCCCGCGCGAGCCGCCTCGAACATTTGGTCGAGCTTGGCACCCTTACTCCACAGGCTGCGCGTTTCCTGGGAGCAGCTGTGGCCAGTGGTCTAAATGTCCTCGTTTCCGGGGCCACCCAGGCAGGGAAGACAACCATGTTGAATTGCCTCGCAGCGCACATTGGTTCCCGTGAACGTGTCATCACGGTGGAAGAGATCTTCGAACTGCAACTCCCGCTACGCGACGTCGTCGGATTGCAGTGCAGACAACCCAACCTTGAAGGAGAAGGCGAAATTCCGTTGCGACGGTTGGTCAAGGAAGCATTAAGGATGAGGCCGGACCGGCTGGTGGTGGGAGAAGTGCGCGAAGCCGAGAGCCTCGACATGCTGATAGCGCTGAATTCGGGCCTGCCCGGTATGTGCACTGTCCATGCCAATTCCGCGCATGACGCCGTGACCAAGATCTGCACGCTCCCGCTCCTGGCAGGGGCCAATATTTCCAGTTCCTTCGTGGTACCCACCGTCGCATCCTGCATCGACCTCGTAGTTCACTGCAGCCGCCACTCGACGGGACAAAGGCAAGTGACCGAAATCCTGTCTCTCGGACGGAGGGTCGAAAACGGAATCATCGAGTCCTCAAGTGTCTTTGGCATGGTAGGTACTCAGTTGCTGCCACGGGCCAACTCCATGCCCGCTGCGGAGAAGTTTGCCCGGGCAGGTTTTGACGTCGCCGCACTATTGGAACTGAACTGATGGTGGCCCTCCTCGGCATACTCTGCGGCTTGGGGGTCTTCCTCATCTGGTGGTCGGCCTGGGTCCAGCCTGATGCAGAAGCAAAGGAACCGCGCCCCGGGCGCCTGGACCTCCTTCTTACCTCAGCGGGTATTGAAAAAGTGACGGGCGGGGGCCTGCTCCTTACATGTGCAGGTTTCGGCCTTTTCGCACTGCTGGTGTTCTTCGTTGTGACAGGATCGCCACCGGTGGCTGCCTGCTTTTCCCTCTTTGGTGCTTGGGTTCCCTTCGCAGCTGTCCGCTGGCGTGCGCACAAGCGGCGGGCTGCACTTCGACAACTGTGGCCGGATGTCGTGGACCACCTGCGCTCCGCCATACGCGCTGGTCTCGCCTTGCCGGAGGCACTCATTCAATTGGGATATAAGGGACCTGAAGAACTTCGCACACTCTTCCTGGATTTTGGGGCGGATTACAGATCCGGCGGACAGTTCGAGGCCGCCTTGAACAGGCTCAAAGCACGGCTGGCTGATCCCGTGGCAGACCGCATTATCGAGGCACTCAGAATGACCCGGGAGGTAGGCGGCTCGGACCTTGGCCGAATGCTGGGCACTCTCGCGGAATTCCTGAGGGACAGCGCCCGCACGCGGAGTGAGCTCGAAGCCCGCCAGTCATGGACCATCAACGCAGCACGGCTGGCTGTAGCCGCGCCCTGGATCGTGCTGGTCGTCATGGCGGGCCGGCCTGAAGCGATGCTGGCCTACAACACGGGTACAGGTGCCATGGTCCTGCTCGGTGGGCTGCTGGTGTCCGTTCTCAGTTATTCGGTGATGTTGCGGGTTGGTGCTTTGCCCGAGGATCAGCGGGTGCTTCGATGACACCTGCTACTGCGCTCGCTGTGCTCTGCGGCCTGCTTCTTGGGGCGGGCTGCTGGTTGATCCTGGTGCGCCTGCCGTTCATGCGCGGGAACACGTTCTCGGACCGCATCGAAGCCCAGCTCAGATCCCGAAACCTGGAATCGCGGCTTCTGCTTACACCAACCCACAACCTCACGCCGTTCGGACCGCTGGAGCGGATATTGCGCCCCATCATTGGTGACGCCATCACCTACCTCTCCCGGTTTAACGTCGGATCTGCCGCACTGGGGAAGAGGCTGGCACGTGCTGGCTCTTCCAAGACCACCCTGGATTTCCGTGCCGAGCAACTCCTCTGGGCAGGTGGCGGTTTCATAGCGGCAGTTCTCGTCGTCGTGATCGGTGCCACCGCCGGGCAGTTCAGCCCGGCTTTCCTTGTGGTTTGTGTCATTTCGGGGGCAGCGGGAGGTTACCTGCTGCGCGACTATGTGCTGGGCCAACGGATCAAGAAGCGGGAGTCCTCGATGCTGTCCGAATTTCCGAGCCTCGCGGAGCTGATGGCGCTCGCCGTTGCTGCGGGCGAAAGTGCCATGGGTGCCATGGACAGGGTGAGCCGCAGTTCAAGCGGCGAGTTGTCTGCAGAATTTGCCCTGGTCCTGGCCGACGCCCGGTCCGGCAAGTCACTGTCCGAGGCACTCCAGGCTTTTGCTGCCAGATCCGATCTTCCTCCCTTAATCAGGTTCTTTGACGGGTTGGTGGTCGCAGTTGAGCGGGGGACACCTTTGGCCGATGTCCTCCGGGCACAGGCTGCAGATGTCAGGGACGCCGCAAAACGCGAGCTCATGGAGTCTGCCGGCAGGAAGGAGATTGCCATGATGGTGCCGCTCGTTTTCGGAGTGCTTCCGCTGACTGTCATCTTTGCCGCCTTCCCTGCGATGGCCGCGTTGCAAATCAGCCTGTAGTCCTGCAGCACCTACTGCCGCTGGGCCGCTCCAACCATGGAGCAGCCAGGTCGGTCCCAAACCAACCAGTCCGTCCAAACCAACCAGTCCGTCCAAACCAACCATGCCGTAGCAGCAAGCCGGTCCATCGCAACATCTTGCACTTCACGCCACGGTCGTACACCGCACTATTCATCCTGGGGAGAACCATGAACCGTATTGCAAGCAAACTGTCAGCCTCAATTTTCCTGATCCTTGTCAGCATCACGTGGATCACGGTCCCGTTGAGGAGGCAGTCCCGTGCCGAGGATCGTGAGCGTGGGGATGTACCTGGCTGGGTCATGATCACATTGATGTCGGCTGTGCTGGTTGCCGGCCTCCTCGCCATGGCCACCCCTGCCCTGGAGGGCCTGTTCGATCAGGCGATAGAGAAAGTGGGCCAGTAGGGGATGCGGCCGGGACTCGGCGCCGTTGTTCCAAATTCCCGTGACAGTCAACGACGCAGCGGCTCAGAAGAATGTGGCTCCGCCGTCGTTGACTTTGTCCTGATTGGTGCGCTGTTGACGCTCTTCTTTATGGCGATCGTTCAGCTCACGTTGGTGCTGCATGTACGGAACACCTTGATTGATGCTGCCGCCTCAGGTGCGCGTTATGGAGCCTTGGCGGACCGGACTCCGGTGGATGCACGTGCCCGTACTGAGGAGTTGATCCAGTCTGCCTTGAACAGCGACTTCGCCCGGGACATCGTATGTAGCGACGTCGTGGTGGATGGGGCCCGCACCTTGGAAGTGACGGTGAAGGCCCCCTTGCCCGTGGTGGGACTGATTGGCCCTGGTGGGTTGCTGGAGGTGAAGGGGCATGCCGCACTCTAGGCCGCTTCCCCATTTGCTGTTTGCCTTATGGCAACGGACTCGGGCGGCCTTGTGCCTCGCGACGGAACCTGCTGCCGGAGGTCCGGCCGGAGGATGCGAACGAAGGCCCAACGCTGCGGAGAGCGAGAAAGGCAGCGCTGTGGTGGAATTTACCTTCCTGGCCGTACTGCTCATGGTTCCGGTGGTGTATTTCGTGGTGACCGTCGGTCAAATCCAAGGTGGGTCCTTTGCCGTCGTCGGGGCCGCCGACCAAGCCGCCAAGGTTTTCGTAGCCCGGGATGATGTTTCCGGTGCCAGGGCTGCGGCCGAGCGGGCTGTCCTCCTTGCACTGGGGGACTACGGCCACGTTCCGGACCAAGCCACGGTGGAGGTGGCGTGTGACAGAGCCGACTGCTTGTCGGCAGGATCCAAGGTGACGGTCACGGTCTCCTTGGATGTTCCTTTGCCCTTGATGCCCTCTGGGAACTCGCCGGGTTTGACCGCCGCACGGTTGAGCGCTTCGGCAACTCAAGTCGTAGGACGCTTCCTGTGACACAGTCGCGTCCCTGTGGCCAGGCACGCGAAGAGGGCCAGATCGCCGTTCTCATTATTGGCTTCGTTGTCCTTGCGCTTCTCCTGGCAACTGTGGTCATGGCTGCCTCGGCGGTCTACCTTGAGCACAAGAAACTGTTGTCCTTGGCAGACGGAGCAGCACTGGCCGCTGCCGACACCTTCTTGGTGGGCGATATCGGGGGCGGGAGCCGGCCGGGTCCTGCATTGGTGGATGAACGTGTGCGCATCGGGGCAGCGTCCTACCTCGCAGGCAGTGGCGCCTATTCACAACACGATCGGCTTACCTTGGCAGCCGGTACGGGCAGTGAAACCGGAGGTACGGCCGTGGTGGTCCTATCCGCGGTGGCCCATCCTCCGGTGATCAGTTTCCTCTTACCTGACGGAATCCTGGTGGAGGCCCGTTCGGTAGCCCGGTCCACCTTGACCCAGTAACGGTCCGGGTCATGGTCCGGCATGAAAGAAGGGGGCCGTCGGGGGAGCGTGATCCATAGCGTACGCTGGGATGACCATGGCTGAGATAGATTTTCCCGCAGAAATCCGCGCACTTCGCGCAACTTACAGCTCCATCGAGAATGTCACCGATGTTGAAGCACTTAAGGCTGAGATCGCTGAACTGAGCGAGCAAGCCGGAGCCCCGGACCTTTGGGACGATCCGGCTTCCGCCCAAGTGATCACCTCGCGGTTGTCGCACCGCCAGTCCGAAGTTGAGCGTCTTTCCAAGCTCGCTTCCCGGATCGATGATCTCGAAGTCCTGGTGGAACTGGGCCAGGACGAGGGCGACGACGACTCCATGGCGGAAGCTGCAAAGGAATTGTCGTCCATTCGCAAAGCACTGGCGGAACTCGAAATCACCACGTTGTTGTCAGGCGAGTACGACGAACGCGAAGCCGTGGTGACCATCCGGGCGGGCGCCGGGGGTGTGGATGCAGCAGATTTCGCCGAAATGCTGATGCGGATGTACCTGCGCTGGGCCGAACGCCACGGGTACCCGACCACTGTGATGGATACGTCCTATGCCGAGGAGGCTGGACTTAAATCCGCCACATTCGAGGTCAAGGCGCCGTACGCGTTCGGCACGTTGAGCGTCGAGGCAGGAACCCACCGCTTGGTCCGCATCAGCCCCTTCGATAACCAGGGGCGTCGGCAAACGTCCTTCGCGGCAGTCGAGGTTATTCCGCTGATCGAACAGACGGACTCCATCGAAATCCCGGACAACGAAATTCGCGTAGATGTCTTCCGATCCTCAGGGCCGGGCGGGCAGTCGGTCAACACCACTGACTCCGCGGTGCGCCTGACCCATATCCCCACGGGCATTGTGGTCTCGATGCAGAATGAAAAATCGCAGCTGCAGAACCGGGCGGCCGCCATGCGCGTACTTCAGTCACGCCTTCTCCTGGTCAAGAAGGAACAACAGGACGCCGAAAAGAAGGCCTTGGCCGGGGACGTCAAAGCGTCTTGGGGAGACCAGATGCGTTCCTACGTCCTGAACCCATACCAGATGGTCAAGGATCTGCGAACTGAACACGAAGTCGGCAACACGTCAGCTGTGCTCGATGGCGACATCGACGACTTCATTGACGCCGGGATCCGCTGGCGCACCGGCAACCGCAACGCGGCAGCCAACTAGGACCCCGGCAGCCAACCGGATTCTGCGACACGCCCGCCAAAGCCAGCTAAACCCAGCCTGCGCGTGCGTATAGTCGAGTTGCCGGTGCTCTCACTTCCCCCATCGAAAGCCCGCGCTCCGGCTGTTGGACTGGGCGACTACGTCATGTCCGGCGGGGTTCTAAAGGGCCATGATCAGATTTGAGAATGTCACCAAGGTCTACGAGCAGAATGCCCGACCGGCGCTCGACTCTGTCAGCCTTGAGATCAACCGCGGCGAATTCACCTTCCTCGTAGGTGCGTCGGGCTCGGGCAAGTCCACTTTTCTTCGCTTGATCCTGAAGGAAGACAAAGCCTCGTCCGGATCTGTCTATGTTGCCGGACAGAACGTTGCGAACATTTCGAGCTGGCGTGTACCCAAGCTTCGTCGTGGCATCGGCGTTGTCTTCCAGGATTTCCGCTTGCTCCCGCAGAAGAATGTCTTTGCCAACGTTGCCTTCGCGATGCAGGTCATTGGCAAGAGCCGCTCGATCATCCGCGAAACCGTTCCCGAAGTGCTGAAGACCGTGGGACTGGAGGGCAAGGAACGCCGCATGCCCCATGAGTTGTCAGGTGGTGAGCAGCAGCGCGTGGCGATCGCCCGCGCCGTCGTGAACCGTCCCGGCATCCTGCTGGCCGACGAACCTACCGGCAACCTGGACCCCATTACCTCGATGGGCATCATGGGGGTCCTGGACAAGATCAATCAGAATGGCACCACAGTAGTCATGGCAACCCACGACGACGACATCGTCAATGAAATGCGCCGTCGCGTAGTTGAGCTCAAGAACGGCAAGGTCATCAGAGACGAAGCCAAGGCGCTCTACACCTCCATGATTCCGGTGGTTGGTGAATCACGCCGCCTGCGCGATGCCAGCGGCGAGGAACTCAACCGTGCTCAGGGGGCGCAGCTGTGAGGCTCCTGTTTATCCTCGGGGAAATCGGCAGTGGACTGCGCCGAAACCTTTCCATGGTCATCTCCGTAGTGTTGGTGACCTTTGTTTCCCTCACGTTCGTAGGCGCTGCGGGAATGCTGCAGATGCAGATCAACCAGATGAAGGGCTACTGGTACGACAAAGTCCAGGTGGCTGTTTTCCTCTGTAACGACGGTTCGACGGCGGTCGGCTGCGCTTCCGGTCCGGCGACCAAGGAGCAGCAGGAGAACCTGCAGGCAATGCTCGAATCCCCGGCCGTCAAGCAATACATCAACGATTTCCAGTTTGAATCCCAGGCTGAGGCCTACACACACTTCAAGGAACAGTTCTCCAATTCCCCGATTGTTGATTCAGTTTCCGAGGACCAACTGCCGGCCTCGTTCCGCATCAACATGAAGAACCCGGAAAAGTACCAGATCATCAGTGAGACGTTCTCCTCACAGCCCGGCGTCGAGACGGTGAGCGACCAACGGCAGGTCCTGGAACGCATCTTCTCCTGGATGAACGGTGCGTCTGTGGCTGCGATGGGCGTAGCTGTGGTGATGATCTTCTGCGCGGTCCTGCTGATCACCACGACCATCCGGCTCTCTGCCTTCAGCCGACGGCGGGAAACCGGGATCATGCGGCTTGTCGGCGCTTCCAAGACAGTGATCCAGCTGCCCTTCATCCTGGAGGGCGTTATCGCTGCCGTGGTGGGGGCAGTCCTGGCTTCGGTGACGCTCTGGTTGATGGCGCACTTCTGGCTCAACGGTGAACTCTCGACACAGTTCCTCAACACGCCCTTTATTTCCTCTGCCCAAGTACTGGTAATAGCGCCGGTGCTGATTGCCTTGGGTGCGGGCCTGGCCGGGATATCCTCTCTCTTGACCCTCCGGCGATACTTGAAGGTTTAGCGATGACCGCTAAAGCCCGATCACCCTTCATGCTGACAATCGAAAAGGACTCCTGATGACCGCGTTGGACCCAATCTCCCTGCGCCGGCGACTCGCGTCGGGCAATGCTCGGATCATGGGTGCCGTGCTCGCAGTGGGTCTGGCAGTCAGTCTCCTGTCGGGCGCTCCCGCTGCCCGGGCCGACAACCTTGAAGACCAGCAAGCCGCGCTTGAAGCTGAAGCCGCCAGGGTTCAGGCATCCCTTGAATTTGTCGATGCCAACATCGCCAAAGCTGCCGGCGACCTCGTCATCTACCAAGGCCGCCTTCCTGGCGCCCAGCAGGCACTGCTTGAGGCGCAGGGGCGCGTTGCAAGCGCGGTCAAGGAAGTTGAAGCTTTGTCGGCCAGGGTTGAACTTGCCCAGCAGAACAAGGCCAAGATCACCGAGCAGTTGGAAAGTGATAAGCAAAAGATCACGGACACCAAGAAACTGATCGGCCAGATAGCGTCCCAGGCGTACAAGTCGGGGGGTGTCCCCACAAATATCGCCCTTCTGTTCGGGTCCAGCGAATCAGGCAACCTGACCGAGTCCATGGACCTGGCGGACCAAGCCATGCGCAGCCAGAACGCCGCCATGACCAAGCTGACGCAGCAGAACGCCACCAACGTGAATTCCCAGGCGAGGCTCGTAGCCGTCGAGGAAGAGATCCAGGACCTCAAAGCGAAAGCGGACGCTGCGCTTGAGCGGGAGAAATCGGCAAGGGACGAGGCTGCGAACAAGAAAGCCGAAGTCGACAAACTTATCGAAGACACCACCCGGCTTAACGGGCAACTTCAGGCAGCCAAGCCCGGTATCGAGGCCAACCTGGCCCGGGTGAAGGCTGAGCAGAACACCGTTGCCGCTGAGATCGTAGAGCGCGACCGGAAACTCAGGGAAGCATGGGAAGCCGAGCAGCGCCGCCTCGCTGAAGAAGCTGCTGCTGCCGCGGCGGCTGCGGCTGCAGCCCAAGGCCGTCCCGCGCCGCCGGAACAGCCGTATGTTCCGCCGGCGGCAGGTTCCCCGTCCGCCTTCGGACTGCGTCATCCCTTTGCCAGTTACGTTCCCATCACGTCCGGATTCGGGTGGCGGGCAACGCCGCCTGGAACCATCGACTTCTACGGCACGGGTGGCTACATGCACACTGGCATCGACTTCGGAGCGGCCTGTGGCACTCCGGTTTACGCAGCGGCTGCAGGGGAGGTCTTCAACTCAGGATGGAACTCCGCCGATGGCGGTGGATGGCGAGTGAAACTGTCCCATGGCGTGGTTCAGGGAAATTCGCTGACCACCATTTACTACCACAACAGCAGTATTGTGGTTTCGAACGGCCAGCGCGTCTCGGCCGGCCAACTGATCGCCTATTCGGGAAGCACCGGTAACTCGACAGGATGCCACGCCCACTTCGAAACGTGGCTGAACGGTTCCGCCGTGGATCCCATGAACCTTCTCTAAGGCGCGCAACGGCGCGGGGCTGCCCCGTCGCTGGCGTACACTAGTTGAAATCCGCATCTAACAAGGAGTTCTACCGTGCCCAAGGAAAGTGGCCGTAAGGTAGTGGCCACCAATCGGAAGGCCCGGCATAACTACCATGTCCTGGACACCTATGAGGCCGGTATCGCCCTCATGGGAACCGAGGTGAAATCCCTCCGCGAGGGGCATGCTTCCATGGTGGACGGTTTTTGCACCTTCTACAACGACGAGTTGTGGATGGAAGGCATCCATATCCCTGAGTACCACCAAGGGAGCTGGACCAACCACGCCGCGCGCCGCCGTCGTAAGCTCTTGCTGCATCGCGAGGAACTGGACAAAATCTCGCAGAAGATCCGCGAGTCCGGTTTCACCGTGGTGCCGCTCCAGTTTTACTTCCTGGACGGCCGGGCCAAGGTGGAAATCGCCGTTGCCCGCGGCAAGAAGGACTACGACAAACGTCAAACCCTGCGTGAACAGCAGGACAAGCGTGAATCGTTGCGTGAGCTGCGGGAACGCAACCGCCGGTAGGGAATGTTCCACCGTTTGAGTGCGTTATGATGGATAGTCCGAAGGGAACTCGAAGTAATCGAGGCTCCCATCGGGTTTGGTAACAAAATACGGGGATGATCGGTTTCGACGATGTTAGTCGCGACAGGTGAAGCGGGCCGAGGATGCAGAATTATCTCGTAAACGCTGTCTGCAAACCAATAAGTGCCGAATCTAAGCGCACTGACTTCGCTCTCGCTGCCTAAGCAGTAAGACAGTCCGTCAGCCCGGGGTTGCTATCGCCCCGGTTCCTGGCGTCATTTAGATAGCCACTGCTGTTTGCCTTCGTCATTGAGGTAAACGGGACTTTTAGATGACTGGGCCCGGATCAGCCACCTGTTCGCAGGATGGCTGGGGCCGAGAAAATCCGACGCGAACTGCGCCCGGAGAAGCCCTGACAAAACGACATCGGACGGGGGTTCAATTCCCCCCATCTCCACCCCAGGAAAACCCTCGGATCCTCGTGATCCGAGGGTTTTCCCATGTCCGGAGCTTTTCATGTCCGGGAAAGCCCGGCGGGAAAAGCAGGGTCCGCTGCCGACCCTGCAGGGTCCCCGCGACCCCGTTCACCCACGGCGTACTGCGCTGAGGACTACCGGCAGAGAATTCACAGTTGAAGTGGGTAAGCGCCCAAACCGGGGGCAGCGGTGGCGGGAGGCATGCGGTGAGCACTGGGCCTGAATTTGAACCAATCAACTCTGACGACGTGCCTGCACTGGATGCCTACTCAAAGATTGTGATCGACGTTGCGGAGTCGGTGACACCCCATGTTGCGGCCATTGAGATGACCAGCACCGGCCGTCGCGGCCGGATCCTGAGGGGCAGCGGGTCTGCCGTGGTCTTTACTGCCGAGGGGTACATGCTCACCAACGCCCATGTGGTGTCCGGCATTAGGACCGGAAGGGCTGTGTTCGCCGATGGCAAGCACTCCGACGTGGAGTTGGTGGGCGCCGATCCTTTGTCCGACCTCGCTGTAATCCGCGGCCTGAAGTCAGCGCCACCACCGGCAGTTTTAGGCAATGCCGATACCTTGCGGGTGGGCCAGTTGGTGATCGCCGTGGGCAACCCGCTTGGTTTGGCAGGCTCGGTCACTGCAGGCGTGGTCAGCGGTCTGGGCAGGTCCATTCCCGTCAGGGCAGGGGATCACCGGCGGGTCATTGAAGATGTGATCCAAACCGACGCTGCTCTTAATCCGGGGAATTCCGGTGGAGCGTTGGCGGATACGCGCGGACATATCGTAGGCATCAACACCGCCGTGGCAGGACTGGGACTCGGTTTGGCGGTCCCCATCAATACCACCACCCGCCGCATCATCGCCTCCTTGCTGAGGGATGGCCGGGTGCATCGTGCGTACTTGGGGTTGGTGAGTACTCCCATCCCGCTGGACGCCAGTGCGGTGGTCCGGACCGGACAAAAGGAAGGGTTGCGCGTGGTGGAGGTGCTTCCGAGGTCGCCGGCCGAGCATTCAGGACTGCAGCCCGGCGACATAGTGCTTCGCGCCAACGGCCGGGCAGTATCGAGTGCAGAGAGCCTCCAGAAGCTGCTTTTCGAGGAAGCAATCGGGGAACCGTTCCCGCTGACGGTCCTTCGGGATGGCCGGGCCGTTGAGCTCCTCGCGGTGCCGTCGGAAATGGAACAGCAGCAGTAGGCCTGAGGCTAGGCTTTGCTCTCCGGAACATCAACGACGCCAACGAAGCGGCTGCCGACGCCTTCGTATTCACTGCGTACTTCGCCCAGGAAGAGCTTGGGGAGGTCACTGTTCCGGTGGGTGCCGCAGTACACGAAGGAAAAGTCCGGCCACCACTTTTTCGGCCGAATGGCCTCGGAATAGCCGCAAACAGCACAGGTCAGGTGGACCCAGACAGGGCGTTTACCGGTGCGGTTGGCCCGGGACTGTACCAGCCAAGCCGGCGGATTGTCCTGCATATCGCGGAGTTCGGCCTCGGAGAGCCGGGACGGAATACCGTGGCGTTGGGCCATTTCCATCGAAATATCAAGGGCCAATGCGGCATCACGTCTGCTAATCACCATTCAACGATACGGGACTTACCCGGCGTAGGCTGTGCTCATGACTGACGCAGCGGCCTTGCTACCCAGTACTCCGCTCCAAAAGCGCGTGTTGGCGGTGGCTATTGTGGCGTCATTCATCGCCATCCTTGACGGATTTGTGGTGAATCTCGCACTCCCAGCCATCGGGCGGGAACTGGGCGGCGGCCTGGTCATCCAGCAATGGGTGGTGGATGCTTACCTCCTGACACTGGGCGCCTTGATCCTGGTGGCGGGCTCCTTGTCAGATCATTTCGGCAGGGCACGAATACTGGAATGGGGGCTGGCAGGCTTTGCCGTGACCTCGGTCTTGTGTGGCCTGGCCTGGTCGGGGGAAGTCCTGGTGGTCGCGCGGGCACTCCAGGGAATTGCCGGCGCCCTGTTGGTTCCAAGCTCCCTGGCCATGATCATCACGTCGTTTAGCGGACCGGCCCAATCCAAGGCCATCGGCCAATGGTCGGGCTGGACCAGCGCGGCGGCGATCGTTGGCCCGCTGATCGGCGGCCTGGCTGTAGACCTGCTCTCCTGGCGTGTCATCTTCTTTATCAACGTCATTCCCGCTGTTGCCATTTGGCCCATGCTGGCCGGTCTCCGGGCATCCGACGCCGCGAGGGACAAGAGCAAGCGGATCGACTACCTCGGGGCGTTCCTGGCCATGGTTGGCCTGGGCGGCCCGGTGTTTGCGTTCATCGAGCAGGGCCGCATGGGGTGGGGGAGCGCGCAAGTGTGGGTGCCTTTGGTGGCGGGCATTGCAGCCATGGCACTGTTCCTGGTCCATGAGTCAAGAACTGCTGAGCCCATGCTGCCCCTGAGGTTGTTCGCGATCCGCAATTTTGGGTGGGGCAACCTTGCAACGCTTGCCATTTACGGTGGAATTTCCCTTGGCTTCTTTGTCCTGGGAATCTATCTGCAACAGGTGGGCGGCATGGTGGCAACCATAGCGGGCATTGCTTTGCTCCCTGGCACGGTAATCCTGATGCTCAGTGCGTCGTATTTTGGTGGACTGGCGGGCAAATACGGTCCCCGATGGTTCATGACTGCAGGCCCGCTGTTGTGTGCTGTCGGTTTTCTGATGTCTCTGGCCATCCAGGAGCCGCTGAATTACTGGACTCAGGTGGTTCCGGGTCAAATTGTGTTCGGACTGGGATTGGCCATTCTTGTGGCGCCGCTGACGGCAGCCATCCTTGGTGCAGTCCCGCCCGAGGAAGCGGGCATCGGTTCGGCGGTGAACAACGCCGTAGCCCGCATTGCAGGGCTGATCACCATCGCCTTTGCCGGGTTGATTGTAGGACCGGTCTTCAGCCGGGATGGCTTGTACAACGCCCTATTGGTCACGGCGGCACTGTTCCTGACAGGGGCGGTGGCTTCCGCCGTCGGGATCCGGAACCCCGCAAAGGAGACGGTGGCCGCCGAAGGCGGGAAAACAGAGGCGGCGTCCGACGACGACGAAGCGGCCGGGCAGCGCGACTGACCTTACTCCGGGCCTGGGTCAGCGGGCCGGAAGAACACAGCCCTCGTGAATTCCTGCGCTTTGAACCCACAACGCAGAAGTTACTTCATCGGCGAGATCAAATTCGCGGCCTTGGGCTCCGGTGCCGATCCGGACTACCAAAGCTCCGCCGAACGGTTTGCGTCCTACTACTTCAACCGGGGCATCAAGTGCGATTTCTTCGGCAGCCAGATACCGGAGGAGGTCAGGGTTCTCGTCGCTGATCCTGGTGATGCGGCCTGAGTGGCCTTGATCCAGTTCGATCATGCGGTACGCGTGCGGCAACTGGACGGAGCCATCGGCCGAGGGAATGGGATCGCCGTGAGGGTCCCGGACGGGATGCCCCAGCTTGGCGGACATGCGTTCAATGAAGGTATCGGACACCGCATGTTCCAGCATCTCGGCTTCGTCGTGGACCTCGTCCCAGCTGTACCCGAGTTCTTCCACCAAGTAAGTCTCAATGAGGCGGTGACGCCGCACCATGGACAGCGCAAGCCGCATGCCCTGGGGGGTCAGCCTGATGGCGCTGTACGGTTGGTGGTCAACCAGGCCCTGGTCCTTGAGTTTGCGCACCATCTCGGACACTGAAGAATTGGCCACTCCCAGGCGCATGGCCAGTTGGGAGGACGTAATGGGTTTGTCCTGCCACTCCGTGTAGGAGTAGATGACCTTGACGTAGTCCTCAATCGAGGAGGAGGGCGTACTGGTCTTCACACCCCAAGCCTACCGTGGCCCGGTGTTGTGGACTTTGACTGCCCGCCACGTCTGCGTCACGTACGGCACGTGAACGGTATCGCCTGGCTCGTACCCGAGGTGCTCATGAAGGTACCATTCCAGGTTTCCCATGACTTTGGCCCTGGTGGCGTCGTTGGCACGGAGGTAGTAGCTGCGGGACTTGGTCAGTTCCATGATGTCTCCCGGCGTCAAGGCGTCCTCCCACCGGGTGAAGTGGCTTTCCAAGCCGGTGAATTCCGGACCGATCACTGGCCGGAAGCCGGGCTTGTGGACGTCTCCGGCATGCATGATGCGCGATAACCTGTGAACCCAGGGCACCGCGGTATCCAACTGGTTCCAGATCAAACCCAGGGTCCCCTGCGGCCGCAGGATACGGGCTATCTCGGTGCTCGCCGCGAGTGGGTCGCACCAATGCCAGGCCTGGGCGACACTGACGACGTCGAATGCTGAGTCCGTCAGTCCAGTTGCTTCGGCAGTTCCCTCCAGCGCGAGGACTTGTGGGTGGGACTTCCGCAGCTGATCAAGCATGTCCACGGAAGGATCGACGGCGGTCACGTCCAGCCCGTACTGGACGAGGCGCGCCGTGAACTTGCCGGTCCCTGCGCCCAGGTCCGCAGCTGTCCGGGTCCCTTCCGGGACCAGCCATTCCACAGAGTCCAAGGGATAACCGGGGCGCACCCGATCATAGTGTTCTCCGCCGTCCTGGAAACTTTGGCCGAACTCACTGCGGAGGTCAGCGTGGAGCTTGGGCCCGCGTGGTCCGGCAGGTCCGGGGATGGCTGGCTGTCCACTTGAGGCAGCCTGAGAACGCATCGCCACCAAGGACTCCTTCCAGGGTCGGCAAAAGAGATACCCTACGAATTTACCCCAGCGGCCGGAAACCGAGGCCCGGTATTAGTCCACAGTGCAGGGGGCTGCGCCCGCCGTGCCCGGAGTATTGGGAGCCCACTCGGGGTAGGTGCGGTGGTCGTTGGCAGGTACCCAGCGGCCCTCATCCACTACGTAGTCCCAGCCAAGGCCGTTGCGCTTGAGGCCCTCAATGCCTGCCAGCAGCCTCGTGGCGTCCTCCAACCGGGAGCCGACGCCAAAACTTGCACGCAAGGAGCCCGAGGGGAGTCCTAGCCGCTTGAGCAGTGGGTGTGCGCAGAAGCGGCCATCCCGGAGGCCAACGCCGTGCTCGGCGGCCAGGTACGCTGCCACCAATCCGGCGTCGAATCCTTCTACGGAGAAATTGACCACACCGATGGTGTCTTCGGAGTCGGAGAAGATCCGGTGGACTGTCACGCCGTCGATGGCCTCCAAGCCGTCCACCAGGTAGGAGCGGATCGACGCCTCGTGGTTGTGCCAGGCCTCCTGGTCCAGTGCAGCGAGAACTTGAGTAGCGCGGGCGAGGGTGGCGGCGCCAAGGACGTTGGGGGAGCCGCCCTCGTGGCGGGCGGGACCGGTTGCCCAGCTGACGGAGTCCAAACGGGCTTCCCGGACGGCGCCGCCACCAGCCAGGTGCGGAATCCCGGCGTCGAGCCAGTCCGGACGGCCCACCACTACACCGGCACCGAAAGGCGCGTAGAGCTTGTGCCCGGAGAAGACAACGTAATCCACGTCAGCTTCGGTGATGTTGATCCTGCGGTGGGGTGCGAGCTGGGCTGCATCCACCACGATCCTGGCACCGAATTCGTGAGCCAATGAAGCGAGCTCGGCGATCGGCAGGATTTCACCAGTAACGTTCGAGGCACCGGTGATCGCGAGCAGGCTGACCCCGCCCTGGGCCAATTCACCGCGGAGTCTGTCCAACGTCGCGGCGAGGGTGGAGGCTGCCACGACGCTGCGGTGCGGGACTCCTTGCCAGGGGAGCAGGTTGGCGTGGTGTTCGATGTCCAGGTAAAGGACTTCACCGGAGAACCGGCCCTCGGCCTGGGGAAGGCAACCGGCCAGGAGGTTCAAGGAGTCCGTGGTGTTTCGCGTGAAAATGACGGATTCATCCGGGCGCCCACCGACGAAGTCACGCACGATGTTCCGTGAATTCTCATAGACGGAGGTGCTGATCTGTGAGGCATATCCGGCGCCGCGGTGCACGCTGGCGTAGTAGGGCAGGACCTCGTTGAGATAGGCCGAGACGATGGTCAGCGCCGGAGCCGAAGCTCCATAGTCCAGATTGGCGTAGCGGACGTGGCCACCCTGAATCAGTGGGGCCTGCAGTTCGGCACCAGTCACTGCGGCGAGGGGCCGGGCTGCTGCAGCTGCCGGTGCAGGGGTTTCTTCGACAAAAGAAGGAATGGCGTTTGAATCGAACGTGACAGTACTCATGGGACCTCACTCAAGAGGGACCCCCATGGGGGGGGATCCGCGCTTGCCGCATCCGTTCCGGACCGGCCGGGTCGTCACCCGGGGCACCCCACCGCGAATGGAGGGTTGCCGGCCAGCAAACCGGGGTTTAGCGCTGGCACTCGTGACCTGTAAAAAAGGTTAGGGCACCTCCAGCGGCCACTCCAAAGTCACTGCGCTTTGTTAAGCGCTTTGTTACGTCAGGCTTGTAAAGCGGGAGTTTGGCGAATAAAAAACGGCGGCTGCCTCCAAAAGGAGGCAACCGCCGTCGAATATTCGCTAAATGGCCCTGGTCCCAAGGGCCCGGAGCTGGAGGAGGCCGGAACTAAAGGAGATCGTCCAAGCCTGGGTTGAGGCGCTTGAGCACCTCTGAGTGGAGGATCGAGTTAGTGGCCAAGGCATTGCCGCCGAAGGGTCCGTCGTCGCCTTCCAGCGAAGTAAAGCGGCCACCGGCCTCCGTCACGATCGGGACCAGTGCAGCCATGTCGTACAAGTTCAACTCAGGCTCGCAAGCGATGTCCACTGCCCCTTCTGCCACCAGGCAGTAGGACCAAAAGTCGCCATAGGCCCGGGTCCGCCAAACGTCCTCGGTCAGTCCCAGGAACTCGTCCAGGTTCCCGCGTTCCTTCCATCCGGACAGGCTGGAGTAAGACAGCGAGGCATCGGCCAGATTGGTGACGTTGGAGACCTTCAAACGGGTAGCAGCGGCAAGGGACCGCCCCATGTAGGCGCCCATGTCCTTGGCCGCCCACCAGCGTTTGCCCAAAGCGGGGGCGCTGACGACGCCTACTACAGGTTCACCCTCGTCAACCAGTGCGATCAGCGTCGCCCACACCGGTACACCCCGGACGAAGTTCTTGGTTCCATCGATGGGATCGATGATCCAACGGCGTGAGCCGTGTCCGCTGCTGCCAAATTCCTCGCCAAGAACAGCGTCCCTGGGCCGCGAGCGTGAGAGTTGGCCGCGGATGGCTTCCTCCGCAGCCTTGTCAGCGTCCGTGACGGGAGTGAGGTCGGGCTTGGTTTCGATCTTGAGGTCCAGGGCCTTGAAGCGATCCATGGTCTGGGCATCGACGGAATCAGCGAGGACATGGGCCAGGCGCAGGTCATCGTTGTAGGTGGAAACGGGATGGGTCATGGCACCAAACTATCCTGAAACATTCCCTGCAGCGGGGAGGTGAAGCCGCAACGATCAGTTGACAGTGCCCAGTTCCTTGGCCTCTTTGGCTTCCAGCCGCGGGTCCGCGCCGAGCAGCCGGCGCAGCGAAGCCAGCCGGGCCACTCCTGAAGGTCCGGCGTGACCTTCGTTCACCCAGGGATCCAAGCCGCAGTTGATGGCAGTGGCGTCGTGCTTGCAGCCGCGTTCGCAGGCTTGAGTTCCGGGCTCAAGATCAGGGAAAGAATGCAGAATCCGATCCGGATCCACGTGGGCGAGGCCAAAGGACCTGATGCCCGGGGTGTCGATGATCCAACTGCCGGCCGGGGCGTCGGCAAGTTTCAAGGCCAAAGCGGAGGAGGACGTATGCCGTCCCCGACCCGTCACGGCGTTGACTCCGCCGGTTGCCCGCTCTGCGCCTGTCAGGGCATTGACCATGGTGGACTTGCCCACGCCCGAGTGGCCGAGCATCACGGTGACCTTGCCGCCGAGGTGGGAGCGCAACTGGGCTACGGCGTCCCTGTCCAAACGTGCGGACAGCCCGTCATCCGAGCGGGCGTCGATGCCACCTGCTTCGGAGTCCGCCGTGCGGCTGATGATCACCGGGAAGTCCAGGCTGAGGTAGTTGGCGAGGAGTTCCGCCGGATCCTTGACGTCCGCCTTGGTGATGAGCAGCAACGGCTCAATGCCGGCGTCGTAGGCTGCCACAAGGGCGCGGTCGATGAATCCGGTGCGGGGTTCAGGGTTGGCGGCGGCAACTACAATGACCAACTGATCGGCGTTGGCCACCACTACCCGTTCGATGGGGTCGGTATCGTCGGCACTGCGGCGCAGGAGGGTTCGCCGCTCTTCCACCCGCACCAGCCGTGCCAGCGTGTCCGGTGAGCCGGTGACGTCCCCCACCAGCGCCACGAAGTCCCCAGGGACTACCGGGTTTCGCCTCAGTTCGCGGGCACGTGCAGCGATGACAACACGGGCGTTCGAGGAATCCTCATCCACAATTGCCCTGTAGCGTCCTCGGTCCACGGTGATGATCCGGCCGATGACGGCGTCATCATGGCTGGGCCTGTCCTTGGTCCTCGGCCTGGAACCTTTTTTGTTGGGTCGTATCCGGACGTCGGATTCGTCCCAGGAGCGTGCGTCACGGCCCATGGTCAGTTGTTTGCCCCGTCCGTGTTGGAGATGGTTCCCACCATTCGGGCCCACATTTCAGGGAACTCAGGCATGGTCTTGGAAGTGGTGGCGATGTCTTCGACCTGGACGCCTTTGACGGCGAGGCCCAGGATGGCCCCGGCAGTGGCCATCCGGTGGTCCGCGTAGCTGTGGACCACCCCTGCACGCAGGGCGGCGGGGCGGATGATGAGGCCGTCGGCAGTCTCCTCGGCGTCGCCTCCCAGCGAGTTGATTTCATGGACAAGTGCCGCGAGCCGGTC
>NZ_JABMCX010000539.1 GCF_013179505.1 Paenarthrobacter sp. CM16 | reverse complement strand
TTGGCGGGATTGTTTTGGTGGCCATGATCAGAAACTCGCCTTGGCGCTGGTGATCTCCTCGGCCATGCTCTTCACGGCGTCCTCGGTGGAGGCGGTGCCGGAGAGGACGGCGTAGACGTTCTTGTAGATCGCCTGGCTGATCTGCGGGTAAACCGGGGAGATCGGGCGGGGCTTGGCACCCTTCACGGAGGCGAGGAGTTCGGTGGCGAACGGCATCTTCTGCAGCACGGCCGGGTCCGAGTAGGCGGCCTCGTTCACCGGGGCCTGCGAGTAGTCCATGGCCACGTGCTTCTGCCAGTCCGGGGTGGTGGCGAAGTCGATGAACGCGACAGCCCCGGCCTGGTTGGTGGAGTGGGCGGAGATCGCCAGGTTCCAGCCGCCCAGCACGCCGGAGGCCTTGCCACCTTCCCATGCCGGCAGCGGCGCGACCGCGAAGCTGGACGCCAGCGGTGTCGCGTTGAGCAGGCGGTACACGTGCGGCCAGTTGCGCTGGTATCCGAAGTCACCGGACTCGTAGGCGAGGCGGGCGGGGTCTTCGTTGTAGGTGAGGACGGCGCGGTCGGCTGAGCCGTTCTTGAGTCCGTCACTCATGAAGTTCAGGACGTCGCGGGTCTCCTTGGAGTCGATTTTGACGTCGCCTTGCTCGTTGAGGACTTCGCCGCCTGCGCTGTAGAGCATTTCGAGGAAGTTCACCGTGAGGCCCTCGTACTGCTTGCCCTGGTAGACGAACCCGTTGCCGGGCGCTTTGGCGGCTTCCGCGTAGAGCTGCTGCCAGGACTCGGGCTTGGCCACCTTGTCCTTCTGGTAGTAGATCAGTCCGGCGTTGGTGAAGAACGGCGAGCCCCAGTACTTGTCCTCATACTTGGTGGTTTCCACAGTGGAGGGAATGAGCCGGTCCTTGTTGGCCTCCACCAGCTTGGTCTGGTCCAGCAGCCAGCCCTGGGAGGCAAACTCGGAGGTCCAGATGACGTCCGTGATGAAGATGTCGCACTCCGTGGACTTGCCCTCGAGCCGCTGCACGATCTGCGTGCGGGCTTCATCCGTGGTGGCGCCGATCTCCGTGTACTTGGCCGTGACCTTGCCGTTCGCCTTGGTGAACGCCTCCGCCGTTCCCTTGTAGATACCGCTCGCGTCCTTGACCCCGCAGATGTTCACGTTGCCGCTGGCATTAGCGCCCGACGCCGGATCGGCAGCTGCCGCTTGTTCGGCACCTTGGGGTGCGGCTCCCCCGCCGCACGCGGTCAGGAGGAGGGCTGCGGCTGCGATTGCGGCTGATGTGAGGGTTTTGCGGTTTCGGGGCGTTGTTTGGTTCTGGCTCTGGAGCGGGGAAGC
>NZ_JABMCX010000538.1 GCF_013179505.1 Paenarthrobacter sp. CM16 | reverse complement strand
CCACGCCGCGGCTCGCGTTGATCCGGAGCTCACCCTCAGGAGAACGCACGACGGCGCCTGTCACCTTCCCGCTGTCATCGCTGAGCAGCGCTGTGGCAGGGGTGGAAACGCGGATGTCCACGTCCAGGTCATCGGCGGACTTCATGAGCCTGCCGGTCAGGGCTGTGCCGTTGACCAACTGCATGTTGCGGCGGTGGGTCAGCAGGTCCAGCAGATGGAAACCGAAGCGCCACCCGGCGTGGAAGATCCCGGTGAGGTTGCCCTGCGATGCCGAAAGGAACTTGCTGAGGTCCGGCCCGGCCATGATGCCCATGCCCAGGAAGGATGTCTCGTAGAGCTGGTGACGCATCTTGGCCCGCAAGGCAGGTTTGATGGCCCGGGCGTTGAGGGGTTTGGGACCCACCGAGCGGTGGCCCGTGCCTGCTCCGGGGAGATTGCCGTAAATGTCGTTGATCCTGCTGCCGGGAACGAACTGCAGGGACGTCTTGTCCTGGAAGAATCCCACCATGTGCGGGGATGCTTCCAGGAAGCCTTCCACGTTGTGCTCCCGGTAATCATCGCCCAGGACTCCACGGAGGTACGTCCGGAATGTTTCCTTATCCTCGGTGACGCCTTCGGCGTATGCCAGCGGGTTGGCGGGAGCCCATGCCCAGCCGCCGGACCACGACGTCGCGCCGCCGCAAACAGCGGACTTTTCCACGACGATGACCTTCAGCCCGTGATAGGCCGCCGTCACTGCCGCAGCGAGGCCGCCTGCTCCTGAACCGATGACAAGGACATCGCAGTCAAGGGTGGGGCGGGATGGGATGGTGTTCATGAAATGCTCCAGGTAAATGCGGGGGTATTGAGGACAGAGTCAGCTGCTGCTTTCAGCTGTTTGGCCCACGCGAGTTCGCCCATGGCGGCCACCCTGCTTCCGGAGGGGGTCTCGACGCTCACGGGGACCACTGCGGAGAAGGAGGCGAGCATGGACGTCAGGTCGAATTCGCCTTCTCCTGGTACGCCCCGCTCCGAGCGGGACTCAAGGATCAGCCCTTCCCTCCCGGGTGGCGGGATAGCGGGGCCATCGCAGAGCTGGATCATGGGTACCAGGTCCGCGGCGTCTTCAAGTTCAGCCCACGTGCCACCGAAGCGGTTGACGTGCAGGGCATCCACCACGATTTTGCAGTCTGCGCGGTCGGCGAGATCCACAGCCTGCGGAATGGAGCGGACGGTCTGGTAGGCAATGGGCTCCAGCGTGGGAACGATTCCGTACGCTGCGCCGTCCTGCGTCATCCGGGCGAGGTGGTCCCCGAAGCGGTCCAGGTCCGGGTCCGCGCAGGCAACAGTCAGCGTGGATGCTCCCAGGGCCTGGCCTG
>NZ_JABMCX010000537.1 GCF_013179505.1 Paenarthrobacter sp. CM16 | reverse complement strand
GAACCTCGACGCCGCCACCCGGGTGGCCAACGAGATCACGGCCGACGGCGGCACCGCAGTTCCGTTCCAAGGCAACACTGCGGTGGCCGAGGACAGCAAAAAGGCGGTCGACTTCGCCGTGGAAACCTACGGCGCCCTCAACTATGCCGTGAACAACGCCGGGATCGGTGGCGCCAGCGCCCCTGTAGGCGACGTCGACATCGAAGACTGGGACAGGGTCATCGCCATCAACCTGAGCGGCGTCCTGTACGGCATGCGCCATCAGATCCCCGCCATCCTTGCCGCTGGCGCCTCTGAAGGTGCCATTGTGAACATGGCCTCCATTCATGGCGCGGTCGCTGCTCCGGGCAACGCCGCCTACACCGCCGCCAAGCACGCCGTAGTTGGCCTTACTAAGAACGCCGCAGCCGAATACGGCGCGCAGGGTCTCCGCGTCAACGCCATCGGCCCGGGCTACATCGACACTCCGTTGCTGGCCGCCGCACCGAAGGAAGTTGTCAGTGGCCTCGAAGCGAAGCACCCCCTTGGCCGCTTGGGCACAGCAGAGGAAGTCGCGAACGTCACCACGTTCCTGCTCTCGGACAAGGCCAGTTTCATGACAGGCTCCTACGTGCTGGTCGACGGCGGGTACACCGCCGTCTAGCAGTGCTTATGAAGCGCTCCGGCCGGGGGTAAGGGTGGGTTGTTCGCCACCGTTACCTCCGATCGCACCCGTAACCTCTGGAGCGAATCGCGCGAACAGGTGCGCCCTTGGGCTACGGGTGGCGTGCCAGGCGGGAACAGCTGCACCCGGTGCGGTCTTAACGGGGAATGAATCTTTGCCGGCTTGGCGGTTTTTGTCCTGACGTATCACCGCCTTTCGGCGTCACAGGGGCCGGATCCCGGACATTTCGTGTCAGCGGACGCCAAGGTCTGGCATGCTGGACCCCATGGCTAGCCGAGCGGGCACAGTTGCCCTTCCCCAGGACCTTGTTGACATCACAGCCCTGCTGGACGCGTATTTCGACGTAGCTCCGGACTTGGGCGATCCCGCGCAACGCGTGGCATTTGGAACGTCGGGACACCGTGGATCCAGTTTGAAGGCATCGTTCAACGAGCCCCATATTCTTGCGATCACCCAGGCAATCGTTGAATACCGCGGCCGCCAGGGCATTACAGGGCCGCTGTTCATCGGCCGCGACACCCACGCCCTCAGTGAGCCGGCCCAGAATTCCGCTCTCGAAGTACTGGCCGCCAACGGCGTGACCGTCCTGGTAGACGCCCGCCACGGCTACACTCCAACACCGGCCTTGAGCCACGCCATCCTCAAGTACAACCGCGAAGCCGCGCCGGGCACCCCCCAGGCCGACGGCATCGTGGTCACCCCCAG
>NZ_JABMCX010000536.1 GCF_013179505.1 Paenarthrobacter sp. CM16 | reverse complement strand
AACCCTTTGCCGTCACAACGGTTTCGGCGCTGAGCAGGAAGTCAAGGTCGGCGGTCAGCGCCACAACCCGTTCCTCGAGGAGTTCCATCACCACGCCCGCAGGCAGGTGATGCGCCTCCGCAATGGCGTGGGGAAACAGCGGATACTCGTTTACGGGAGTGGACAGCATGGCCCTGAGCCGGGCATCGAGTGCCTGGTGGCCGGCGTCTGTGATCCGGTACGTAGTCCTCTCGGGCCGGTTGCCTTCCCGCTCAGTTCCCAGGGCCTCTACCAGTCCGCTCTCATCAAGCCGGCCCACTGCGTGATACAGGGTGCCGGGACGGACCTTGACCAGCCTGTCCTCATGACGGGCCATCAACAGTTGATACATCTCGTAGGGATGCATTGGTTCCTCGGCCAACAGGGCCAAGGCTGCGACGCCCAAGGGCGTCAGATCGGAAATCCTGGGCACAGTGGTCCCTTCCGCAACGTATATTCCACCAACAACTATTCCACGTGGAATATAAGGGCGCAAGTAAGCCCGGCCGCCTCTGCGACCGGGCTTACCAGGCTAAGAGTCTCCTCAGCCCAAGAGGGCCAGAATTTCGGTTCGCGCGAACATGGCCGCAGCCTCGCGCGCGGTGGGGGTTCCGGCGTCGGGGTCTGCTCCTGCGTCCAACAGCACCCTGGCCACGCCGGTATATCCCTTGAAAACTGCCCCTGCAAGGGGCGTCTGGCCGCGGTCATTGGCTGCATTGACGTCGGCGCCGTGGTGGAGGATCAGCTGAACAGCTTCCTCGTGCCCGTGGTAAGCGGCCAACATCAGCAGGGAGTCCCCCGCTGCGTTGGTCAAAGTGGCAGGAGCACCTGCGGCCAGGTAGCCACGCAGCAACCCGGTGTTTCCCTCACGGGCGGCATCGAACAGTGCGTGGGCAAGTGCCAACGTTTCGTCATCGGCAGCTGCCTCCGGGCTCGCGGGCCCGGAACCTTCGGGCTGGTTCGGGTGGCTCATCGGTGGGGTCCCTTCAGGAATCCGGTCTGGCGCCCGACAACCTGGCCGGCGTCGGGGGCGACGATCACTTCCTGGGCAGCGACGTACGGTTCCTCACCATCCATCACCGTCAGGGTTTCCTCAGCTGAAACGGACCTCTTCACCACGGCCAAAGCCACTGGCCCCATCTCGAAGTGCTGCGCCACCGATGTCAGAGTACCCACCTTGCGCTCCCCGGCAAATACGACACTGCCAACAGCCGGGAGGGTGTGCTGGGAACCGTCCAATTGCAGGAACACGAGGCGGCGCGGCGGGTGCCCCAGGTTGTGGACACGGGCAATGGTCTCCTGGCCCTTGTAGCAGCCCTTGTTCAGGTGTACCGAGGTCCGCAGAAGATCCAGCTCATGGGG
>NZ_JABMCX010000535.1 GCF_013179505.1 Paenarthrobacter sp. CM16 | reverse complement strand
CAGTGGTCGTCACCATCGGCACACCCACCGACCTCGCGCCGGCACGCTGCAACAAACTCCGCATAATGTACTGGGCACGCTCGGTACCCTGCTCCGCGATCAACGCATCAAGGGACTCAATCCACTCCGCGGTCTCTTCCGGATCACGATCAGGCAGCTGGGCAGTCAACCCGCTGAGGATGTGTGAGGTCTCTTCTCCTGCAGCCACGTCCAACCTCTCTTCATTGAATGTCTGGGCGCTTGCTCTGTGGGGGCGCTCAAGGAATTTCGTATTGTGAGAATAAAATTCTGCAATTCGAGATTACGTCCGCTGGTGGGCAGCGTCAACACGGATTGCGTAACCGCAACAGTCAACTGGGAAACCGCTGCCCAAGCAACCAAATGTGACCCTGCATACACCATGGACCCTTGACGTTACGTGACCCGGGTCATAGGGTGCTTTCACTATTCAATAACTAGATTCCGCATTGTGGAATCAGTACGAAGTGGAGATCCACGATGCAGACGACTTCATCAGTCGGCGTCACTGAGACTCCGGGAGACAAAAACGCAGGTGGCCCCAACCACCCGGTGGTGGGCAACACCGATCTCTGCGCCATTGCTTCCGAAGCAGCAGGCCGTACCATCAGCCCCAGTCTTTACAACATCGACCTCGCACCCACCAAGGCCAAGGGCCGCAAATGGACCAGCTACAGCATCTTTACCCTCTGGGCCAATGACGTCCACAGCCTGGGTAACTACGCGTTCGCCATTGGCCTGTTCTCCCTCGGCCTGGGCGGCTGGCAAATCCTGGTAGCTCTGGGGATTGGTGCCATCCTCCTGTTCGCCCTCTTGAATTTCTCCGGGTTCATGGGTGAAAAGACCGGGGTTCCTTTCCCTGTCATGAGCCGTATCAGCTTCGGCATCAGGGGAGCCCAGATCGCCAGCCTTGTGCGCGGCGCCGTTGCCGTTGCCTGGTTTGGAATCCAGACGTATCTGGCCTCCGTGGTCCTGCGCGTGATGCTCGTGGCCATGGCTCCCGGACTCAAGGACTTGGACAGCAACTCCATCCTTGGCCTCTCAACGCTTGGCTGGCTTTCCTTTGTTGCGCTCTGGATTGTCCAGCTGGTCATCGTGAGCTTCGGCATGGAAATGATCCGTAAGTATGAAGCCTTTGCCGGTCCCATCATCCTGGTCACCATGGCTGCGATCGCCGTGTGGGTCTTCATCGAAGCCGGTGGTGCTATCCAGTGGAGCGGCATCAAGGGCCTCGAAGGTACCGAAATGTGGCTCACCATCTTTGCCGGCGGCGCCCTCTGGGTTTCCATTTACGGAACGTTCGTCCTGAACTTCTGTGACTTCACCCGTTCTTCGGCCTCCAAGAAGTCGATCGTCAAGGGCA
>NZ_JABMCX010000534.1 GCF_013179505.1 Paenarthrobacter sp. CM16 | reverse complement strand
GCCGTTGCTCTCCTGGTGCGCCCGGGAGTCTGCCGAATGATTACGGTTATCACCCATTACCCAGACCTTGCCCTCTGGAACAACAATGTCGAACGCATTCGGCTGCGGTATCTCGGCAGGGTTGATGTAGGTCTCATCCAACGGCACACCATTAATACTGACACGCCCCTGGGCATCGCAGCAGGAAACCCTGTCACCGGGAAGCCCGATGACACGCTTGACGAGGTGCTGCTCATTGTCATCGGCAGCCAAGCCCACAAATTCCAGTGCGTCCCCTACCCAGTCCATGGGGCCGGCGGGCTTCTTGGCAACCGGCGTCAACCAGCTCTGGGAATCCTTGAACACCACAACATCGCCGCGTTGCAGGGCGAAGGGTTCAGGAACCAGCAAATTGATGAAGATACGGTCATTGACGTCCAGGGTGCTTTCCATGGATTCCGACGGAATATAGAACGCGCGGAAAAGGAAGGTCTTCAGCAGGAATGACAGCACCAGCGCGATAGCCACCACGGTCACGATCTCTTTGACCCATGCCATGACAGGATTCTTGCGGGGCTTCTCCACTGCGTGGGCGCCGCCCGTAGACTCCCGGGAATCAGCCACCCCGGCGGCAGGTGCCGTTACGTCCGAGACCCGCGCGTCGTCGTCGTACCGCTCGGGATTCTCTGGAGCTTTGTCCGGCATCTACTGTCCGTTCTTCGATATTTCGGCCTGCGGAGAGCGAGGCATTTCTGCAAATCTATCAAGTGGCCAGATGATCCGGACCGGTCGGCCGATCACCCGTTCCACAGGAACCATGCCGCCACCCGGCGCACCCAGCAGTCCCCGGGAGTCTGCAGAACGCGAGCGGTGATCACCCATCAGCCAAAGCCGGCCATCAGGGACCACGACCTCGAATTTCTGCTTGCTGTTCTCATCCCCCGGATACACGTAGGGTTCCTGAAGCGGCTCACCATTGACCGTGAGGAGGCCGTTGGAATCACAGCACTGGACGCGGTCCCCCGCAACGCCGATGACCCGCTTGACATAGGTGGTGTCGCTGCCGGTCAGTCCAAACCATTGGCTTGCGGCCGAGACGGCGTCAACAAAAGGACCTTGTCCGCTGCTCAGCGGAGCGAACGAGCCCCGGCCGTCGAAGACCACGATGTCACCGCGGCGGATCGGCTCGGAAGTAAAGGCCGTCCGTGACACCAGGATCCTGTCCCCTGCCCCGAGGAGGGGTTCCATGGATTCGGACGGGATGTAGTAAACGTCCAGCCACAAGGACCGGACCAGTCCGCTGATGGCTACGGCGAGGACCAGTGCCAGGAAAACAAAACGCCAGCCCTGTTTCCGGGGCTGGCGTTCTGTTGTGTCCATGACTCGTATCCCTGTTGCGTTGCGGATTGCTCCGG
>NZ_JABMCX010000533.1 GCF_013179505.1 Paenarthrobacter sp. CM16 | reverse complement strand
TGTTCCAACGGCCCGTCGCCCCAATACGGCGTGTTACCGATGCACCAGATCAGCCATACTTCCTCTGCACCACGCCGCAGGGCTTCGGCCACGTTGGCATCCCTGATCCAGACGGCGTCGGTCCACACCTTTCCGTCCCGACGCAACGGGGTCAGGAAAATCGGAAGTGACATGCCTGCAGCCATGAGCCCGGCGTCAATGTCCGCGGCGTCGATTGCGTGGCAGCGCTTTTCGGTGAACTCCACCACGTTAAAGGAGCCCTCGACGGCGTCCGGTTGGGTTGCCCGGGCACGGATGGTGGCGTCGTGGATGCCCAGGGCGGGGAAGACTTTGCCGAGGATACCGTCGGCGTCGCCCACGGCGGGTAACGACCAAGGGCCCTTGAGGTAGTCGCCCAAAGGCAAAGCCGATCCGAAGTCCTTGACGTCAACGCCTGACCAGCGGGTGCACATCTCATCCGGTGAAACGCCGGAGAGCATCATGCCGGCCGTGAGGATCCCGCCGGAGGTGCCATCGACGTGCTGGAATTCCAGGCCTTCCTCCGTGAGCGCTTTCACTACGCCGGCCTGCCAGGCCACCCGCATGCCGCCGCCGGCGAGGACCAGTGAGCGCTTTGTGGTGTGTTTCACCCTGTCAGCCCGATGTTGGCTGGTGCTGCGCTGATCCGGCGCCAATAGATGAAGAGCAGTATCCCTGTTGCAAGGTCAAAGAAGGCAACCAGCAGGGCAACGGGGGCGAAGACGCCGTTGAGGACGCCGATGCCCACCGCCCCGAAGGCTCCTGTTTTCTGCAGACCGGACCACAGCACCACTTCGGGGGAGGGGACGTCGTTGAGCAGGGTATGGAGGAGGAGTCCTCCCACTACCACCATGAACATGCCCACAGTGCCGAAGAGTTGGCGGGTTTCGGGGGTGGAGTCCGCGCCGATGAGTTGGAGGACTTGCCCGCCGAAAGGGACCTGCACGGCTCCGGTCAGGACGGTGATGATGGCAATAGCTGCCAGGACCGCACGGAGGGGATCGGCGAGGGCCCAGGCGAGGGTGCCCGGCGGGTGTGTTTTCCGGGATGGTGCCGGACGCCCGGATTGGGTGGGCTGGTGGGCGCTCACGCGTATGACTCCAGTAGCCGGCCGCGGTCTACCAGGAGCCACACCATGGCGGCCCAGGTCAGGGTGGAGACGTAGAAGCGGATGTCGTTGAGCATCATCCAGCGTTTGAGCAATGACCTCAGTTCGGTGTCGTCAGCGAAGTCGCCGCCGCGTATCCGGACGTTGATGGGGATGATGATCCCTTGCCCCACCCAGGTCAGGACGATGATTCCCAGCAGGCAGATGGCGGCGGGGATGACGCGGATAGTGCCCCACTCGGACCAGACCAGGATGCCGCCGGAGATGAAC
>NZ_JABMCX010000532.1 GCF_013179505.1 Paenarthrobacter sp. CM16 | reverse complement strand
TTAAGGTATGCATCTAAAACCAATTCGTCGGCATTTCCTCCAATCCCGAAATAGTAGATCCACAATGTGTTGAGGCTGACATCTCCGACGCGGAATCTGCAGGAGGCCCGCAGGCGTTGATCAAATTCCGACATCCAAGCAGGCTGGGCATTCATCGACACTACCTGCCCCCCTGATCTCCGTGTCCGGCCCTATCCAGGATGTCGCCGGCTATTTCATGCAGCCGTTTATTGCTGTTGCGCGACGCCAACTGGATGAGTCGCAGCGCCGATTCGCGGTTGCAATGGTTTTGCACCATGATCAGCGAAATAGCTGCGTCCACAATCGCCCGTGACTTCAAGGCTGAACGCAGATGCTCGGGGTACGGTTCCTCCGCGTGCAGCCGCAGTGCCAGCCGCAGAATCCGCGAAAGGGAGTCCGCGTGCCGCTCCACCGACTCCACAGTGTCCGGGGTGAACGTCCCCAGTTCCGTGGAATAGCAGTTCAGGGCAGCCCTTGAGCCGTTGTCAGTGGCGATGGGGACGGCCAGCACGCTCCGGATGCCCTCGTCGGCGATAGCGGCGGCGTAGTGCTGCCACTGGTGATCGGTCTGAAGGTCAGAGATGAGGACTGTGCGTTGCTGCCGGAGCGCCGTGAGGCAAGGGCCGTCGTCGAACTCGTATTGCTTTTCATCGAGGCGCCGGGCAGCGTCACTGCTGCTGGCCACTGTGGAGGGGCCGCCATCGCGCTCCACCGTGATGGCGCAGAGCATCGGCGCTTCTCCGCCCAACAGCGACGCCGAAATCGTGGTGAGGCCGAGGAGGAATTCAGTGAAGCCGGGGCTCTCCAACAGCAGATCCTGCAGCTGCTCAGCTGTTGGTACTGCATCGTTCAGGGCCATTAAGGCCTCATTCCCGGGTACGCCGGGCGTGTGAGTCCGGCTGGCGGCAGTGCGCTCGTGTTCGCGCACGGCCCGGATATTCAACTCCGGACCTTGTGCTTCACCCGAAATCTCCTACTACCGACACTACGCCGTTGCCCTGAAACATGACAGGGCGAGGCCCCGTGATGGGATGTACTGACGCTACAAACAAAGGATGCCGATGCCCAGTGCAGTGACCCTCATTCGTTCCAACCTGCTCAGCTCTGCTGCAGAGTATGCCTATGCCGCGACGGCCCCCGCAGGTGCCAGGCTGATCTTCCTGGCGGGGTCCTGCCCGCTTAATGAGGATGGGACCACTGCAGGTATTGGCGACTATCAAGCCCAAGCCAGGAAGGCGGTGGAGAACATGTGCCTGGCTTTGGAAGCCGCAGGGGCAGGAATCGGGGACGTCATCTCCACCCGCGTCCTCGTCGCCTCTTCCGAGCAGTCCGATCTGGTGGCCTCCTGGGAGGTGGTGCGCGCGGCGTTTGGTGAGCATGACGTCCCGAGCACGCTGA
>NZ_JABMCX010000531.1 GCF_013179505.1 Paenarthrobacter sp. CM16 | reverse complement strand
CAGCGCGAAAGAGCTGTGGATTTCCAGGCCGTTGTTGGCATCGGAGCCAGTAATGAAAGCCTCGTGTTCGTCGGCGGTGACCTCCTTGACGGTCCATCGCGGAAAGACCGGTCTTCCCTCCCGCGTCACGGCGAGCCCCGGTCGCCCTGCCCAGCCGTCACCTTCCTGAGGAAGGACGCTCAGCTGCCATGCGGCGTCGAGCGTTCCGGGCGCCGTTTGTCGGCCACCGGCGAGGACCATTGCGTTGAGGTCGTCCGTGGACAAGGGGCCGAGGTCGGCGCCCCAGTGCAGCACGGAAGGAAGGCCAGCGGTCAGGTGGCGCAGGAGAACGCTGACACCGTCGCGGCGCAGCATGGTGAACTGCTGCGCCTGCTCGATGGTGGGTGAGGGCTGTAGGGACTGGGACATGCTGTTCTCCGGATCTTTCAGGGGTTGAGGTTGGCAAATCGGGGTTGCTTGCGCCCGGTAGCGAACGACGGCGGCACGGCCCGGCGTTCTTTTGGGTCGCTGGCGGTGCGAAGTACTTGTAAAGACCCTCCAATCGCTGCTGCGAGCGAACCATGTGAGGACAGGACGACGCTGATGGGTTGCAGTTCACGGTTGAAGGCTGCTGCGTTGACCGCGGCTGAGATGTGGTCCCGCAGGAGCGTGCCCGCAGTGGAGAAGGCAGGGCCGGCCAGCACCACTGTGCTGAGGTCGAACAAGTTCACCAAGGTCACTGCGGCGTGCCCGAGACCACGTGCCGCGTCCTCGAGAAGGCGTCGGGCCGGCAGGTCACCTGCCACTGCGGCAAAGGAGATTCGATCAAAATCATTGAGCGTCTCCGCTGGATTGTCTTTGAGTTTCAACCTCCTGAATAGAGCGGGATCCCGGACTGCGCGGGCCACCACTGCCGACGTACCGCAGATGTTCTCCACGCAGCCCCTGTTGCCGCATTCGCACGGCGGTCCGGAAGCGTCCAGGGTGATGTGTCCGAGTTCCACTGTGTTGGATCCTCCACCCCGGTAAACCTCCCTGTTCACTATGGCTCCGCCGCCTAAGCCGCTGGCCATGTAGATCACTCCAAAGGATTCCGCGGACACGTCCCCCAGCCACTGCTCGCCCATGGCCGCGGCCGTGGCGTCGTTTTCCAGAATGACTGGCAGGCCCGTCAGCCGTGAGAGCGTGGGCACCAGCGGAAAGCCGTACCACCGGGGAGTGGGACGTGGCGCGAGGAGAGTTCCCTCAGCCCGGTTTTGTGGTCCGTGGGTGACCAGGCTGATTCCGAGGACATTGTGGAACGGTACTTCCTGGGCTTCAAGCAGGTTATGGATCTGTACGGCGATGATGTCGAGCATCTCCCCGGGAGCGTGACTGCCTGACCCTTGAAGGGTTTTCTGTGCCACGAGACGGCCGGTGAAGTCGGCCAGGACTATGGAAC
>NZ_JABMCX010000530.1 GCF_013179505.1 Paenarthrobacter sp. CM16 | reverse complement strand
GCGAAGTCATCCGCCGCAAGGTCGGAAAGGCTGGTAAGTAAACCATGGCCATCGCAATTAACAAGAAGCGTTCGAACAAGAGCAAGTCTGCTGCACGCAGCCGTCGCCAGCTTCGTATCCGCAAGCGCATCACCGGTACGGCTGTACGTCCTCGTCTGGTCGTCAACCGTTCGGCACGTCACGTATTCGTCCAGGTTGTCGATGACAGCAAGGGTGTAACCGTGGCTTACGCTTCCACCCTGGAAGCTGACCTTCGCGCATTTGACGGAGACAAGACTGCCAAGGCCAAGCGCGTCGGCGAACTCGTTGCAGAGCGCGCCAAGGCTGCAGGCGTCGAGGCTGTTGTCTTCGACCGTGGCGGTAACAAGTACCACGGCCGCATCGCCGCCGTCGCTGACGGTGCTCGCGAAGGTGGGCTGGCACTGTGACCGTTGAAAATAACGAAAAGGACATTCAGGTGACTGAAGCTGTAGCTGCTGAAGCAACTGAGACCGCACCCGCTGCCGATGACCGCCGCGGCGGACGTCGTGGCGAGCGCGGCGACCGTGGCCAGGGCCGCGGCGACCGTGGTGGCCGTGGTGGCCGCGACGGCGGTCGTGAGGCTGAGAAGAGCCAGTTCGTAGAGCGCGTTGTCACCATCAACCGCGTTGCCAAGGTCGTCAAGGGTGGTCGTCGCTTCAGCTTCACCGCTCTCGTCGTCGTCGGTGACGGCAACGGTATGGTCGGCGTGGGCTACGGCAAGGCCAAGGAAGTTCCCGCTGCTATCGCAAAGGGCGTTGAAGAGGCCAAGAAGTCCTTCTTCCGCGTTCCCCGCGTTGGCAACACCATCCCGCACCGTGTGCAGGGTGAGGCTGCTGCAGGCGTAGTCCTGCTGCGTCCGGCTTCCGCCGGTACCGGTGTTATCGCCGGTGGTCCGGTCCGCGCGGTATTGGAGTGCGTGGGTATCCACGACATCCTCTCCAAGTCGCTCGGTTCTTCCAACGCGATCAACATCGTCCACGCGACCGTTGCCGCTCTGAAGCAGCTCGAAGAGCCCGCTTCCGTGGCTGCCCGCCGTGGCCTGCCGCTGGACGAGGTTGCTCCTGCTGCTCTGGTGCGCGCGCTCCAGAACCAGAAGGCAGGTGTTTAGTCATGGCTAAGAACCTGACTCCCTCCGACGCCCAGTTGGAGATCACCCAGATCAAGGGCGTCATTGGCGCCAAGCAGAACCAGATCGCCACCCTTCGGTCCCTCGGACTCAAGCGCATCGGACACACTGTTGTCCGCACCGCTGACGCCGTGACCGTTGGAATGCTGAACACGGTTCCGCACCTCGTGAATGTAGAGGAGGCGAAGTAATGGCAGAGAACAAGACCGCCGCAGAGACTGCTGAGAAGCAGAACGCTCTGAAGGTCCACCACCTGCGTCCCGCCCCGGGTGCCAAG
>NZ_JABMCX010000053.1 GCF_013179505.1 Paenarthrobacter sp. CM16 | reverse complement strand
GTTTGTGTTCGCGTTGCTCGTGTGGATCGTCGCAGGCGCCCGCCAGCCCTCCATCTCCCTGGCCGGCCTGGTTGCCGGCTCGGTGACCCTGGCGGTGCCGTTGGTCTTTGGCTCGCTCTCCGGCGTATTGTGCGAGCGGGTGGGCGTGGTCAACATCGCCATCGAGGGTCAGCTCCTGGGCGGCGCATTCACTGCAGCGCTGGTGGCCACCATGACGGGCAGCCCTTACATCGGCCTGATTGCAGCCGCTGCAGCCGGCGCCGCTGTCTCCATGGTTTTGGCGGTCTTCAGCATCAAGTACCTGGTCAACCAGATCATTGTGGGCGTTGTGCTCAATGTGCTGGTGTCGGGCCTCACCGGTTTCCTCTACGGCACCTTGATGGTGCCCAACAAGGAGCAGTTCAACACTCCGGGGCGCCTGGACATCCTGCCGATCCCGTTGTTGTCGGACATCCCGATCATCGGGCCCATCCTGTTTGAGCAGTCCATTGCCGGCTACCTCATGTACGTTGCCGTAGCCGTGGTGTGGTTCGGCCTGTTCAAGACCCGCTGGGGCCTGCGGGTCCGCGCCGTGGGTGAACACCCGCAGGCTGCTGACACGCTGGGCATCAACGTCAACGCCACCCGCTTCTGGAATGTCACCCTGGGTGGCGCCATTGCAGGCATCGGCGGCGCGGTGTTCACCTTGGTGACCATCGACTCCTTCACCAAGGACATTTCCGGCGGCCGCGGCTTCATCGCCCTGGCAGCGTTGATCTTTGGCCGGTGGAACCCGATCGGCGCCTTCCTGGCATCGCTCCTGTTCGGCTTCGCGTACAACCTGCAGTCCATCCTGGGCATCATTGGTACTCCCGTGCCCAGCCAGTTCATGGCCATGCTGCCGTATCTGGTGACCATCTTCGCCGTCGCCGGTTTGGTGGGTAAGTCACGAGGACCGGCCGCCAGCGGCATACCTTATGTGAAGGGTTGACGATGCCTGCGAATGACATTGATTGGCAGGCACTCGAAGCGGCAGCAAAGCAGGCCATGCAGAGGGCCTATGCACCATATTCCAAGTTCCCGGTGGGGGCTGCGGCCCTCACCGAGGACGGCCGGATCATCAGCGGCTGCAACGTGGAGAACGCCAGTTACGGGCTGACCCTGTGTGCTGAATGCGCCTTGGTGGGCCAGCTCCACATGACAGGAGGCGGCAGGCTTGCCGCGTTCTACTGCGTGGACGGCCAAGGGAACATCCTCATGCCGTGCGGACGCTGCCGCCAGCTCCTGTACGAATTCCGGGCACCGGGAATGCAGCTCATGACAACTCAAGGAATCAAATCCATGGACCAGGTGCTACCTGACGCCTTCGGTCCTGAACACCTGGAGGAAACCTCGTGACAAGCACTGAAGCGTTCGACGCCGTCCAGATCATTTCCATCAAGCGGGACAAGGGCACACTGACTCCCGAGCAGATCGACTGGACCATCGATGCCTATACCCGCGGTGTGATTGCCGAGGAACAGATGGCCGCGCTGAATATGGCCATCCTCCTCAACGGGATGGACCGCTCCGAGATCTCGCGGTGGACCGCTGCGATGATCGCCTCCGGGGAGCGGATGGACTTTTCGTCCCTGACAAGGCCCGACGGCGGCCGGAAGGCTACCAGCGACAAGCACTCCACCGGGGGTGTCGGGGACAAGATCACGTTGCCGCTGGCGCCGCTGGTGGCCGTGTTCGGCGTCGCCGTTCCGCAGCTTTCGGGGCGCGGACTCGGCCACACCGGCGGAACCCTGGACAAGCTCGAGGCCATCCCCGGGTGGCGGGCCAACCTGAGCAATGATGAAATCATGGCGCAGCTTCAGGACGTGGGAGCGGTGATCTGTGCCGCAGGTTCAGGGCTGGCACCTGCGGACAAGAAGCTCTACGCCCTGCGCGACGTCACAGGAACCGTGGAAGCCATTCCATTGATTGCCTCATCCATCATGAGCAAGAAGATCGCCGAAGGAACGGGCTCCTTGGTCCTGGACGTCAAAGTGGGTTCGGGTGCCTTCATGAAGGATGAAGCCCGGGCCCGGGAGCTTGCCGAGACCATGGTGGCCTTGGGCAAGGACGCCGGCGTGCACACCGTTGCGCTGATCACGGACATGTCCACGCCCCTGGGGCTGACTGCCGGAAACGCCATTGAGGTGGAGGAATCGGTAGAGGTCCTTGCCGGCGGCGGTCCGGAAGACGTCGTCGAACTGACCGTCCGGCTCGCTGAGGAGATGCTGGCCGGTGCCGGCATCCACGACGCCGATCCCGCCGCTGCGTTGAAGGACGGGCGGGCCATGGATGTCTGGAACCGGATGATCGAGGCACAGGGTGGCGACCCCCGTGCTGCACTTCCGGCGGCCAAGGAATCCGAGGTTATCTACGCTCCCGCGGACGGGGTCCTGATGGAACTGGATGCGCTTTCCGTGGGTGTCGCTGCATGGCGTCTGGGCGCGGGGCGGGCCCGCAAGGAGGACCAGGTCCAGGCCGGTGCAGGTGTCCGCATGCATGCCAAACCGGGCGCGCTGGTTCGGGCGGGGGAGCCGCTGATGACGCTTCTGACGGACACTCCGGAGAAGTTCGAGCGGGCCAAGGAAGCGCTCCAGGATGCCGTGGTGATCGCACCGGAAGGTTCACGTCCGGCGCATCAGCTCATCATCGACCGCATCGCCTAGGCTTAAGTGTTCCGGGCTGTTCGCCAAGAGCAGCCCGGGACACCAGTCATCCGGCGCCTGTGGGGGAGCCGGCTACCGTAAGGAAACCGTGCAGGGCATCAACGATTTCATCCTCGCCGCGGCGGAGCAGCCATGGGTGTTGTTCCTGGTGCTGGCCTGCTGCGTGATCGATGGCTTCTTCCCGCCCATTCCCAGCGAGTCGGTGGTGGTGGGGCTGAGCGCGGTGTCCGGGAGCAGCGGTTCGCCCAACGTGTGGTTGCTGGGGTTGATGGCGGCCATAGGGGCGTTCTCCGGGGACAACATCGCCTACATCATCGGCCGCCGCATCGGGATCCAGCGGTGGCGCTGGATGCGCACCCAGCGGATGCAGGGCGCCTTCCGTTGGGCAGGCAAGGAACTTCGACGCCGTTCGGCCTCGCTGATCATGGTGGCCCGCTTCATCCCCATTGGCAGGGTGGCCGTCAACCTGACTGCAGGCGCCACGCACTTCCACCACCGGCGCTTCGTGGCCCTTACCGCCATGTCAGCAGTCCTGTGGGCAACGTACTCGGTGATCCTGGGATACTTCTTCGGCGTCTGGTTCGAGGACAACCACCTCCTGGGTGCTGTCATAGCGATCGTGGTGGCCGTGATCCTGGGCATCATCATCGATCGGATCATCAGCAAGGTCCGGGGATCAGTGCCCCTGGACGGCAAGAACATCCCCGAAGAAGACGCTCCGACTCCACCCACGGTATGACGCTTCAGGGGCCGGAAGATCAGCCCGGCGGTTGACGACGGCACCTTATCAGCACCTATAGCGTTAAGCGTGTGATCCCAAGGCTGGGACGTAGCGAACGACGTCCCGGCCGTGGGACACTAGAGCGACTTCCGTCACACCGTCAAGTCATATTCGTCTAGGAGCTACCGCCGCGTGGAGTTTTTGAACCAAATGCTCGAGCATGCAGCCGGGCAGCCCTGGATATACCCGGTACTGCTGATCTTCTTCTTCATTGACGGATTTGCCACCATCCTCCCCAGCGAAACAGCCATTGTGGGTCTCTCGGCGCTGTCCCTTCACAGCGGAGAGCCCAACCTGTGGATCCTGGGAGCCACCGCCTTGGTGGGTGCCATGGCGGGCGACAACATGGCCTACATGCTGGGCCGCAAGATCGGCCTGACCCGCTGGAAGTGGATGCGCAGGCCAAAGGTCCAAAAGATGTTCGCCTGGGCGCAGTATGAACTTGATAAGCGTGGTGCGGTCCTCATCTTTACAGCCCGCTATATCCCGTGGGGCCGCGTGGCCGTGAACTACGTCGCCGGACAAACCGGCTTCCGTCACCGCACCTTCTTCTGGCTTGACGCCTTTGCCTGCATCACATGGGTGGGCTACTCCATCGGCATTGGCTTGCTTGCCGGCCAATGGGTGCATCACAACCCGCTCCTCGGCGTCGGAATTGCCGTGGCCTTCGCCGTGGTTCTCGGCATCGTGGTGGATCACGCCCTGCGCTGGTGGCACAAGTACCTGGAGAAGAAGGACCTCGCCAAGGAAGCCGCTGCCGGCACCGAAGCGGCGGCCGTTGATCCCGCCGAAAAGGCGATCGCCGGCGTCGACCTCTCCAAGCCGGCCGGCTAGGCAGCAGACGTTACTGGCGGGGCTTGCGGTGGGGACTAGTCTTAGTACGTGACTGAGCCCATACTTGACGCTGCCCCTGCCCTTGACTTCGATCTGAAGAGCCTTCCAAAGGTTTCCCTCCACGACCACCTGGACGGAGGCCTCCGCCCCTCCACCATCATTGAGCTCGCTGCAGAGGTGGGCCATACACTGCCCTCCACCGATCCCGTTGCGCTGGGTGAATGGTTCCGCGAATCAGCGGATTCCGGTTCCCTGGTCCGCTACCTGGAGACGTTCGACCACACCATTGCTGTCATGCAAACCAAGGAAGGCCTGTTCAGGGTCGCCAAGGAATTCGTGGAAGACCTTGCCGAGGACGGCGTGGTCTACGGTGAAGTCCGGTGGGCACCGGAGCAGCACTTGCAGAAGGGCCTGACCCTGGACGAGGTTGTTGAAGCCGTCCAGACCGGTCTTGAAGCCGGTGTCGATGCCGCTGACGAGCGCGGCCGGCAGATCCAGGTGGGCCAGCTGATCACCGCCATGCGCCACGCCGACCGTGGCCAGGAAATCGCAGAGCTCGCCGTCCGCCACCGTGCCAACGGTGCTGTTGGTTTTGATATTGCCGGCGCCGAAGACGGCTTCCTGCCGTCCCGCTTCAAGGACGCCTTCACCTACCTGGCCGAAAACAACTTCCCGGCCACCGTCCACGCCGGCGAAGCAGCGGGCCTGGAGAGCATCCAGTCCGCGCTGGTTGACGGCCGCGCCCTGCGCCTTGGCCATGGTGTCCGGATCGCCGAGGACATCTCGGTGGAGTTTGAGGACAACTCCGACGACGACGGCGAGGACACCGTGGGCATGGTGACCATCGGCAGCATTGCGGCCTGGGTCCGGGACCGCGGCATCGCACTGGAAATCTGCCCTTCGTCCAACCTCCAGACGGGCGCCATTTCCGGCTTCGGCGACGGCATTGAAAGCCACCCCGTGGACATGCTGTTCCAGCTCGGTTTCAATGTCACCATCAACACCGACAACCGCCTCATGAGCGGGGTCACCCTGACCGATGAGCTGGAGCTCCTGGTGGAGACCTTCGACTACGACCTCGATGATCTCCTTGAACTGACCCTCAATGCCGCCGAGGCAGCCTTCCTGCCGTTGGACGAGCGCGAAGCTTTGGTTGAGTACATCAACGATGCCTACGCCAACCTCGGCTAAGAACTCCGACGAGCTCGAAGAGCTCATCCGGACGATCGCAGCCCTGCGTGAGCACTGCCCCTGGATGGGTGGGCTGACGCATGAGTCGCTGGTGGAGTACCTGGTTGAGGAAGCCTACGAAGTGGTGGACTCGATCGAGGCCGGCGCTGTTGACGACGAGCTTCGCGGCGAGCTGGGTGATGTACTGCTTCAGGTGGTACTGCATGCCCGGCTCGCCGAGGAGCGCGGCAGTTTTGTTTTTGCTGACGTAGTCCGGGGTATCAACGCCAAAATGGTCCGGCGAAACCAGCATGTCTTCAAGCCGGACGGTTCCCTGCAGGACAGTTTTCCGGCCAGCGTCGAGGAAATCATCGTCAAGTGGGACGCCGCCAAACGCGCCGAGAAGCCGGAACGGAAGGATCCCTTTGAGGGCATCCCGCCGCACCTTCCTGCGTTGGCGGCAGCGCAGAAGTCCCTGGACAGGGCGGCCCGCGCAGGGTTGGACGTTTCAGGGTTGGACATGTCAGGGTTCGATGGTGCTGCACGGTTGGTCCATCCGCAAAGTGCGCCGGCCGCCGTCGGACTTTCCGCCTTCCCGGCCTCGGAAGAAGCGCTCGGTGAGTTTTTGTTCGCCGTCGTAGCCGGTGCCCGCGAGCAAGGACTCGACGCCGAACGGGCCCTCCGTTCGGCAGTTCGATCGTTTCAGAACAACCAGGCCCAACCTTCATGACGTGAGTCTTTGGAAGTTGTTCCGTAACCTAAGCCACTCTGGACTACGCTAGTAGCGACGAGGACGTTGAGAATTTCCCTCCTCATTCCTGTAATTTGCCCATAAGGAGCACATCCATGGCGCTTATCGATGCCATCCACGCACGCGAGATCCTTGATTCCCGCGGAAACCCGACCGTAGAAGTTGAGGTCCTGCTTTCCGACGGCCAGATCGGCCGCGCAGCAGTTCCCTCCGGTGCTTCCACCGGTGAGCACGAGGCAGTTGAGCTTCGCGACGGCGACAAGGGCCGTTACCTCGGCAAGGGTGTCCAGAAGGCTGTTGACGCCGTCATCGACGAGATCTCACCGGCCCTGATCGGCTTCGACGCCACTGACCAGCGCAGCATCGACCAGGCCATGATTGACCTCGACGGTACGCCCAACAAGGGCAAGCTCGGCGCCAACGCCATCCTGGGTGTTTCCCTGGCTGTCGCCAACGCCGCAGCAGCTTCTGCTGACCTGCCGCTGTACAAGTACCTGGGCGGCCCGAACGCCCACGTCCTGCCCGTTCCGCTGATGAACATCCTCAACGGCGGCTCGCACGCCGACTCCGATGTTGACATCCAGGAATTCATGATCGCCCCGATCGGTGCCGAGACCTTCTCCGAAGGCCTGCGCTGGGGTGTTGAGGTTTACCACAACCTGAAGGCTGTCCTCCAGGAAAAGGGCCTCTCCACGGGCCTCGGCGACGAAGGTGGCTTTGCGCCCAACCTGCCGTCCAACCGCGCTGCACTGGACCTGATCCAGGAAGCCATCAAGAACGCCGGCTACACCCCGGGTACGGACATCGCCCTGGCACTGGACGTGGCCTCTTCCGAGTTCTACAAGGAAGGTGCCTACCAGTTCGAAGGCAAGGCACTTTCTGCAACCGAGATGAGCGCCTACTACGCTGAGCTCGTTGCCGACTACCCGCTGGTTTCCATCGAAGACCCGCTGGATGAGAACGACTGGGAAGGCTGGAAGACCCTCACTGACACCATCGGTGACAAGGTCCAGCTGGTGGGCGATGACCTCTTCGTCACCAACCCGGTCCGCCTGCAGCAGGGCATCGAGACGGCTACGGCCAACTCCTTGCTGGTCAAGGTCAACCAGATTGGTTCCCTGACCGAGACGCTCGACGCCGTTTCCCTGGCCCAGCGCTCCGGCTACACCACCATCACCTCGCACCGCTCCGGCGAAACCGAGGACACCACCATTGCTGACATCGCCGTTGCCACCAACGCGGGCCAGATCAAGACCGGTGCCCCGGCCCGCTCCGAGCGCGTTGCCAAGTACAACCAGCTGCTGCGTATCGAAGAAGAACTCGACGACGCCGCACGCTACGCCGGCCGCAGCGCGTTCCCGCGTTTCAAGGGCTAGCCTTCAGCGAAAACACGTAACCGGTGGCTATGGTGGAAAGACCATGGCCGCCGGTTCCGTTTAACGCAGCTTTTGTTCAACGCGGGCCAGGTCAAGAACAGCAAGCGCAGCAAACCGCCAGGCAAGCACCGGGCATTACAGGAGTGTCATGGCCACCCGTCGTCCAAAGGTACCCAGGGCCGACGCCTTGGGACCTTCCAGTGCAGGCCGCCCTGCGGTCCCAAGAACCGCCGTCCCGCGAACATCCGTCCCGCGAACCGCCGCCAAAGGCGCTGCGGGGGCAGGGACAAATGATTCAGGTTCCGGCAGCGGGGATGTCATCGAGGCCGAGTTTGGCGCCTCCCGAACCACTGCCAGGACCCCGACTCCGGCAGGCGGCACCAAAGGGCCCGCCGCAGGCAGCAGAGTGGCTGGTCCGAAGCCTCCCGCGAGCGGCAAGAGCACCGGAGCAGCGGCAGGCAGGACCGCCGGGAAGAAGCCCGCACCGGGCACCTCCAAGGCCGCGGACAAGGCTTCCACCAAGCCGGGAACCAAGGCCTCGACGGATCACGATCTCGATCCCGTACCAGCCAAGGCGTTTTCCGGCAGGATGCTGGCCCTGGCAGTGGTCATGATTGCCATCACTATCATGCTGGCCCCTACGGTGAAGATTTTCCTGGAGAAGCGGGCCGAAATCTCGGCGCTGGAGGCCGAGATTGCAGGACGCAAGGCCGAGCAGACGGAGCTCAACAAGCAGCTTTCCCGGTGGCAGGATCCCAACTACGTGAAACAGCAGGCCCGGGACCGCATTAACATGGTTATGCCGGGTGAAACGGGTTACTGGGTGTTTGGGGGAGAAGAAGCCGCCGGCACTCCGGGTGGCCGCACCGGCTCCGGATCGTCTGCCAACCCGGAGAATCTGCCCTGGGTGGATGCTCTCTGGGAGTCAATCAGACGATCGGCAACTGACTAGACGCGGTGCCCACCGCCGTCGTGTCCGCAGTGGACACGGCAACAAGGGCAGGAAGGGTGGCAGCGCAAGTGGAAGAGAACACGGCAGCCGTGCCGCAGGAATCCCGCGAGCCATCAGCACACGATCTCGAGGTCCTCAGCCGCCAGCTGGGCCGCCCGGTCCGGGATGTTGTTGAGATCCCTGCGCGGTGCGTCTGCGGCAACCCGCTGGTGGCAGCTACTGCGCCGCGCCTCAGCAACGGAACTCCGTTTCCCACTACGTTCTACCTGACCCACCCGGTGATCACCTCTGCGGTGTCACGGTTGGAAGCCGGCGGGCTCATGAACCAGATGAATACCCGCCTTACGGCAGACCAGGACCTCGCAAGCGCCTACCACAGCGCCCACGAAGCCTACCTGCAGGCCCGCAATGACATTGCAGGGCGCTCCGGAACCGGTGCTGTGCCCGAAATTGACGGTATCTCCGCCGGTGGCATGCCCGCCCGCGTAAAGTGCCTGCACGTCTTGGTGGGGCATTCCCTGGCTGCAGGGCCGGGGGTTAATCCGTTGGGAGACGAAGCGCTGGACGCTATCACGGAGTGGTGGACCAAGGATCGTTGCTACTGCGATGGCGCGTGGGAAACTGCCGGCGAGGCACCATCCCGGGACCTGAGCCGTCACGGGCCGCAGGGCCTGCCGGACATCGTGGGGCGCCCTGCGCCGGTGCGCAAAGCCAAGACCGACACACCGGGCCGTCAGGAAGGCACTGCATGAGCCGCGTTGCAGCGATCGACTGCGGAACCAACTCCATCCGCCTCCTCATCGCTGACGCCTCAACCGACGGCGCGCCGGGACCCTTGGCCGACGTCGTGCGTGAAATGCGTGTGGTCCGCCTTGGCCAAGGCGTAGATGCCACGGGCGAGCTTGCACCGGAGGCCTTGGAACGCACGTTCGCAGCAGCACGCGATTACGCCGAACTCATCACCGTCCATGGTGCAGGGCGGGTCCGGTTCGCGGCTACGTCCGCCACCCGTGATGCCCGTAACCGCCAGGTTTTTGTGGACGGCATCCGGGATCTGCTGGGGGTGGAACCTGAGGTCATTTCCGGCGACGAGGAAGCAGCGCTGTCCTTTGCCGGCGCCAGCAGCGTCCTGCCGGCCACGGGAGAGGACCCCATCCTGGTGGTTGACCTCGGGGGCGGCAGCACGGAATTCGTCCTGGGTGACTCCAACGGCGTCATCGCCGCACGTTCGGTGGACATCGGCTGCGTACGGCTCACCGAACGCCACCTGCGCAGCGATCCGCCGACTCCCGCGCAAATCGCCGCGGCAGAGGCCGACGTCGATGCCGCGCTGGATCTTGCCGCGCAGACGGTACCCCTTGAGCGCGCCACAGCCGTGGTGGGCGTTGCCGGTTCCATCACCACCATCACCGCGCACGCACTGGGCCTGGACGAATACCGTCCGGAGCGGATCCACGGTGCGTCGTTGGACCTTGAAACAATCCGGGATGCATGTACCAGCCTGCTGGAGATGACGCGGGACGAGCGCGCGGCGCTTCCGTACATGCATCCGGGCCGTGTGGACGTTATCGGTGCGGGCGCCTTGGTGTGGCGCCGGATCCTGGACCGACTGGCCAGTGTCAGCAACGGCAGGATCGTTGCCGCAGTCTCAAGCGAGCATGACATCCTGGACGGCATTGCCCTCAGTATCCGGGATGCCGAATGACGTTGCGTTTTCACCGCACCCTCTCTGCCGCCCTTGCCGCAGCCATGGCTGGCGGGGCGCTGGCGGGTGCGTTGTTGACGGCTCCTGCGGCCAGTGCGGACGCCTGGCGCGACAAAGAGTTCTGGCTCAAGGACACAGGAGTCACCAACGCCTGGCAGGTCTCCAAGGGCGCCGGCGTCAAGGTTGCGATCATTGACAGCGGCATTGATGGAAACCACCCGGACTTGAAGGGCGCGGTGGTGGGCGGAACGGACGTCTCGGGAGCCGGAGCCCCCAACGGGCAAAAGAGCATAGGTGCCAAGACCGAGCACGGCACCCTGGTGGCCACCATGCTCGCCGGACGCGGCCACACCACCCCTACGGCATCGCCTTCACCATCAGCTTCGGCAACGCCGCCAGGGCCACCCCCCATTCCACCTGCCGGAGGTCCGGACGGTATCACCGGAGTTGCTCCGGAGGCGGAGATCCTGGCCATCTCAACGTGGCTCGGCTCGCCCAACCCGGGCGGCAAGACTGACCAGCAACAAATTCCCGAGGCCGTTCGTTGGGCGGTGGACAACGGTGCCAAGGTCATCAACATTTCCCTCGGGAGTACGTCGCCCGATTGGCCGCAGAGCTGGGACGCTGCTTTCCTGTATGCCGAGCAAAAGGACGTGGTGATAGTTGCCGCCGCCGGTAACCGTGTAGGCGGGAACATCCAGGTCGGTGCCCCGGCAACCATTCCCGGCGTCCTGACGGTAGCCGGGCTTGACGGCGAGGGACGCGCCAGCGTGGATTCCTCATCGCAAGGCATCAGCATTGGCGTAGCCGCGCCGGCGGAGAAGCTGGTGGGCGGCATTCCCGGCGGGGGATATGCAGAATGGGCTGGAACCTCCGGCGCGGCCCCCATCGTCTCCGGTGTAGCTGCCTTGATCCGTTCCAAATGGCCGGAGATGAGTGCCAAGCAGGTCATCAACAGGATTGTCAGCACGGCCAAGGATGCCGGCGCTCCGGGGAAGGATCCCCTCTATGGATACGGCATCCTCAACGCGGAGGCTGCCCTGAAGGATGAGGTACCTGCCGCAGGCAGTAACCCGCTGGGTTCCATCGCCGACTGGATCCGCGTGCATCGGCGCGGCGTCTTCAGCGAGCCCTCGCAGGCGCCCGTGGCCAGTCCTACCAGCGCTGCCCCCACCCTCGCTGATCCGACCGTCCCTGCTGCGAAGACGCCGGCCACTGTCGACGACGCCCTGCCGGCCGCCGTCGTACTGGGTTTTGGAGCGTTGTTCGTGGCACTGGTGACGGGCGCTGCAATCCAGTTGCGGCGGGTCTCCAAAAACCCGCCCGCAGTGGCCGAGGAAGCCGAAACGGGAGCGCTTTTGACGGTGGATCCACCCGCCCGGAAGTAGTTAGTGAAGATTTTCACAAAGTGCTGTACTCTGGATTCATGGCAACCACCCCAGAGCTCATTGACCGTCCCCGGGTTCTCGTCGTCGGCGGCGGCTACGTCGGCCTGTACGTAGCACTCAAACTGCAGAAGAAGATCGCGAACGCAGGCGGCATCGTCACCGTCGTTGATCCACTGCCGTACATGACCTACCAGCCCTTCCTCCCGGAAGTAGCCGGTGGCAACATCGAGGCACGCCACGCCGTCGTCTCCCACCGTCAGCACCTGAAGCAGACTGAGCTCATCCAGGGCCGCGTCACCAGCATCGACCACGCCAACCGGACCGCCGTGATCGCCCCGTCCGACGGCGGCGAGAACTTCGAGATCCCGTACTTCGACGTCGTCATCGCAGCAGGCGCCATCACCCGTACTTTCCCCATCAAGGGCCTCGCGGACAAGGGCATCGGCCTGAAGACCATCGAGGAAGCCGTTGCACTGCGCAACAAGCTGCTGGAGCGCATCGAAGCCGCTTCCACCATGACCGACCCCGCAGAGCGCGCCAAGGCGCTGACCTTCGTTGTGGTCGGTGGCGGCTTTGCCGGCATCGAGTGCCTCACCGAAATGGAAGACCTTGCCCGCGCCGCCGTGCGCAACAACCCCCGCATCCGTCAGGAAGAAGTCCGCTTCATCCTGGTTGAAGCCATGGGCCGCATCATGCCCGAGGTCACCGCTTCGCAGGCCGAATGGGTAGTGGAGCACCTCCGCAGCCGTGGCATCGAAGTACTCCTGAACACGTCCCTTGACAGCGCAGAGGGCAACCTCAAGCTGATCAATCTCCCGGACAAGACCTCCGCCGGCGAAGTTGAAGCTGACACCCTGGTGTGGGCTGCCGGTGTGCAGGCCAACCCGATGATCCGCTCCACCGACTTCCCGCTGGAACCCCGTGGCCGCGTCCGCGTCCTTCCGGACCTCCGCATCGCAGGTGACGAAGGGATCGTTGAGAACGCCTGGGCCGCCGGCGACATCGCCGCTGTTCCCGACCTCACGGGCAAGGGCCTGCCGGACGGCACCTGCGTCCCCAACGCCCAGCACGCTCTCCGCCAGGCCAAGAAGCTCGCCAAGAACCTCTGGGCTTCGCGCTGGGACAAGCCGCTGCACGATTACAAGCACAAGAACCTCGGTGCTGTAGCCGGCTTCGGCGAGTGGAAGGGTGTTGCCAACATCAATCTGCTCGGCCGCATCGGCCTCAAGGGCGGCCTCGCCTGGCTGGCCCACCGTGGTTACCACGGCATGGCGATGCCCACCGTGGAGCGTAAGTTCCGCGTGATCTTCGGCTGGATCCTGGCCTTCTTCGCCGGCCGCGACACCACGCCCCTGATGGACCTGGACAACCCGCGCGGTGCTTTCGTTGCCGCTGCGACGCCGGCTCCGAAGCCCGCAGCTGCTCCGGCACCTGTAGAGGCCAAGCCTGCTGCCGAGGAAGCCAAGACCCCGGTTACGGCTAACGCCAAGTAGTCCACGCACGACGGCGGCCACCCCCTTTTCGGGGAGTGGCCGCCGTCGGCGTTTAACCCAGCAGCGTTTCCGCCGCTGCCCCTAGACTGTGCTCATGTCCGGTGAAACCGACCTCAAGACGCTGCTGGAATCCCTTCACCCCGTAGTCCGCGATGGCGACTACGTCTACGCCTTGTGGCCGCACGGCAGACCGCTTTCGGGTGGCATCGAGGCGGCTGTTCGAGAGGCCGAAGGCCTTACCGTTGTCCTGCCCAGGGACGAAGCTGATTCCTTGGGCCTGAGCTACGACTTCGTCGCTGCGTGGATCACGCTTCAGGTCCATTCGGCCCTTGAAGCCGTGGGGCTCACGGCTGCAGTGAGTGCCGCGCTGACGCACGCCGGGATCAGCTGCAACGTCCTTGCCGGCTTCCATCACGACCACCTCCTGGTGTCGTCGGCAGATGCTGCCCGGGCCATGGACGTGCTCCGGCTTTTGGCACGCGGTGTGGTCCTGCGCACCGAGCGCCCCGAGGACCGCCCTGAGATCCTCGAACTGACAGCCCGCGCGTTCTCTGTCTCGCCGGTGACCGGCGAACCCGTTGCAGGCACCCCGCTCGAAGTGGAGCTGCTGCGGTCTCTGTTTGACTGCCCGGAGTATTTGCCGCAGTTCAGTATCGTTGCTGAGATGGGCGGGGAGATTGTGGGCCACGCAATCAGCACCCGTGGGTGGATCGGGGACCTGGAGCTGCTGGGGCTGGGCCCCATCGGCGTGCTTCCCCACTTTCAAAAGCGCGGGGTGGGTTCGGCCCTGATGCGCGAGACTGCTGCCCGGGCCACCGCCGCAGGGGAGCCCGGGATTGCCCTGCTGGGCAGCCCCCTGTACTACCCGCGCTTCGGTTATGTGCCGGCCACCTCTGTGGGCGTCCAGCCTCCGGAGCCCGTGTGGGGAGATCGTTTCCAGTTGTTGACGCTTCCCGGATGGCCCGACGACGTCCGCGGCACTTTCCGCTACGCCGCGCCATTCAATGAGCTATAGCTGGGATACCATGGTGCGGGCGCCCCAGTAGCCCAATTGGCAGAGGCAGCGGACTTAAAATCCGCGTGTTGTGGGTTCGAGTCCCACCTGGGGCACGGACGGCAGGTGAGAGCTCTTTCTCCCTTCCGCTGTGCGCGCGAAGTCTTCCGCGGAAATTCCCAGCTGGCGTGTAGATTCCCCACAGGCAACGAGTGTTATAGGGATGTGACCTGAATCACTTATGTTCGCCGCCCAATTGCATTAGTTTGAGTCTTAATCAGGAACACCTGAGTAATCGCATCAAAGGCAGTTCGCACCTTTCGATCGAGGAGACAACGAATGTTTGATCTTTCCCCAGCGGCGCCCCGAGCCGCCAAGCTAACAGCGCTTGGCATTGGGGTCGCGCTCTTGGCCACGGCTTGCGGTGGGTCTTCTACGCCTACCCAGACCGGGTCTTCTTCCGCCGCAGCCGCAGGCATCTCCTGCCCGGCTCCCAGCGGCGGGGCGGGAGCCGGCAACAGCCAGGCTGCCACCAACACGGGACCAGTACCTCCCTCGACCACCACCACAGACGCACCACTGAAACTTGGATCGCTCCTGCCGACGACGGGGTCGCTGGCGTTCCTTGGCCCGCCCGAAATTGCCGGCGTCAACCTCGGCATCAAGGAAGTCAACGATGCCGGCGGCGTCCTTGGCGCTCCGGTCTCCGTGGTCCACCGTGACTCCGGTGATACCAAGACGGACATCGCCACCCAGTCCACCACAGCCCTCCTGGGCCAGGGCGTGAGCGCCGTCATCGGTGCTGCATCGTCTGGCGTCTCCAAGACGGTCATCAACCAGATTACGGGCGCAGGCGTCATCCACTTCTCGCCGGCAAACACCTCGCCTGACTTCACCACCTGGGACGACAAGGGCCTCTACTGGCGCACTGCACCGTCCGACGTCCTGCAGGGCAAGGTCCTGGGCAACTACATGGCTACCTGTGGAGCACAGACCGTTGGCATGATCGTTCTCAACGACGCTTACGGAACGGGCCTCCAGAAGAACGTCAAGGAAGCCTTCGAGGCAGCCGGTGGCAAGGTTGTAGCTGAAGAACTCTTCAACGAGGGCGATTCCCAGTTCAGCAGCCAGGTAGACAAGGTCCTCGCAGCCAAGCCGGATGCGATCGCCCTGATCACCTTCGACCAAGCCAAGAGCATCGTCCCCCTGATCACCGGCAAGGGCATCAAGCCCACGCAGCTGTTCATGGTTGACGGCAACACCTCGGACTACAGCAAGGACTTCCAGGCAGGCACCATGAAGGGCGCACAGGGAACCATTCCCGGCACGTTCGCCAAGGATGACTTCAAGAAGAAGCTTCTTGCCATCGATCCCGCCCTGAAGGACTACAGCTACGCAGGCGAGTCCTACGACGCCGTGAACCTGATCTCGCTGGCTTCCGAGGCAGCCAAGAGCACCAAGGGCACGGACATCGCAGCCAAGCTGAAGGAAGTCTCTGAAGGCGGCGAGAAGTGCACCACCTTCGCTGCCTGTGTCACGCTCCTTCGCGAAGGCAAGGACGTTGACTACGACGGCCAGTCCGGTCCGGTCACGTTCTCCGACGCCGGTGACCCCACCGAGGCGTACATCGGTATCTACGAATACCAGGATGACAACACCTACAAGCCGGTCCGTGAAGAGTTCGGCAAGCTCTAAGCTGAACGCCGGCTGACCGCAGCCAGAACGGGCCCCCTTCCTCACCAGGAAGGGGGCCCGTTTGCATTCCACATCTGATACACAGACGGTAGACCTACCATGGCCTCATGAAGCTAACCCGGGAAGCCCGTTCCATCGCCCTGGTCATCAACGCCGGTTCACGCAAGGGTTCCGCTGCCCGGCAGCTGGTGGCCGGGAGTCTTCAACGGGCGGAGCTCCCGATCTCCACGGTGTATACGGTGCGCGGCGGCGGAGACCTGCGCCGAACCCTGGAGCAGGCGGTTGCTGAGGGGCACGATCTTGTGGTGGTGGGGGGAGGGGACGGAACGATCGCCTCCGCTGCCGGAATTGTGGCCGGTACCGACGTCGTGCTGGGCGTGCTTCCGATGGGCACCGCCAATGACCTTGCCAGGACGCTGGAAATCCCCCGCGACCTCAGTAGCGCCTGCGCTGCCCTGGCGGACGGAAAAGTAGTGGACATCGACCTCGGGCGGGCAAACGGCCAGCCCTTCCTCAACGTGGCTTCCGCCGGTCTGTCCGTGGCAGTCACCCAGGCCCTCAGTCCCCGCCTCAAGCGGCTGATCGGGCCCTTGGCCTATGGGGTGGCGACGCTGCGCTCCTACGCGACGCACAAGCCGTTTCACGCCCGCCTTGAATTCCCTGACGGGGACCACCAACCCGTGGAGTTGGAGAACCTGCTTCAGGTGGCAGTGGGAAACGGAAGGTACTACGGGGGCGGCAACGCGGTTTCGCCGACGGCAGGAATCGATGATCACACCCTGGACATCTATGCGATCCTGGCGGCGCCCTTACGCGATCAGGTGAAGATCGCGCGTTCGCTCAAGAACGGCAAGTTTGTGCAAAGCGAGCAGGTGTACCACCTCACCAGCCGGAAGGTCAGGCTGGTGACGGATCCGCCACTGCCGGTGAACCTCGACGGCGAGATCACCACCGGCACGCCCACGGACTTCGCTGTGGAACGGAATGCGGTGCACGTGGTGGTGCCGGGGAACAGCAGCAGCGCGACGTTTGAAGGACGCAACTGAAAACACCGAAGGCCTGGTTCCGGTGAATCGCCGGAGCCAGGCCTTCGCGTTTGTAGAGGCTAGACCTCGTCAGTCTTAGACCTCGTCAGCCAAAGTACCAAGGTAGAGCTGAATGACCTTTGGATCCTTCATGAGCTCACGGCCCGTACCGGTGTACGCATCCTTGCCCTGGTCCAGCACGTAGCCGCGGTCGCAGATCTGCAGGCAGCGGCGGGCGTTCTGTTCCACCATGATGACCGAAACGCCGGCACGGTTGATCTCGTGGACCCTGAGGAATGTCTCGTCCTGCTTCACGGGGGAGAGGCCTGCCGATGGCTCATCAAGGAGCAGTACCGCCGGATCCATCATGAGTGCCCGGCCCATGGCCACCATCTGGCGTTCACCGCCGGAGAGCGACCCAGCACGCTGGGCCCGCCGCTTTGCCAGTTCCGGGAACAGGCTTGCAACAAAGTCGAAGCGCTCAGCGAAGTCCTTGGGACGCTGGAACATGCCCATTTGGAGGTTCTCTTCAATGGTCAGCGCTGCGAACACGTTGTTGGTCTGCGGCACGAAGCCCACACCCTGGGTCACCAGCTTGTTGGCCTTCAAACCGGTCAGGTCCTGGCCCCTGACAACCACGGTGCCGGAGTGGACCTTCACCAGGCCGAACATGGCCTTCAGCAAGGTGGACTTACCGGCGCCGTTGGGGCCGATGATGCCGATCAACTCACCCTTGCGGGCCTCGATGCTGCACCCGTTGAGGATGTTGACACCGGGGATATACCCGGCCACGAGGTTGGTGACTTTGACGACGGAATCGCCTGCCGGGGCAGGTGCTGAGGCGGGCATTGCGGCTGGGCTGCTCATTTCCCGTCCTCCTTCTTTGTTTCAACGATGTCCGAGAGGATCCCGGCGTCTTCAGTGCCCACCACCGACTCTTCGTCAGCCTCAAGCTCGGCTTCGAGCACCTTGATGCCCTCAGCATCGCCGAGGTCCACATCGTGGTGTGCGCCGAGGTAGGCGTCGATCACGGCAGGGTTCTTCATGACTTCTCCCGGAGGCCCTTCGGCCACCACTTTGCCTTCCGCCATGACCACAACCCAGTCCGCGATGTGCCGGACCATGTTCATGTCGTGCTCGACGAAGAGCACGGTCATGCCTTCGGCCTTCAGGTTCTTGATGTGATCCAGCAGCGACTGGGTCAATGCGGGGTTCACGCCTGCCATGGGCTCGTCCAGCATCACCAGTTTGGGCTTGACCATCAGTGACCGGGCCATTTCAAGCAGCTTTCGCTGGCCGCCGGAGAGGGACGCAGCGTAGTCGTCCTTCTTGGCGTCAAGCTTGAACTTTTCCAACAGCACGTGGGCCTGGGCTGTGATTTCCTTTTCGCGGCCACCCCACATCCCCTTGAACAGGGCCTTGGAGAGCCGCTCGCCGGGCTGGTCCGCTGCGCCGAGCCGCATGTTCTCCATGACCGTCAGCTTGCCCATCACCTTGGTCAGCTGGAAGGTGCGCACCATGCCCATGCGTGCCACCTTGTAGGAGGAGACACCTGCCAGGCTGTTGCCCTCGAACTGCCACTTGCCTGTATTGGGCGTATCAAAGCCTGTGAGCAGGTTGAACAGCGTGGTTTTGCCTGCGCCATTGGGCCCGATCAACGCGGTGATCTTGTGGCGGGGGATCTCAAGGTATTCGACGTCCACGGCGTTGATGCCACCGAAGGACCGGGTGACATCCTCCGCCACCACAATGGGATCGCGCTTCTTGCAGCCAGGGGTGTTTTCCCCGACCGCGATGGGCCGCGAATCGGTCATGTAGTCGATATTTTCGGTATTGCGTTCGTTGGTCTCACTCATGCGAAAGCAAGCTCCTTCTTATTGCCGAACACGCCTTGCGGGCGGAAGATCATCAGGAGCATCAGCGCGACGCCCACCAGGATGTAGCGCAGCTGGCCAGCCTGGACGGTGGTCAGCCACGTGACTGCCCCTGATTCGATAAGGCCGTAGAGCAGGCTCTGGGTCAACGACAGGACAACCCAGAAGATCATTGCTCCGATGACCGGCCCCAGGACAGTGGCCATGCCGCCGAGCAGGAGGCAGGTCCACAGGAAGAAGGTCAGTTCCGTGCCGTAGTTCGAAGGCTGGACTGCACCACGGGGGAGCGTGAAGATCATGCCCGCCAAGGCACCCAGCACACCGCCGATGACCAGTGCCTGCATCTTGTAGGCGTAGACGTTCTTGCCGAGTGACCGCACGGCGTTCTCATCTTCGCGGATGCCCTTCAGGACGCGGCCCCAGGGGCTGCGCATCAGGAGCCACACCAGAACACAGCACACGATCACCAGTCCCCATCCGACAACGCGGATGAAGAAGTCGCGGTTGTTCATGCCCATGTAGGACCCCTCAGGGAAGGGATTCATGGCATAGAAGGTGTTCTCGAACGCCGCCAGGCCGTTGGCCGAACCGGTGACGCTGGTGAGCTGGTTGGTGGTGACCACGTAGCGGACAATTTCGGCCGCTGCGATGGTGACGATTGCCAGGTAGTCGGCCCGTAGCCGGAGGGTGGGAATACCCAGGATGAAGGCGAAGATCACCGAGCACAGGATGGAAATGATCAGTGCAAGGAAGAACGGGGCGTCAAAGCTGAGGGTAGAGATGGCGAAACCGTAGGCGCCAACGGCCATAAAGCCGGCCTGGCCGAAGTTCAGCAGGCCTGAGTAGCCGAAGTGAACCGCAAGGCCCAAAGCGGCAAGCGCGTAGGCCGCCGTCGTCGGGCTGAATAATTCGCCAAGGGCGCTGGAGAAAATGAATCCGAAGTCCATGGCCCGCTCCTAACCCACACGCTCACGCCGGCCGAGGATACCCTGCGGTCGGAACAGAAGAACAACGATCATGATGAACAGTGCACCGACGTACTTGAGGTCGGCGGGGAGGCCGAACACAGTGGTCAGTTCCACGAAGATGCCGACGACGATCGAGCCGATCAGGGCGCCGAAGACAGTTCCCAAACCACCGAGGGTCACACCGGCGAAGATGAGAAGCAGGATCTGCGAGCCCATGTCGAACGTGACGCCCGGGCGGTAGTAAGCCCACAGGATGCCGCCGAGGGAGGCGAGGACGCCACCGACGATCCAGACAATGCGGATGACCGAGTCGACGTCGATGCCGGAGGCGGCGGCCAGGGCCGGGTTGTCT
>NZ_JABMCX010000529.1 GCF_013179505.1 Paenarthrobacter sp. CM16 | reverse complement strand
GGTACCGAAATGTGGCTCACCATCTTTGCCGGCGGCGCCCTCTGGGTTTCCATTTACGGAACGTTCGTCCTGAACTTCTGTGACTTCACCCGTTCTTCGGCCTCCAAGAAGTCGATCGTCAAGGGCAACTTCTGGGGCATCCCCATCAACATGCTCGTCTTCGGCGCGATCGTCGTGGTCATGGCGGGCGGGCAGTACAAGATCAACGGCACGGTCATCGAGAGCCCCTCGGACATCGTGGAGAGCATCCCTAATACCCTGCTGTTGGTCCTTGCATGCCTGGCCCTGCTGATCCTGACCATTGCAGTGAACCTGATGGCCAACTTCGTGGCTCCGGTCTACGCCCTGACCAACCTCTTCCCGCGCCACCTGAACTTCCGCAAGGCAGCCTGGGTCAGCGGCACCATCGGCCTGGTCATCCTGCCGTGGAATCTGTACAACAACCCGATTGTGATCGTGTACTTCCTGGGCGGCCTCGGCGCCTTGCTCGGTCCCCTGTTCGGTGTGGTCATGGCCGACTACTGGCTGGTCCGGCGAGGCAAGGTCAATGTCCCCGAGCTCTACACCGAGGATCCAAAGGGCGCCTACTTCTACAAGCGCGGCGTGAACCCAAAGGCCATCATCGCCATGCTCCCCGCAGCAGGCCTGGCCATTGCCATCGCGTTCATTCCCGGACTGGCAGCAGCCGCCCCGTTCGCCTGGTTCATCGGAGCCGGCGTCGCAGCCCTGACCTACTTCGCTGTCGCGGACAAGAAGCAGGTCCACGAAGACGTCTCCGGCGAGCCGATCGCCGTCGCCAGCACCCACTGACTCACCAAACATCAAGGCGATCGCCCGTCCTCCCAGCCACCCGGATTCCTGCAAGCGGATCCAGGCAAGCCGGCAGGGGACGGGCCTTGCCGTTGAGAGGAAACCCATGCGCATCCTTGTCGCCAACGTGAACACCACCCAGTCCATGACTGACTCCATCGCAGCCCAGGCCCGCGCCGCAGCTGCACCAGGGACCGAGATCATCGGCATCACTCCGCGCTTCGGCGCCGACTCTTGTGAGGGAAATTTCGAAAGCTACCTCGCGGCGATCGCCGTCATGGATGCCGTGGTGAACTATCCCGAACCCTTCGACGCCGTCATCCAGGCCGGTTATGGCGAGCACGGCCGCGAAGGTCTCCAGGAACTCCTGGATGTCCCGGTGGTTGATATCACCGAGGCCGCAGCCAGCACTGCGATGTTCCTGGGCCACAAGTATTCCGTGGTGACCACGCTGGACCGCGCCGTTCCGCTCATCGAGGACCGTCTCAAGCTGGCCGGCCTGGACGCACGCTGTGCCTCCGTCAGGGCCAGTGGCATGGCTGTGCTGGAACTTGAGGAATATCCGGAGCGTGCTGTTGAGGCGATCGTGAGCCAGGCGGAGCAAGCGGTCAACCAG
>NZ_JABMCX010000528.1 GCF_013179505.1 Paenarthrobacter sp. CM16 | reverse complement strand
GCCACTGAAAGTTCGACGCCGTCAATGGCCAGGAGAACGTCCCCCGCCTTCGCGTCTGCGCCGGGCCGGGTCAGGGGGGACGTCGCCAGGGGGTCCGAGGACTCCCCTGCCAGGATGCGGGTGATTTCCCAGCCTTTGCTGCCGAAGTGAAGCTCGGCCCCCAGGCGTCCTTGGCCGTTACGGCCAGGTTCGCTGACGGCGGCAGGCTTGACGTAGGCGTGCGATGTTCCCAGCTCGCCGTGCAACTCCCATAGAAGGTCCACAAGGTCGTCATGCGAGCCCAGCCGGTCCACCAACGGACGGTAGCGCTTGTAGACGGAGTCCCAATCCTGGCCCGCCATGTCCGCAGTCCAGAAGAAGTCGCGCTGGAGCCGCCAAGCTTCCTCAAAGGCCTGCCCCCAGGCAGCCACGGGGTCCAGAATGACCCGGACCCGGTTGAGTTCGACCTTGACCAGGTCTCCGGATTCCTCGTCCACCTTGTTCTCGCATGGCACCGAGGTCACCTGCTGGTCCAGGATGTATACAACCCTCTTCAAGTCCCCCGACAACCTGAAGCTGTCCACTGCGGCAACCAAGGTGGCCTTCTTGCGCTTGGCGAGATCGTAGCGCACCAAAGCGGGCGCGGTCTTCTTATCCGAAAGGGCGCCCTTGCCCTCGCCGGTCACACCGGAAAGCTCAGTATCGAGCCACAGCAGCGCACCCTCCGCTACAGCCAGTTGCGAGTAGTTTCCTTGCGGTACGGGCACAGTGATGACGCGGTGCGCCAGGCCCTCAGGGTCGACGCGCACGGAAGGCGCCACGCCGTCGTCGGACTTTAACGGGGCGGGCTCCTCCTCCCCAAGGGAATCGACCGACGGGCCGAACGGTGAAGGCGTGTCCGCGGCCAGGGCAACCAAATACGGCTTGATGGGGCTCGGGAAGGACAGGTCGAAGGAGTGGCCGTCATAGACGGGATCAAAGCTGCGGTTCGAGAGGAAGGCGAGGAACTTCCCGTCAGGAGTGAACCGCGGCGATTCGTCACAGAACCGGCCGTCCGTGACGTCGATGATGCCCGCTTCCGCGTCATCGGGCCGGGTGATTCGGAGCTTACTCCGTGAACCGAATGCCGTGACCGGCTCGGACCATCCCAGCCACTGCGAATCGCCGGACCACGCCAGTTGTTCGATGCTGCCCTCACCCACACTGACAACAAGTCTTAGCGTGCCCTGAGCTGTATCCGCCACATAGACGTCTCCAAAGGAGGTCCCCACAGCGAGCCATCGCCCGTCCGGGCTGGCTTCCAATGCACTCGTGCGCGTGGGCGACGGGAAATCGATCCGGACTTCAACCGCATCCTCCACTTGTTCCGGCACAGCGGGCGCATTCGTGGCACTGACGGTGTCCGCGGATGGCTCGGCTGATGTACCCGTAGTGGGCGTGACGGCCGGCGCAACAGGCA
>NZ_JABMCX010000527.1 GCF_013179505.1 Paenarthrobacter sp. CM16 | reverse complement strand
GTTTGGCTGGGTTCCGAAGATGCCCGCCTGACGTTCGTGCTCGCCAGCGATGTCGCCGCCTACCTGGCCGAGGCGGTGGATGCCGACATTATTGAGGGTGAGCGCATCGACATCGGGTGGAGCCGTCCCGTGAGCATCCATGAAGCCGCCGAACTCGCCAGCCGACGGGCTGGCAAGCAGGTCAAGGTGATGTCCATACCCGCCGGTGCTATCGCCGGGCTCGGCAAGGTCACTGCGAAGGTCCTTCCGTTGGTGGGAGACATGGCCAGCATGGTGGCCTGGTTCGAGACTGGAAAGTACGTTGCCGATGTCACCCGCCAGGAGCAGGTGTTCGGACCCGCGCCGACTCCCGAGGATGCGATCGGCCGGGTGGCCGCCCGTTACGGTCACTGACCTGCACGCTTGGGGAAGGGACATGGGCCGGTAGGTGGTGGCCGGGCGAGGGGAACGTAAGTATCCTGATGATACAGATTCGGCCGTAGACCCTGACTGCGCCGAAAAAACATGAGGAGCACGTTATGAGAATTGGTTCTTCCATCGCCCTGATCGCCATCGGAGCTATTCTGGCTTTCGCGCTCGCCCCCGGAATCATCCCCTTCCTCGATCAGGTCCTGGTTGGCTACATCCTGATGGTGGTCGGCGTCATCGGACTCATCATTTCCATCGCCATGTCCAACCGCACCCGTCGCACCGTGGTTGAGCGCCGCGGCGATCCCCACACCGTTGTCGAGCGGCGCCCCGAGGTCTAGTAGCCGCAACATACAAAAGAAGCGCACGACGCCGGGCCCCCGACGTCGTGCGCTTCTTGCTTTAATGCCGCACCAGCGTGTCAGGCGAGCGAGAGGGTGAACGACAGGACGAATCCCGCTGCCGTGCTCAGTGCAACCGCGGGGCCGCCGTGTTCGTAGGCCTCGGGCATCAGGGTGTCCGCGAGTGATGCGATCACCGCGCCCGCCGCGAAGGCCAGCGGGAGGGAGATCGTCTCGGGTTGGGCCGAGGAGAGCGGTCCCGCGCCGAGCACCACGGCGGCAACCAGCAATGCCGCGCACGCGCTCCAAAGCAGCATGATTAAGCCGGCCGTTTTGCCTTGGCTGCGCATGGACGACGCCCCCACCAGGGCTTCGGGCAGGTTGGAAACGAAGATTGCCGCCAGGAGCGCCAAGCCGCCGGATCCCTCGCCCAGTGAGATGCCCAAGGCGACGTTTTCGGGCACGCCGTCCAAGGTGACCGCGGCGAGAAGGGCCATGCCGGCGGCTCCGCGGATCGAGGCGGAGGTGGCAGCCTTATCGGACGCCGCGGCGTCGGTATCCAGCTTCGGGCTGCCCTGGATTTTGTCTGCGGGCTTGGATTTGGACGTTCTTCCGGGTTGCGCCCAGCGATCCAAGAGGGCGCTCAGCGCGGTGAAGACGATGGCTCCCGCAAGGAGCCCCACCGCTGCGCGCACGATTCCGCCCTG
>NZ_JABMCX010000526.1 GCF_013179505.1 Paenarthrobacter sp. CM16 | reverse complement strand
ATCCAGCCGCTGGAAGCCAGCCTCCAAAGGAGCCCGGACAGTACACCTGGCTCGGAGCTCAAGGCATGGAAAGCGCCCGGTTCCATGCCGGGCAACGGGATTCTTCGGAAGGCCGAAATCCCCGGAACCGCGTCAGGATTCACTGCTCGCGAGGCATATATCTACCTGCCTCCTGCCTATCAAACCGAACCCCGGCCTGCCCTGCCGGTCCTGGTTCTTTTCTCCGGACAGCCCGGGGGCCCTGCCGACTGGCTGACGGGCGGGCAACTCCGCACGCAATTGGACCGTTTCGCCGAAGCCCACCATGGAGTAGCTCCGGTGACGGTGGTGGTGGATCCCAACGGGTCCAGCAGTGCCAACACCATGTGCATGGATAGTTCGATTGCCCCTGCGGACACCTATCTTTCCCAGGATGTTCCCGCGTGGATCGCGTCCACGCTGGATGTTACCCGTGATCAGCGTCAATGGGCTGTGGGCGGCTTCTCGTTCGGAGGCACGTGCGCGCTGCAGATGGGTACTGCCCACCCGGAGCTGTTTCCCACGGTGCTGGCGTTCTCGGCTGAACGGGAGCCCGCCTTGGCTAAGGACAGGAGCAAGACCATTCAGGACTCGTTCGACGGCGATGTAGCGGCGTTCGAGTCAAGGACGCCTTTGGTCCTGATGCAGCAGCGCAGTTTCCCCGAAAGCGGCGTTTACCTGACCGCCGGGGAAACAGATCACGAATTCACCGATTACATGCACGAACTCGCAGCGGCAGCCAGGAATGCCGGCTTCACGACGCAGGAACACAGGATCGAGCATGCGGGGCATTCCTGGGATGCTGTTGTCCGGGGAATGCCGGGCGCCTTGGGTTTCCTGGCAGAGCGCTGGGGGCTGCCACAGTGAGCCTTGCGCTCAAGGGTGTCATCAGGCCTGCAAGGGCGCAGGTCCGCAGGCACATGAGGGGTACTCCTTTCACTCTGGTGATATTGGCGTTGTTCCTGGTGTTGTCCTTGGTCTCAGGCAGCTTCCTGTCCGGTCCACCGAAGCCGTGGCTAAATTTCGCCGGAGTTTCGTTGGAGGGACTGCGCTCAGGTGAATGGTGGTCCATCTGGACATCGTTGTTCTTCACAACCAATCCGTTGGCTTATGCCACCACCATCGTGATGTTCCTGTTTCTCCTGGGCCCCGCTGAGCGGCATCTGGGTTCGCTCAAGACAGCTGCTGTGTTCCTGGGTAGCCAATTCGCCTGTGTGTCCGTCTTCTTCATGGTCACCCAAGTGGCGCAGTACTCCGAAGACGGATGGCTGTCCCGGATGGGTGGTACAAGGCTTATTGGTCCGTACGGAGCGGTTTTGGCAACGGCGCTGGCGGCCAGTGCGCTGCTTCCTACGCTGTGGCAACGGCGACTCCGAACGGTAGCACTTTCTGCTTCGTTGCTCCTGGTGCTTTACGTTGGGCATGCCGAGACCGTGGTGGGT
>NZ_JABMCX010000525.1 GCF_013179505.1 Paenarthrobacter sp. CM16 | reverse complement strand
GCCAGCCATTGCTCGCTGGTCTGCCGCTTCCGGGCTTCGCGGGCGCGGGCGGCCTGCTGGTCGAAGAGCTCCACTGCCTGCCGGACATCGGCTTGGAAAACCCGGGGAGAAACAGGGCCGGCGGTGGTGTGGAGGACAAGATCGGCAACTCCGAAGCGGCGGGCCAGCGGTCCCTGGTGAAGGGCCATGGACTGCGTCCGCTGGTGTGGCACGAGGACCAGGGTGCGCCACCAACGGCCGGAGCGGATCAACAACGCCGTACGCGTGGCAAAGAAACCGTTGCGGCGCCTGCCAAGCGGGGCCAGCAAACGTGCGCGGCGGGGGGTGGTAACAAAACCATCTGTCCCTGCGGCACCGGGTGCGGCGGGAGCCAGCCCAACCAGTCCGGCGGTGAAGACGCGCTCCGGGTCTTCCACCCCCGGATCCGGCAGCACCAAGGACATCATCCGGAGGACATCGGGCTTCATGCCAACGGGAAGCAGCATGGTGCGGGCAGCTCCCTCGGCAGAGCCTGACAAGCCGTAGCCCGCAACATTGACAACCATCCGGTACCAGCCGAAGATCCGCCAAAGGGGCGGCTGCGTCACCATTACGGCCTGAATGCGCCCGGGAGGCAGCGTCTGTGCCTGCGTATCCAGGAGGCCGTATCGGAGCCGGATGCCGTCCGGCGAAATGGCTGCCGTGAAGTTGTAGCCCTTGTTGAAGGAGTTCCAATACGCGGCACCAATGCCCAGGATGCCAGGAATGAGCGCCAGGAAAAGTGTCTGGTTCTCCGTGAAAACGGAGACAATAACCACTGCGGCTGCACCGATCAGGATCCCGACGGTTTGCTCGCTCAACACCAGCGATCCGATGAGCCGTGCCGGGGGCACGGACAGCACCACATGCTCGGGAGCCTCGGGGATTTCCTCTTCCTGACCGGGCTCAGTGACAACACCGGCGGCCCGGGCAAGGATGGTAGCGCGCAGCTGCTTCGCCTGGGCGAGCGGAAGATACGCCAACCGCACCGCCGACTCGCCGGCGTCGGCCACTTCGAACTTAAGTTCAGCAAGCCCAAAAATTCTCGCCAAAAGGGGCTGGACAATATCGATGGCCTGGACGCGGTCCAACCGGGCCTGCCGCTGCTGCTTGAACAGGAAGCCGGTGTTGACCCGAACGTAGCCCTCGGCCACCTGGTAACGCGTGAAATACCAGCTCAGGATGAAGCTGCCCACCGTCAACAGCAGGACCACGGCGCCACCGGCCAAAAGCCAGGGCACCCGGCCATTCAGGTTCGGATCCAGGACATCCCGGCCCTGCAACATGCGTTCAAAAGCGTCACGGCCAAAGAAGAACCCGACGGCGGCAAGCGCCACCCAGCCGCGAACAAAAGGTGACGCAGGGTGGACGCGGTTCCAGTCGCCGTCGACCTTTGCTTCCGGCTGATCCGGCAGGCCCACGGCCGTGCTGTCTGCCGGGCTCA
>NZ_JABMCX010000524.1 GCF_013179505.1 Paenarthrobacter sp. CM16 | reverse complement strand
TCTTCTTTCGAAGTGGGTAAGAACTATTGTTGTCCCGCTGAGAGCAATGCACAAGAGCCCTGGAAGAACTACAAACCTGTAGTTTTCCTGCACGTTAAGGGCTACCTGTGGCAGAGTATTGACCATGCCGGAACTCCCCGAAGTGCACGGCCTGTGCATGTATCTGGATACCCAACTCCGCGGTGCCGTGCTCGACGAGGTCCGCATCAATTCCTTCTCCGCACTGAAGACCGCTGATCCGCCATACAGCACCCTCGAAGGCCGGACTGTGCAAGGTGTGCAGCGTCTTGGGAAGTTTGTCTGCGTGGATGTTGATGGACTGTTCTTCGTCTTCCATCTGGCCAAGGCAGGCTGGGTCCGGTACACCGAACACCCCTCCTCCGCCGGGCTGCGCATGGGCAAAAGCAATATCTCTGCACGACTGTTGCTGCACCGCCCGGTAGACGAGGCCCATATAGGCGTTGATCTGACGGAAGCGGGTACCAAGAAGAGCCTGGCCATCTACGTGGTGAGGGATCCCCGCGACGTACCGGGAATAGCTTCCTTGGGGCCGGAACCGCTCAGCCCCGACTTCGACCTGGACGCCCTGGCCGAAATCCTTGGTTCCAGTTCCCAGCAGGTCAAGGGACTGCTTCGAAGCCAAAGCGTCATTGCCGGTATAGGCAACGCCTACAGCGACGAAATCCTTCACGCGGCGAAGATATCTCCGTTCGCTATAGCCAAGTCACTGGACCAAGCGACGGTGGAGCGGCTCTACCAGGCCATGCAGGAAATCCTGGTAGGGGCTGTTAATGCGGCGGCCGGGAAGCCCTCCAGCGAACTCAAGGACACTAAACGCAGCAACTTCAGGGTGCACGCACGCACCGGCATTCCTTGCCCGGTGTGTGGGGATACAGTTCGGGAGGTGTCCTTTGCGGACACCTCCCTGCAGTACTGTGCTACCTGTCAGACCGGCGGAAAAATACTGGCTGACCGGCGTACTTCCCGTTTTCTGAAGTAGCGCCTGTTCTTGAAGCAGCTCTTGGCCGGTTGATTCCAGCTAGTTGAATTCAGGGCTTTCCGTGCGGCTGCGCTTGAGCTCAAAGAAATGGGGGTATGCGGCCAAAGTAACGGTGGCGTCCCAGAGCTTTCCCGCGTCCTCGCCACGAGGGATCCGGGTAAGGACCGGACCGAAAAACGCCGTGCCGTTGACAGCTACGACGGGAGTTCCTACGTCCTGGCCCACCAGGGAAATGCCGGCCTCGTGGCTTGAACGCAGCTGGGCATCGTATTCATCTGAGGTGGCGAAGCGTGCCAGATCGGCCGGCAGTCCTACCTCGGCGAGGGCCTTCTGGATGACCGAAGCCCGGTCCTTGTTGCCCTCGTGGTGGATTTGCTCCCCCATGGCGTCATACAACGGTTTGACGTAGCTGCTGCCGTGGAGTTCCTGGGCGGCGATGATCACCCGGACCGGCCCCCAGCTATCGTCCATCATGGCCCGGTAGTCCTCGGGAAGGTCC
>NZ_JABMCX010000523.1 GCF_013179505.1 Paenarthrobacter sp. CM16 | reverse complement strand
ACATGCGCATGGAGTGCATGGACGGGACCTGGGCAACGTAGATCACCATGTCCGAGTCCAGGACCGCCATGTTGGAAGTCTCGCCGAGGCGCTCCACCAGGGTCTTCAACTGCGGGCGGGCCACAGCCCCGAGCTGTTTGCTGGCGCCTTCGCCGAGCCGGATGAGCCGGGGGCCCAGGGCGTAGCGGCGGTTGGGCAGCTGGCGGATGTAGCCGAGGGACACCAAGGTCCGCAAAAGACGGTGGATGGTGGGCAAGGGGAGGTCAGTGGACGACGAGAGCTCGCTCAGCGTGACATCGCCGCCCGCATCCGTAATCAGTTCCAGCAGTTCAAAGACGCGCTCAACGGACTGCACGCCTCCGGAGGCTTTTTCAGCCATTCCCTTGTCTCCAATGACTCAGATTCCGACAACTCTTATCCGCATCGTGAAAAGAATTGCTTAGAACACCCAACATACAGCACAGCGTCAACCTGCGCGACGACACCGAACATGACCAAGCAGGGGGTTGTGTTTCCACTTTGTAGATAATAATATCCATAATACGAAAACATTCAGTTTGGAACGGCGGCCCGGGAACGGGCCTTACAGGAGGAATTTCAATGGCGAATCCGAGCCCCGGAAACTCGATCACCCTGCGCGTCGCCGCACCGTCGAGCTTCACCGCTACCAGCGAACTGGCAGCAGCCGTCGGCGCAGCCGGTGCAGCAATCACCGCGTTGGACGTCACGGAATCCCACCACGAGACGATCGTTGTTGACGTCACCTGCAACACCACCGATGACGACCACGCAGCCCGCGTGAAGGACGCCTTGAACGCGCTCGACGGCGTCACCGTCCAGCACGTCTCGGACCGCACTTTCCTCATGCACCTCGGCGGCAAGCTCGAGGTCGTCCCCAAAGTAGCCCTGCGCAACCGCGACGATCTCTCCCGTGCCTACACTCCCGGCGTCGCCCGCGTTTGCATGGCCATCGCAGAAGACCCGGCCGCTGCCCGCAACCTGACGGTCAAGCGCAACACCATCGCCGTCCTCACTGACGGTTCGGCCGTTCTGGGACTGGGAAACATCGGCCCCGCCGCTGCCCTTCCCGTCATGGAAGGCAAGGCTGCACTGTTCAAGCAGTTCGCCAACGTTGACGCCTGGCCGGTCTGCCTGGACACCCAGGACACCGAAGAAATCATCATGATCGCCAAGGCCATGGCCCCGGTCTACGGCGGCATCAACCTCGAAGACATCGCCGCACCGCGCTGCTTCGAAATCGAGAATCGCCTGCGCGAAGAGCTGGACATCCCGGTGTTCCACGATGACCAGCACGGCACCGCGATCGTCACGCTCGCTGCCTTGGTCAACGCCCTCCGTGTGGTGGACAAGAAGCTCTCCGAGGTCAAGATCGTGGTGTCGGGCGTCGGCGCTGCCGGCTCGGCCATCATCCAGCTCCTCAAGGCCCAAGGCGCGCAGCACATCATCGCCGCCGGCCGCTCCGGTGCCATCCACTCCGGCG
>NZ_JABMCX010000522.1 GCF_013179505.1 Paenarthrobacter sp. CM16 | reverse complement strand
CAACAAGAACTACTCCGGCAGGCCCTCTTTGCTCACCGAAGCCAAGCGCTTCTCCGAGCACGCCGGCGGAGCACGCATCTTCCTCAAGCGCGAAGACCTGAACCACACAGGATCCCACAAGATCAACAACGTTTTGGGCCAGGCCCTCCTCGCCAAGCGCATGGGCAAAACCCGGGTGATTGCCGAAACGGGTGCAGGGCAGCACGGTGTTGCCAGCGCAACGGCCGCGGCTCTGCTTGGCCTGGAGTGCGTGGTCTACATGGGTGCCGAGGATTGCCGGCGCCAGGCCTTGAACGTGGCCCGCATGCAGTTGCTCGGTGCAACAGTGGTTCCCGTGACCAACGGCTCCCAGACCCTCAAGGACGCCATCAATGATGCCCTTCGGGATTGGGTCTCCAATGTTGAGCACACCCACTACCTTCTGGGGACGGCAGCCGGAGCCCACCCGTTCCCTGCCATGGTCCGCTACTTCCACGAGGTCATCGGCGAAGAAGCCCGCAGCCAGATCCTGGAGCAGACGGGCAAACTCCCCGACGCCATCGCTGCATGTATCGGTGGTGGCTCCAACGCCATCGGCCTGTTCCACGCTTTCCTTGATGACGCCTCCGTGAAGATCTACGGCTTTGAAGCCGGTGGCGAAGGTGTCGAAACCGGCCGCCATGCTGCTGCCATCTCCTTGGGCCGGCCCGGCGTGCTGCACGGCGCACGGTCCTACCTCATGCAGGACGAAGACGGCCAGACCATTGAATCCCACTCCATCTCCGCTGGTCTGGACTACCCCAGTGTGGGTCCCGAGCACTCTTACCTGGCAGACATCGGGCGCGTCTCCTACGAGGCCGTCACGGATACCGAAGCGATGGACGCCTTCAGCCTCCTCTGCCGGACCGAGGGCATCATTCCCGCCATCGAGTCCTCGCATGCATTGGCCGGTGCCATCAAGATCGGCCATCGCCTGACTGAGGGCAAGGACAACCCTTCCGACGTCACGGTGATCGTCAACCTCTCCGGCCGTGGAGACAAGGACGTGGAGACTGCCGCGGCCTGGTTCAACATGCTCGATGAGGAAGGGCACGTCAAGGGCACCACTTTGTCCACGCGAAAGCCCAAGGGACCCACTGAGCGCACTTCCGAAGCAGCCGTGGATGTCGATGAGGACCAGAACTGATGACTGAAGAATTCGCCAGCAAATCCGCTGCCGCCATTGATCGCGCCGCGTCCGAAGGCCGCGCAGCCTTGGTGGGCTACCTCCCCGCGGGCTACCCCACTGTGCAGGAGAGCATCGAGGCCGGCATTGCCCTGGCCCGCAACGGCGCCGACCTGATCGAAATCGGTATCCCATACTCCGATCCCGTGATGGACGGCCCGGTCATCCAGGCCGCCACTACCGAAGCGATCGCCAACGGATTCCGAGTGACCAACGTTTTCGACGTTGTCGCCGGAATTACTGCCGCCACTGATGCGGCAGTCCTGGTCATGACGTACTGGAACCCGGTGATGCGCATGGGCG
>NZ_JABMCX010000521.1 GCF_013179505.1 Paenarthrobacter sp. CM16 | reverse complement strand
GGCAGGGCACTGCCGGAGCGCGTGAAGGATGGACGGCCACAGGGCCGGCTTGTCCTGATGGTCCGGACTCACCCACGCGACGTTGTCCATGCGGCAGGCGAGCCATTGTCCCAGGAGCACCGTTTTACCGAATCCTGCAGGGGCGTAGAGAAGGACGGTGTCTGGCGCGGCATCGAGTTTTGCCACAAGCCGGGGCCGGTCCATCACGTCCAAGGGCGGCTTGGAAACCGTGGTCAGTTGAGGGCTCATTACGTCCGGGCGGGTACCTCGAAGGTCGTCCACTCCTTCAGTGTAGGGGCGTGACTTCGAGGATTCACCCAGTACAGGCGATCCGCGCGGCGGGCTCAGCGCGTAAGGATGGTGATGTCCACCGTGAGACGCTTGGGCGAAGCCCGGAAAGGGGTTTCACCGTGCAGGCTTTCAAGGACATCATGAGCGCTGCGGACTCCGGCTGGGTCTACCCGCTCGGGGCCCTCTTCGTGGCGTTGTCGGCGATCTTCCCACCCATCCCCACTACATCGTTGTTTGTAGCGTTGGGAGCCCTGTCCGCCACGGACAATCTGCCCAACGGATACCTTTTGGTGGCAGCCATGCTGGCCGGAGCGGTGGCTGGAGATCTCGGTGCGTATGAACTGGTCCGACGCAGGAACATGGCCGGTTGGAAGATGCTCCAAGGCCCTCGCACCCAGAAGGCCCTGCACGCGTCCCGGGAACGATTATCCAAGCACTCCGCCTCGTGGGTCCTGACCTCCAGGTTTGTCCCGCTGGGGCGTCTTACCATGAACGTGGCCAGCGCCATCACCCCTGTCCCTCGCGGCAGGTTCGTCCTCTATTCCGTTGCAGCCGGCATCCTGTGGTCCGTCTACTCGGTGGGCATCGGCGCCCTGTCCGGGCTGTTGCCGGGGCTTTCAACGGAATTTGCCGTCGTCATCGCCATCGCGTTCTCGCTGCTGCTGGGCAGGGGCATCAGCGCGGGTGTGACCTGGTACTTGCAGTTGGACGATTGATGCAGTCCGATCGTGCTGCGGCGGCGCACCCGGCCAGGGCGCCACACCCAACTGCGGCTCGCTACGCCCGCCAGCTACCCCGGCGAACTATTGCAGCGACGACGTCAGCCGGGCCAGGTTGTCCAGCGCCACCTGCCCCACCGGCCGCCGCAGCCAGTCCTCCAACAACAGCTCCGTGCTCGCCTCGCGGTAGCTGTCCTCCACGGCCCTCATCCGGTCCACGATGGATCGGCCATGGACCAGCACCGAGACCTCCATGTTGAGGCTGAACGAGCGGACATCCATGTTGCTGGAACCAATGACTGCGACGTCGTGGTCAATGGTGAAGTGCTTCGCGTGCAGGACCTGCGGTGCCCGGTAAAGGTAGATGCGGACACCCGCCCGCAGAAGGACCTCATAGTAGGACCGCTGGGCGTGGTAGACCATGGCCTGATCGCCCACTTCCGAGACAAAGAGCTCAACGCTCAATCCCCGCGAGGCGGCGGTGACGATGGCCAATTGGATTGCTTCGTCCGGGACAAAGTAGGGGCT
>NZ_JABMCX010000520.1 GCF_013179505.1 Paenarthrobacter sp. CM16 | reverse complement strand
ACCAGGCATGACCAACGGCGACTTCGGCCTCCTCAGCCCCGTCTCGGCGTCGCCCGCTGTGGCCGCGCTGACCGGTGATCGTGCCGTGATCGCGGCAATCCTCGACGTCGAAGCCTCCTGGGCTGCTGTCCTCGAGGAAGCGGGACTAGCTCCCGCCGGATCCGCCGCTGTGGTGGCCGAAGCCGCCAGTGCAGGCTCTTACGACGTCGTTTCCATAGCGGAACGCGCGCAGGGCGGCGGCAATCCGGTGATTCCGCTGCTTGGCGACTTACGTGCCCGCGTCCGGGACTTGGACACTGCCGGAATCGGCGCGGCCTCGGCTGTGCACACATCGCTGACCAGCCAGGACGTCCTCGACTCCGCGCTCATGCTTCTCGCCAGCCGCACTATTTCTGCCTTGGTACTGGACGTCAAGGGCACGACGACGGCGCTCGCCACCTTGGCGGAACAGCATGCGGACACGTTGTGCGTGGGCCGGAGCCTGACGCAGCATGCCCTTCCGTACACGTTCGGGCTCAGGGCGGCGCAGTGGTTCCAGGGTGTGGCCGCCGCGGCTGCGCGATTGGAGTCGCTGGAATTGCCGGCGCAGTATGGCGGGGCGGGCGGAACGCTGGCCTCGGGCACCAAGCTGACTGCTGGTTCGGACGCAACGCCGTTCACGTTGGCCGACTCACTGGCCGCAAGGTTGGGCCTCGCACCCGCTCCCGCCCCGTGGCACACCAACCGGCTGGCCGTTACTTCGCTGGGCGACGCGTTGGCGGCGCTGCTGGATTCCTTCGGCAAGATCGCCGCCGACCTGCTGTTCCTGAGCCGTCCGGAAGTCGGCGAACTCGGCGAACCCTTGACCGCCGGACGTGGAGTTTCCTCGGCCATGCCACAAAAGCAGAACCCCGTTCTCTCCGTCCTGATCCGCAGTGCAGCGTTGCAGGCCCCGGGGCTCGCGTCCCAACTGCACCTCGCTGCTGCCACCTTCAACGATGAACGCCCTGACGGTGCCTGGCATAGCGAATGGCCCGCGCTCCGGCAGCTCTTGGCGTTGGCCTTGGGGGCTGCCGGACACCTCCGCGAACTCAGCGAAGGCCTCCGGGTTTTCCCCGATGCGATGCGCCGGAACCTCGAGATCTCGGGACCCCTCCTAGTAAGCGAAGGTGTCTCGGCCGCCGTCGCCCCGCTCCTTGGTGCGGAGGGAAAGCAAAAGCTGCAGGCCGTCGTCGACGAAACCCTCAAAGCGCCCGCCGCTGAACAGTCCCGGATTTACGCCAAACTCCTGCGCGAAGCCGCCCCGGCGGACAAACTTTCCGATGCTGAACTTGAGGCGCTCCTGGACCCGGCAAGCTACCTCGGAGAAGCTCAGGAAATCAGCCGCCGGATCCTCGCGGCCTACCCGAACTTTGCAGCATCATCATCGAAGGGAGCCGCTCGTGGCTAAACCAATCGTCAAGGCCGTGCTGCTCTCCCCGCAGCGCGAACTCGGAACCAAGCCGCTCTTGGTGGTAGGTCCGTCGTTGGGTACCTCCACCATTCTTTGGACCGAAACCG
>NZ_JABMCX010000052.1 GCF_013179505.1 Paenarthrobacter sp. CM16 | reverse complement strand
GTGCAGTAGCCTGCGATACCGAACACTCAGCGCAGCTCATTGGAATTCACGTGTACCCGGGCGACGATTCCTTCCCGGGGACCAACGCCCTCCGGGAAAAGGGTCGGGAGGTGTGCAAGGCGGCGGTTGGAAAGCTCAACAAGGCAGCCGAGAACTACGTTCTGCTGCAGCAAAACGTTTACCCCAGCACCACCAGTTGGGATCGGGGCGATCGCCGGCTGGACTGCTTCATCGTGGTGGACTCGGGCAACACCATCAAGGAAGACCTCCTGCAGAAGTAGCCCGCCGGCTGCACTTGCATCCGACGGGCTACTTTCGGCCAGTCCCGTTCAGGCCGGGACGACAATCCTGCGGCGGGCGCTACTTCCTGCGGGGCGCTACTTCCTGCGGACTGTCAGCCCCGCACCCGCCGGCATGCCGCCGTCGGGTCCTGCCAGTGCCTCCAGCCCCTCAATGGTGAGTTCGTCGAGGTCAGCCGCAGTGTCCACCAGCACGGTGTCTCCGTCGGTGATTTCACCGGCAAGGATCTCCTTGGCCAGGCGGTCGCCGATTTCACGCTGGACCAGCCGGCGAAGTGGGCGTGCGCCGTACGCGGGATCGAAGCCGGACATAGCCAACCATGCCCTGGCTCCGTCCGACACCTCGAGGCTCAACCGGCGATCACGGAGCCGGTTGCTCAACTCGGCTACGTGCAGTTCCACGATCCTGGCCAGTTCTTCCACAGTCAGGGGATCGAAGAGCACGATCTCATCCAGGCGGTTCAGGAATTCCGGCTTGAACGATGCCTGCACCACTGCCATGACTGCATCACGCTTGGCCTTGGCATCCATGCCCGGGTCTACCAGGAACTGGCTGCCGGAGTTGGACGTGAGCACCAGAATGGTGTTGCGGAAGTCCACGGTGCGGCCTTGGCCGTCGGTGAGGCGGCCGTCGTCGAGCACCTGCAGAAGGATGTCAAAGACCTCGGGGTGGGCCTTCTCCACCTCGTCCAGCAACACCACGGAGTACGGCCTGCGCCGGACAGCCTCGGTGAGCTGGCCGCCTTCCTCGTAGCCGACGTATCCCGGAGGAGCACCCACCAGGCGGGCTACCGAATGCTTCTCGCTGTACTCGGACATGTCGATCCGGATCATGGCGCGTTCGTCGTCAAAGAGGAAGTCCGCCAAGGCCTTGGCCAGCTCCGTCTTGCCGACGCCGGTGGGGCCGAGGAACAGGAACGAGCCTGTGGGACGGTTGGGATCGCTGATGCCGGCACGGGCACGGCGCACGGCATCAGAGACTGCCTGCACAGCCTTGCTCTGTCCGATCAGGCGCTTTCCGAGTTCTTCTTCCATGTGCAGCAGCTTCTGCGATTCGCCTTGGAGCATGCGTCCGGCAGGGATGCCGGTCCAAGCGGAGATGACCTCGGCGATATCGTCAGCGGTGACGTCCTCAGCAACCATCAGCTCAGGCTTTGAGTCACTTCGCGCTGATTCCTCCTCAGCCGCGGCGCTCAGCTCACGTTCAAGGGCGGGCAGCTCTCCGTAGAGGATCCGCGAGGCCGACTCCAGATCGCCTTCGCGCTGGGACTTATCCGCGGCTGAACGGAGTTCATCGATCTTGGCCTTGAGGTCACCAACGCGGTTGAGTCCGGCTTTCTCTGCTTCCCAGCGCGCGTTCAAGGCACTGAGCTCTTCATTCTTGTCCGCTTTGTCCGCACGCAGGGCAGCCAGCCGCTCCACCGATGCAGGATCCGTCTCGCCCTGGAGAGCCAACTCCTCCATGGTCAAACGGTCCACAGCCCGTCGAAGCTGGTCGATTTCCTCCGGCGCGGAGTCGATCTCCATGCGCAGCCGGGATGCTGCCTCGTCCACGAGGTCGATGGCCTTATCAGGAAGCTGCCGACCAGAGATGTAGCGGTTCGACAGGGTTGCCGCTGCCACCAACGCCGAGTCCGCGATGGCCACTTTGTGGTGTGCCTCGTAGCGTTCCTTCAGTCCACGAAGGATGCCGATGGTGTCCTCCACGCTGGGCTCGCCGACATAGACCTGCTGGAAGCGCCGCTCAAGGGCGGGGTCCTTCTCAATGTTTTCCCGGTACTCGTCCAAGGTGGTGGCGCCGATGAGGCGCAGCTCGCCGCGGGCCAGCATTGGTTTGAGCATGTTGCCTGCATCCATGGCGCTCTCGCCCGTGGCACCTGCACCCACTACTGTGTGGATTTCGTCGATGAAAGTGACGATCTGCCCGTTGGAGTTCTTGATCTCCTCAAGGACAGCCTTAAGGCGTTCCTCAAACTCGCCGCGATACTTCGCCCCGGCCACCATGGAGGCGAGGTCCAAAGCAATGAGCGTCTTGCCGCGCAAGCTCTCCGGGACATCGCCGGCCACCATACGCTGAGCAAGACCCTCGACCACGGCTGTCTTACCAACGCCCGGCTCACCGATGAGTACAGGGTTGTTCTTTGTGCGACGGCTTAGCACCTGAACAACGCGGCGGATCTCGCTGTCACGGCCGATGACCGGGTCCAGCTTGCCCGAACGCGCTACCGCCGTAAGGTCCGTGCCGAACTTCTCCAGCGCCTGGAAGGTGTTCTCCGGGTCCGGGGAGTTGACATTCCTGTCTCCGCGGACACCCGGCAGGGCGGCGAGCAGCGCCTCATGGGAGGCCCCGGCGTCGCGCATTAACTTCCCCACCGCGTCACTTCCGGCCGAAAGGCCCAGCAGCAGATGTTCAGTGGAGACGAAGGAGTCGCCGAGCTTGTCGGCCTCGTTCTGGGCAGCCTGGATGGCCTGCACCGATTGGCGTGACATTTGGGCCTGCTGGACGGAACTTCCCGACGACGACGGGAGTGCCTTGATAGCGGAACTGGCCTGCACACTCACGGCATCCGGATCGGCTCCGGTGGCACGCAGAAGTGCCACGGCAACGCCTTCACGCTGGTCCATCAGCGCCTTCAACAGGTGCGCAGGCTCCAGCTGCGGGTTGCCGGCAGTGGAGGCATTCATGGCGGCCGCAGAAAGGGCCTCCTGGCTTTTGGTGGTGAATTTGACGTCCAAAGAGTGCTCCCTTTCTGGAGTGGATCCAATGCTTACAAAGTTGAGTCTACTACGCTCAACTTTGATTTTTGGTCCACTGGGTTCCATGTTTGCCCACGGCGAAACCAGTGTCCAGATAAAACCATGGCTATGTGAATAACAGGGGTCTACGATCAGGCTGTGACCGGGCGGAACGGCCTTCCCGCAGGCCCGGCAAAACTTCGAAAAAAGGAACCGACATGACAAAGTACATGGTGCTTTACACTGCTCCTCAGTCCGCAGAATCGGCGATGCAGGACAGCTCACCGGAGTCGGCGGCGGAAGGCATGAAGGTCTGGATGGACTGGGCGGAAAAGGCGGGCGACGGCATTGTCGACCTTGGCACGCCCCTGGGTGGGGGTAAAGAGATCGGCACTTCCGGAGTCTCGGATTCGGCCGCCGACGTAGCCGGTTACACCATCCTTCAAGCCGACAGCATGGACGCCGCGTTGGCACTCCTTGAAGGGCATCCACATCTGATGATGCCGGGAGCGTCCATCCAGGTTTATGAGGCACTGGACATCCCCGGGATGTAGGTATCGCACCAGTTCCCGCCTGCCGCGACCGTACTCATGGGCGCGGAAGGCGGGAACGGTTGCAGACGCTCCGCAGGGCAAAGAACACCCGTAGGCTGTGGCCATGGATACCATTTCAAGCCCGGAAGAACTCGAAGACCTCATAGGACTCCCCCTTGACCGCGTGCGGAAGAAGGTCCGTACTTCGCTCAGCGATTTCGATCGCCAGTGGCTGGCAGCCAGTCCTTTTTGCGTGCTTTCGACTACCGATGCGCTGGGCCGGGTAGACGCCTCGCCCAAGGGAGACCCTGCTGGATTCATCCACGTCCTGGATGAGCACACTGTTGCCATCCCGGAGCGCCCCGGAAACCGGCTGGCCTTCGGCTTCCACAACATCCTCGAGAACGCGAACGTCGGCATCTTGTCGGTCGTCCCGGGCCGGACGGACACCCTGCGGATCAACGGCACGGCACAGATTATCCGGGACGCAGACTTCTTCGATCACATGGTGGTCAAGGGGCACCGGCCCCGCGCAGCCGTGGTGGTTTCCGTAGAGGAAGTATTTACCCATTGCGGCAAGGCTTTCATGCGGAGTGGCCTGTGGCAGCCCGAAACCTGGGATCCGGAAGGCCTGCCCAGCATCGCGATCCTGGCACAGACCTACACCCAACCCGAGACACCGCTGGCAGACCTGGAGTCCTACTACGGACCGTCCTACGCCGAGAGGATGTACAAGGACTGACCGGCGCCTGACGGGCGGCGGATCTCAGGAGGGGTACACCGAGACCAGCGCGGACTTGACCACGAACCTCACGTCCATGCCCGGCACCAGGCCCAGATCGGCGGAGGCCGCAGGGGTGATGTCAGCCGAGAGGGCCTGTTCCGACGCACCGGAGCGTGCACGCACACGGATCTGGTCGCCGTGCGGCTCGAGGTCCGTGATGACCACAGGGAAGGAGTTGCGGGGACTTCCGTGCACCTCGCCCGGAAAGACGGAAACGCTCGACGGCGGGAAAGCGGCCACGCCTGCCTGACCGGGCAAGGGTGACCACTCGGGATCGTGCCTGCCGGCGAAGACCCGGCCATCCGGCGTCGTGATTCCCTCGCTGGTGAGGGTGCCGGTGACCAGGTTCAGCCCGGCCAACCCAGCGGCAAAGTGGCTTCTGGGCCGTTCGAGGACACGTCGGGTGGGGCCTTCTTCTGCGATGCTGCCGCTTTCGACCACAATGACGCGGTCGGCCAACATGTAGGCATCCAGGACGTCGTGCGTCACGATGATGGCTTTGCGATCCTGCAGCACCCGCTTGAGGACACGGCGCAACAGCGGGGCTGCGTGGATGTCCAACGCTGCCATGGGCTCGTCCAGGAGTAGGAGCTCGGGCTCGGCAGCGAGGGCACGGGCCACGGCAACGCGCTGCGCCTGACCGCCGGATAATTGAGCCGGTTTGCGGCCGGCCAAGGGCAACGCCTCCACTTCCGTCAGCCAGTGCTGCGCCGTTTCCCGGGCCGCCCTCTTCGAAGCCCCCGCGCTGCGCGGACCGAAGGCAACGTTGTCCAAGGCATTCAGATGGGGAAACAGGAGCGCGTCCTGCGCCAGCAAGGCAGTCCCCCTGAGGTGCGGCGGGCTCCACAGGCGAGTGCCGCCGTCGAGGTTGAACAAGGTCCTGTTGCTGTTCCCGTTCGTCGCCCCGCCCATGGTCGCCTTGCCGGAGTCGGGCCGCAGCAGGCCGGCGATGACCCCCAGAAGTGTCGACTTCCCGGCCCCGTTGGGCCCCAGGATGGCAACGGTCTCGCCGTCGCTGAGATTGAGGGACATGTGGAAGTTTCTGGCGGCGAGGCTGGCCTGGAATTCGAAGCTCATGGCTGGACCTCCACGGGCTTGTTGCGCTGCCTGTTGCCATAGCTGAGCCCCACCACGGCAACTGCTACCGCCACCAGGACCAGGGACAACGCGACGGCGGCATCGGCGTCGGTCTCACGCTGCAGATAGATTTCCAGCGGCAACGTCCGGGTTACCCCCTCCAGGCTTCCCGCGAAGGTCAGCGTGGCACCAAACTCGCCCAGGCTGCGCGCGAAGGACAAAACAGCGCCGGACGCCAGCCCTGGCAAAACCAGTGGAAGGGTGACACGACGAAGGACTGTTGTGGGCCGGGCCCCAAGCGTGGCTGCCACCGCTTCGTACTTGTTTCCGGCGGATCGCAGCGCCCCTTCAAGACTGACCACAAGGAACGGCAGGGCCACAAAGGTCTGGGCCAGGACCACCGCCGTAGTGGAAAACGCAATCTGGATCCCCGCGGCCTCCAATGGCTTACCCAAGAGGCCCTGCCGCCCGAAGGTGTACAGGAGGGCAATGCCCCCGACCACCGGAGGAAGAACCAGCGGTAAGAGCACAAACGCCCTGAGCAACCGCTGTCCGGGGAACTCGCCGCGGGCCAGTACCAAGGCCAGGGGCACTCCCAGCACGATGCAGAGCACAGTACTTGCAGCCGAGGTCCGCAAACTCAGGCCCAGCGCTGCCAGCGAGGATTCGGAGGTGATGAGGGGAATGAACTGCGGCCAGTTGACCTTGGCCAGCATCGCCACCAGTGGAAGGACCACCAGCAATCCCCCGACGCCGGCGATGACAAAGACCCACGACGGGATGCCGTGGTAGCTGGAGCCGATGCGTTTCATCACGATCCCCGGTTACGGCGTGCCGAAGCCGGCGTCGGCAAGGATCTTCCTGCCGTCGTCGCCCGTGACCATGGCAATGAAGGCAGCAGCCAGCTCCTTCTTCTTGCTGGTGCCAACGGCGGCAATCGGGTAGGTATTGACGGCCTTGTCCGATTCCGGGAAGGGGATGCCCTTGACCTTGCTGCCCGCTCCCTTGATATCCGTTACGTAGACCAGCCCCGCGTCCGCTTCCTGGGAGGTGACTTTGCCCAGGACATCGGTCACGGATGATTCCTCACTGACGGGGCTCAGGGTAGTTCCGGAGGCCTTTTCAACAGCCTCAGTGGCCGCTCCGCAAGGAACCTGGCTGGCGCAGGTCACCACCTTGACACCGGGTTTGGCCAGGTCAGCAAAGGAAGAGATCGACGCCGGATTGCCGGGTGGGACGGCGATCTCCAGGATGTTGGTGGCAAAGTTGACGGCGGTGCCTTCCACGAGCTGGGCGTCGGCAAGCTTGGTCATGTTCTTGGTGTCAGCGGAGGCGAACACGTCCGCGGGGGCGCCCTGCGAAATCTGCGTGACCAAGTCCGAGGAACCGGCGAAGCTCAGATTGACCTTGGTTCCGGGGTTCTTTGCCTCAAAGTCCTGGGCCAATTGAGTGAAGGTCGTTTTCAGGGACGCCGCTGCGAAAACAGTGATCTCGCCGGACAGCGGGGACGAGGCACCGGCTGAGGGGGCCGCAGGTGTTGAAATGTCCGCTGCACAGCCTGCGAGGGCCGTTGAGAGGGCGCCGGCAAGCAACAGTGCCATGAGTCTGAGTCGATGACCGGTGATGCTCATATGATGCTCTTTCCCTGCGGAGTCTCGATGATGACTGTGGTGGCCTTGACTACAGCGGTGGCTACCGATCCGAGCTCCAGCCCGAGCTCGCGCACGGCTTCACTGCTCATGAGTGACACCACCCGGAAAGGGCCGCATTGAAGCTCCACTTGCGCCATGACCTTGTCCGCGGTGATTCCTGTGACCAAGCCAACGAAGCGGTTCCGGGCCGAACTTCCAACCCGGGCGGGGTCATCCGGGAGATGGGACTGGTCGCGGGCAAGTGTTGCGAGTTCCAGGCCATCCACGGCAAGTCGCCCGGCCGGATCCTTCTGCGCGGTCAGCGTTCCGTTCTCGGTCCAGCGCCTGACGGTGTCGTCACTGACACCCAGGAAGCGGGCGGCCTCGGAGATTCGTATTTGCGGCATGGGACCAGTGTAGTTCCGTAAATGCGTCTTGACGGGGCTGATTTCTTCGCAATTCAATTATTACTGGGCACGCCCTCGGTTCCGGCGCAACCAGCACAGCGATGGGGAGGTACTGCGGCCGGGTTGCCGTACCCTTGGCGCCCGGCCCACCCGTTTGGCGTCACCGGCGCACCGTTACCCGCGCGAGGCAACCGTAAGCACTGGTGCGGTGGGCGCGAAGTGGTGCGCCGCCGTCGTCGTACTCTTCCTCATCGGGGCGCCCCGGGCTCTAGCCCCGACGGACCCGCCGCCGTACCCTGTTCTAGGGAGAGAGTCTTAGGCGCGAAGGAGCGTCCCATGGAATGGATTCGTCCGGACAACCCCAACTATGACGAGGCCCGGAAACTCTTCAATGCGATGATCGACCGCAGGCCGGCTGTCATCGCCAAATGCTCTGATCCCGCCGAGGTGGCTGAAGCCCTCAGCTACGCGCACAACCACAACCTCGACGTAGCAGTGAGATCCGGCGGGCATTCCGTGGCCGGCATGTCCACCAACGACGACGGCCTGGTCATCGACGTCCGTCCCATGAAGTCAATCAGCGTCAATACCGAAGCGAAGACCGCCACAGCCGGCGCCGGCCTCACCTGGGGCGAGTTCGACCGCGCTACCCAGCAATATGGCCTGGCCGTTACCGGCGGGCGCGCCTCCACCACGGGTGTTTCCGGATTCACCTTGGGCGGGGGCTCGGGGTGGCTGGAGCGCTCCTACGGTTTCGCCTGCGACAACCTGCTTTCGGTGGACCTCGTGACAGCGTCCGGGGAGCAGGTGACAGCCAGTCCAGGCGAGAACCCGGAGCTGTTCTGGGGACTTCACGGCGGCGGCGGGAACTTCGGCGTCGCAACATCCTTGACCTTCAAACTGCACGATCTTGGGCCAACAGTCATGGCCGGCCTGATGCTGTTCCCCGGCGAGGACGCCGCTGACTTGTCCCGGGCCTACCGGCAGATCGCCCTTGACGCTCCCGACGCCGTCGGCACGGCGCTGGTGTACCTCACCGCACCTCCGGAAGAGTTCATTCCCGAAGACATGGTGGGCAAAATGGCGATAGGGATGGCTTACCTCTATGCGGGAGACGTTGAAGCGGGCTTGGAGCATGCCCGGCCCTTCAAGGAGCTGGGCCCCTCAGTCGACCTGGTCTCCCCCATGGGTTATGCGGACTTCCAGTGCATGATCGACGACCCTCCGGATCTCTACAACTACTGGAGCGCCGACTACCACAATGAGCTCTCTGATGATGCGCTGGATCTTCTGGTGGACTCGGCGCAGCGGCTTCCCGGACCGAACTCCCAACAACTGGTGGCACGCTGGGGAGGAGCAGTGGGCGGGCCCGCAGCCGCGAACACACCGTTGCAGCATCGTGGCGCAGCATGGGTCAGTCACCCCTTCGGCCTGGCTGAAACGCCGGAGGGCGGGCAGGAAGCCAAGGCCTGGGTCAAGCAGTTCCGCCAGGATATTGCCCCGCACACCACGGGCGGGGTGTGGCTGAACTTCATCGGCGACGAAGGCCAGGACAGGATCATGGCGGCCTACGGAGAGCAGAACTATCGCAGGCTCTCCCTGGTCAAGCGCGAGTTCGATCCCGACAACGTGTTCCGCGGAAACCAGAACATCCTGCCCGCCCAGCACTGAGATCCCCACGCTCCTTCCCAGTTGCCGTGAACAGTTCGGACAGTGAAGCCCGGATTTCCGGGGCGGCAGCACGGCGGTAGACGTCCCGATGGCCGGCAACTGGGGAGGATCACTTGGGACTACACTTTGGCAATGGCCGTCTACATTGATCCGCCCCTATGGCCCGCACACGGGACCGTTTTTTCGCACTTGGTATCGGATTCATCACTGGATGAGCTTCATGCATTCGCCGCCGCTGCCGGGGTCCCGGACAGGGCATTCGACGGCGACCACTACGACGTCCCGGAACGCCGCTACGATGACCTCGTCCTCGCCGGTGCCATACCCGTGGAGGCCCGCATCCTGGTCCGCAAACTCATTGCAAGCGGCCTTCGGATCCCGGCGCGCGAACGGAGCAAAGCCCTCACGGTCCCGTTGATGGAGCGGTGGAACAGCACTCTCCCCGGCCACGAGGAGTTGGGGTTGGAACTGTTGGAACGCTGGGGTGAGGACGGCAGGAAGTACCATAGCCGCACCCACCTTTTGGCAGTTCTCGAGGCCCTCGACGTCCTGACCGAACCCGCCGTACCTGCCCGGACCGTCTCCTTGGCAGCATGGTTCCACGACGCTGTCTACGAAGGTGTGGCCGGCCAGGATGAGGAAGACTCAGCCGTGCTGGCGGAGGATCGGCTCTCGGCCGCGGGCCTCGCCCCTGCCGACGTGGCCGAGGTAGCCCGGCTCGTCAGGCTCACCTCCAACCACTCCCCGGAAGCGGATGACCATGCCGGGGCGCTCCTCTGCGACGCGGACCTCTCAGTCCTCGGCGGCGACCAGCAAGCCTATGCGCGCTACCTGGCCGCCGTCCGCGAAGACTACGCCCACGTCAGCGACGACGACTTCGCGAAGGGTCGTGCCGCCGTCGTGCGTCACCTCCTTGGCTTGGACCCGCTGTTCCATGGGGAACGAGCCAAAGGGCTCTGGCTCGACGCCGCGCGGCGCAACCTCACGGCGGAACTCGCGTGAGCGGTTCCCCGGGTGTGGCGGGGGTGCCCGGCGAGCCGGGCGAGCCTGGTGTGCCAGGCGAGCTTGGCGTGCCGCAGCGGCAACTTCCGTTCGCGGTCCGGTTTGAATGGGGGCTCGACGGCGCCCGTGCGGTAGTGCCCGGAGCCGACCTCGCGGTGGTGGTCGACGTCCTGTCCTTCACTACGTGTGTCAGTGTTGCGGTTGAGCGCGGGGCGATGGTGTTTCCCTATCCTCATCGGGACGCATCAGCGACTGATTTTGCGGCTCATCATCAGGCTTTGCTGGCCGGGCCGAGGAACACCGGGGGCTTGAGCCTTTCCCCTTCCAGCCTCCGCACTGCGGGCACGCTGGAGCGCGTGGTCCTCCCCTCCCCCAACGGTTCAACAATCAGCCATGAGCTCGCGGCATCGGCATCCAAGGTAGTGGCTGTCTCACTCCGAAACGCCGCCGCAACGGCCCGCTGGGTCCACGCCACCCTGCCCTTTGACGCCGTGATCGCCGTGATCGCAGCAGGTGAAAAATGGACGGACGGAGCGTTGCGGCCGTCGTTGGAGGATCAACTCGGTGCGGGCGCGTTCATTGCCGGCCTGGCAAATGCCGGGCGTGGCGGCCTTTCTCCCGAAGCTGAGATGGCTGCTGTTTCGTTCGGTGCCGCCCGACCCCGACTGACAGAAATGTTGCGCAGTTGCTCCAGCGGCCGGGAATTGATCGACGCCGGTTATGCCGAGGACGTCACTATTGCAGCGGAACTGGATGGCAGTTCTGTGGTGGCATTGCTGCTGAACGGGGCATTTCAGACGCCCTAGACTAGGAGGTATGACCTCCTACCTCCATGCCGATGCGAGCCCCGAGCTGCCCCTGGCGGTCCCCGACCTCGAACACGTCCTGGCAGTCCGTGGCGTCGGCGGCTACCGCCAGTACCGCATCCCTGCGCTCGCCGTCAGTATGCGGGGCACACTGCTGGCTGCCTACGACGGCCGGCCAAACCTGGACGACCTCCCCAACCCCATTGATCTCCTCCTGCGCCGCAGCACGGACAACGGGCTCACCTGGGGCCCTCAGCAGGTGGTTCGGACAGGGACCGGACTGCAGGGATTCGGTGATCCCAGCCTGCTGGTGGACGCCCGGACCGGACGCATCTTCATGTTCCACGCGGCCGGAACCCACGCCGGCTTCTTCGAGGCCGTCCCCGGTCTCGCGCCGGACGACGACATCCAGCACGCGGACGTCAGCTACTCAGACGACGACGGCGACACTTGGCAGCATCGTCGGCTCACCGCACAGCTCAAGTCGGCTCACCCCGGAATCAGCGGCCTGTTCGCGGCGGCAGGACAAGGAATCCACGTCCACACCGGACCGTTCAAGGGCAGGCTGGTTCAGCAGTACGTAGTTCTCGTGGAGGGGACCATCATGGCCGCCTCTGCGTTCAGCGACGACCACGGTGACACCTGGGTTTTGGGAAAATTGATCGGTGATGGCCCATCCGGGACCGGTCCCAACGAAAACAAGGTGGTGTGCCTGGACGACGGCCGGCTCCTGCTTCATTCCCGGGCGACGCCGTGCCGCCTATGGTCAATCTCGGAGGACGGCGGGCTGTCATGGAGCCCGCTTCAGCCGGTTGAAGATCTTCCCGATCCCAGCGACAACGGCTCGCTGACCCGCTTTGACGGGCAGCCGGGCATGCCACTCTCGGAACCCGGCACATCCCGTTGGCTGATCGCCAGCAACAACCAGGACCCGCACCTGCGCCGGAACACGGTACTCAGCCTCTCGCCCGACAACGGCGCCACCTGGCCGGCCAAGCTGGTGGTGTGCCCCGGAAGTTCGGCCTACTCCACGGCGACTCGCTTGCCCGACGGGAACATCGGGGTGTTGTATGAGCGGCAGGGCTACCGGGAGATCGTGTTCGCGTCCATCCCTGCGGAGCAGTTGACGAATCAGTTGGGAGGGTCTGGATCTGCTGATGGGGCAGGCCTTTCCTCCAATTGCCGGGCTGGCGCGGAACCCGGCGACGTGGTTTTCGACATGGAACTGCGATCCATCACCCCCGGCCGTCCTGTCGAATGGCAGAACGCAGGTGAATTCCATGTGGTTCCGTCTACCAGCGACGGCCAGTGGGACGTGCAAACGTGGAAGGAAATCGGCCAAGGCTACGCCGGAAACCAGGTCCTCGGCACCCGTGAAGCCCAAGACCTCAACTACGGACCTATCATTTCCGGCTACAAAGCCGGGGACATCCTCGCGTTCACCGGGCGGGTCCGCAACGGCGGCACCCGGGCGATGACCGGCGTCGTACTTCACGGACCGCACACCAACCATGCCGACTTCCCGCCCGCAAACCTGCTGCCGGGCAAGCACCTCCTGTACTTCACGCCGACCTACACCGTCACGGACGAGGATCTTGACCGGAGCACGCTGGAAGTCGCGTTCACGCTGGAGGCCGACGGCGGGGCCGTGCGTGTGGTGCGACGGTTTAGTTTCGATCTGCGCACCGGTGCCGTGGAGACCTCTTAGCGGTAGGTGCTTCCTAGCGGTAGGTGCTGACGAACGGCTGGTTGGTCGGCACAATCTGCTTGCCCAGCGGCATCAAGGACACCGGGATCAACTTCAGGTTGGCGATGGCCAGCGGGATCCCGATGATGGTGATGGCCATGGCAAAGGCGGTGACCACGTGGCCGATCGCGATCCAGATACCCGCAACGAGCAGCCAGATCACGTTGCCGAGGAGAGCGAACACCCCTGCACCGCCCGGCTTCTCCACCACCATTTGACCGAAGGGCCACAGGCAGTAGGCACCGATCCGGAACGACGCGATGCCCCACGGGATGGTCACAATGAGCACGCAGCAAATAATGCCGGCCGCGAAGTAACCCAAAGCCAGCCAGAACCCACCGAAGACAAGCCAGATGATGTTAAGGAGCGTTTTCATAGTCCCCATTCTCCACTGTGGGGCTGACAAAAAGCCTAGGGGTCTGCCCTGAATCTTCCCTTAACTAATCCGGCGTTCCACTGCCCGCTAAGCCAGGAGCTCATCCAGCTTGTCGAACGAGGTTCCCCAGCCGTCACGGGTCATGTCCACCCACTCCTGGGATTCGAAAGGGCCCTGCGTGACATTCATGCGCGTGCGGCCGTTGAGGTCTTCGAATTCCAAGCGCATCTCCTCGAATTCGTGGTCGGCATCCGGAGCGGCCTTGGCCTTGGCCACCAGGAGGACCGGGGGTTCCAGCTCCGAGATCACAGCTTCGATGGGTGCCTCCTGCTCGCCGTTCTCATCCGACCACACCATGACCACCTGCCAGATGCCGCCCACCCGCGGCTCAACAATGATTTTCTCGCGGGGCGCCTCCACCTCCACGGGGCCAAACCACTGTGCGAGCTTGTCCGGATCCATCCATGCGTCGAAAACCTTCTCGCGAGGGGCGTCAAACTCACGGCTCATGGTCAGGGTGAAGTGTTCGGTGCTCATTGCTTGACTCCTGGTTTTCGTGGTTTCCGGTGAATCGGGATGTTGGAAGCGATTCTATGGGGTGCCAGTGACAGCTATACGCTCTCCCACATCCCCGCCGGATCCCACCATCCCTCTCCCACTAAACCGTAGGTTTCCACCATCCCTCTCCCACATCCCAACGGGACGTGAGAGAGGATCGCCAGAAAACCAACGGGACGTGAGAGAGGATCAGGCCTTGGCGGCTTGGACGAACGCGCGGATCCTGGCCAGGTCCTTAACCCCGCGGGAAGACTCCACGCCCGATGACACGTCAACTCCCCAGGCGCCGGCCGCGGTTGCCGCAAAGGCCACGTTGCCGGACTCCAGCCCGCCGGCGAGCAGCCACTCGCGGCCATCAAGCCCCTTCGCCCGGACAGAAGCGTAGTCCCAGGACTCCCCCGACCCCGGCACGGCGGCATCAACCAGGAAGAGCTCCTCGCCCAGATCGGCGAACTCGTCTTCAGGGGCACCCATGGTGACGGCCCTGATGAGCCGCATCCCGGCGTCGTGCACTGTCTTTACGTCCTCGGCCGTGCGGTGACCATGGAGCTGAACCCACTCGAGGCCTGCCGCTCGGGCTGTTTCAACGGCATCAGCGGCAGATTCGTGCCGAAAAACCCCCACGGGATGGACCCCGGCCGGCACCAAGGGAAGCAGGATTCGGACCTGTTCCGGGCTGACTTCGCGCGGGCTGGCGGTAAGGACGAATCCCACCGCATCCGCACCGGCGTCGACGGCCTCACTAAGGGATTCCGGCGTGCTCAATCCGCACACTTTGACGAACATTCCCGTGCCTCCAGCCAAACTCGCAACGTTTTCCACATATGACGTTAGCAAGCCGGAATGCGAACGCAGAAGCTATGTCCACCACTAGGCTGGTCGGATGGAGATCATTCGCTTTGCCGACATCCGTCCCGAGCCGTGGCGCAACGGCGGTGGGGTGACGCGCGAACTCGCCAGCCATCCCAAGGCAGCATCAGCCCAGGACGGGGCATGGGACTGGCGCGTCAGCATCGCCGACGTCTCCAAAGCCGGCGATTTCTCCGTCTTTCCCGGTATGGAGCGGGTTATCACCATCATCGACGGCGAACTGCTGCTGCTCTCCGTGGACGGCTCGGAGCACCCGCTGGAGAAGTATCGGCCCTTCCGTTTCTCGGGCGAGGCTTTGTCGTCGGCCACGCTTCCTACCGGGGACATCCGGGATCTGAACGTCATTGCACGCGAGGGCGCCTTCAAGGGCTACACGTCCATTGTGGAGATCTCGAAGAAGCGGGCCCACCCAGTGTTCGACGGCCAGCTTGCTGTTCTGCTTGAAGGCAAGGCCACCGTCGCACCTGGCGCGGTCGCGGAGGCTACGTCAACTGTGGAGGAAGAGTCCGACGGCGACGCCCCGGCACCCAGCGCAGCCGAGCCTGTTGAGCTCTCACGGTATGACGCCGTGGTCGGCTCCGATACCCGCAGCCCGGAAATCTCGGGCCGCGGCTTCATCGCGGTCATCTCAATCGACCACTTGGAAGCCCACGCCTAGGTTGGTGACGTTAGCCACCAGAAGTGGCCACCGCGTGCAGTAGTTGCTAGCCTGAAATGAAGGTTCCGCTCTGGAACCTCCGGACGACGGTTCAGTACCCGGAACGCGACAAGACTGGCCAAAGGAAATGTCATGTCGTGGATAATTCTCATTCTTTCCGGAGCTCTCGAGGCCGTGTGGGCCGCAGCGCTCCACCGTTCCAAAGGCTTCCGTAAACCCGTACCTACCGTCGTGTTCCTGGTGTCGGTCATTGCCAGCATGGCAGGACTCGCCATCGCCATGCAGTCCATCCCCACGGGCACTGCTTACGCAGTGTGGGTAGGCGTCGGCGTCGTCCTGACTGCCACGTACGCGATGGTCACCAAGGTTGAACGCGCGACGACGGCCCGGCTGCTTCTGCTTGCGGGCATCGGCGCATGCGTGGTCGGTCTGAAGGTGGTGGCATAGCCATGACTGCAAACACCAAGAACACCGGCAACGGGATTTTCTGGATCATCCTCCTGGCCTCGGCTCTGCTCGAAGCCGTCTGGGCCACGGCATTGGGCCTGTCCAACGGCTTCACACAACTCATGCCCACGGTGGTCTTCGCAATCACCGCAGTCTTGAGCATGCTCGGACTGGGCATCGCTGTGAAGCGCATCCCCCTTGGTACCGCCTACGCAGTGTGGGTGGGTATCGGCGCTGCATTGACGGTTGGCTGGGCCATGCTCACGGGTGTGGAATCCGCGAGCCCGCTGAAGCTGCTGTTCATCGCGGGAATCGTGGGCTGTGCTGCCGGTTTGAAGGCCCTGCCTGCCGATAAGCCTGCAGCCAACGCCGAGTAGCTTCCCCCGGTCGCTCCGTTTCGATGGCTAGCAGCGCATTAGACGTCTCCTACCATCGAGTGAGCAGCGAACCATCGAATCGGTCGGACCGCCCCAGCTAACCCACGTCCACTCCCCCAGCAGGAATACCGTCCGCCTTCATCGGGTTCACGCCAACAAAGGGCTCTTGGAACACCTACGCGCATTGGAGTAGTTAATGACTGCAGTTCAGCTTGGCGACGGCCTCAAGGTCAGCCCCCTCGGCTTCGGCGGAATGGCACTTACCCCTGTCTATGGGGGAATCGAGCCCGAGGAAGGCTTGAACACACTCAGGCATGCGGTGGACGCGGGCATCACGTTCATCGATACCGCAGATGTGTACGGCGCGGGCAGCAACGAGGAACTCGTGGGCAGGCTCTTGAAAGAGCGGCGCGACGAGATCCAAGTGGCCACGAAGTTCGGAATTGAGGGCAACCCCGCGGACGGGTACACGGGTGTCCGCGGGGATGCGCCCTACATCAGGCAAGCGGCGGAAGCGAGCCTCCGCCGCCTGGGCACTGACGTGATTGACCTCTACTACATGCACCGCCGTGACCTCCGCGTTCCGATAGTGGAAACCGTGGAGGCTATGGCGGAGCTGGTCCGAGAGGGCAAGGTCCGGCACCTCGGATTATCGGAAGTGACAGCCGAGGAGCTCAGGCAGGCCAACGCTGTCCATCCCATTGCCGCGGTCCAGAGCGAGTGGTCGATCTGGAGCAGGGATGTTGAGCTCAACGTTGTACCTGCAGCCAAGGAACTTGGCGTTGGGTTTGTGCCTTATTCGCCTCTGGGCCGCGGATTCCTTACGGGAACCGTCAGCTCGGGCGACCTTGGAGAAAATGACTTCCGCCATAAGATCCCCCGCTTTGGTGAAGAGGCACTTGATGCGAACCAGGCCGTGGTGGCCGCGGTCCGCGAGGTAGCCAGCGGGCTGGATGCAACTCCGGCCCAGGTAGCCCTGGCTTGGCTGTTTGCCCAAGGTCAGCGCCTCGGGATTTCCGTGGTTCCCATCCCCGGCACGCGTAAAACGCATCGGATCGACGAGAACCTTGGAGCACTGTCCCTGCAACTGGGAACAGCGCAGCTTGAGAAGCTCGACCAAGCTGCGGCCGCCGTCGTGGGTTCACGCTCTGCTGACCCGAACTGGGTTTCACAGGGCCGCGAAGCCAACAACGTAGGCTGATGCGCATGGATTCGCTTATTCACTCATTGCGTGAGGTCACCATCCGCAGCATCTCGGTCAGCGAGATGAACAACAACGTGTACCTGCTGACCTCAAAGTCCACGGGTGCGCAGTTGTTGATCGATGCTGCCGACGACCTTCCGGCCATTCGGCAGCTCCTCGAAGACAGCACCGCAGATTCCCAGGTTGAAACCAAGTTGGCCAGGATCGCCACCACCCACCAGCACTGGGATCACGTCCGGGCCCTGGCTGAGCTGGTGGAAGTCACCGGCGCAAGCACCTCAGCGGGAGCGGACGACGCCGATGCGTTGCCGGTTCCGGTGGATGTCCGGCTTGGTCACGGCGACGTTGAGCGGTTCGACGACCTTGAGGTCAGGGCAATCCACTTGCGCGGACACACCCCGGGCTCGATCGCTTTCGTGTACCAGGATCCGGACGGGCCGGCCCACATTTTCAGTGGGGACTCGTTGTTTCCGGGAGGCGTCGGCAACACACAGAACGATTCCGAACGTTTCACTTCTCTGTTGAACGACGTTTCGGAGCGACTGTTCGACGCATATCCGGACGAAACCCTGGTGCACCCGGGCCATGGGATGCCCACGACCCTCGGCGCCGAGCGGCCACACCTTGAGGAGTGGCGCGCCCGAGGCTGGTGATTGCGGGGCCTGCTCTGCGTCCCAAACCCAAGGAATAGCGCGCAGAGCGGGCCTCACAAACGCGAGACTCAAACTTGCGGGGCCTGCTCTGCGTCCCAAACCCCGGGAATAGAGCGCAGAGCGGGCCTCACAACGTGAAGTTAGCGGCCGCGACGCTCGTTCGATGCCGGTGCCGATGCGCGGCGGGGACCGCTGCGTGCCGGACGACCTGCACCGGATCCACCGCGGCCGGAGTTGCCGGAGGCACCCGAACCGTAGGATCCACCGGACGTAGCGCCCGTTGCAGAAGACCAAACAGCCTTGTTCCCACCGGTGCGGGTGCTGGTGGTGGATGCCGTGCGCGGAGCTGAAGCTGAGCGCTGGCCGGTAGCCGGACGCCCGCTGCGACCGTTCTGCCCCTGCGAGCCGGGAACGTCATTGCGGTGAGTGGAAGCGGACTTGCCGCGACCACGGGGGCTGCGGGCGACGTCGTCGTTCATTGCTGCGCGACGCTCAGCGCGGTTGACGTCCGTGCGAACCGGCTCAGCCGCGACCTTGCCGCGTCCGTTGCGACCGCCACGGCCACCAGCAGTAGGAGCAGCCTGCGTGGAACGGCGTGCGCGCTTGCGCTGGGCGTTGGCGCCGGTGGACGTGCCGCCACCCTGCTGGGTCTTCGCAGCGAGGAGGGCCGCACGGGTGCGGGGATCAACCTTGTCCGCGATGTCGCCTACGAGCTTCGAAACCAGGGGTGAGCTGGCGGTGACGCGTTCAAACGAAACGTCGACGCCGGCAGCCTTCATGAGCTTCTTGACGTCGCTCTGCTGCTCGGGAAGCGTCAGGGTGACCACGGTGCCATCGGAACCGGCGCGGGCCGTACGGCCTGAGCGGTGCAGGTAGGCCTTGTGCTCTGTGGGCGGGTCCACGTGGATGACGAGCTCGACGTCGTCAACGTGCACGCCGCGGGCTGCGACGTCGGTAGCCACCAGGACGCGAACGTCACCGTTGGAGAACTCGGCAAGGTTGCGGTCGCGGGCGTTCTGCGACAGGTTGCCGTGAAGGTCGACGGCGGGAATGCCGGCGTCGGTGAGGGTCTTGGCAAGCTTGCGGGCGTGGTGCTTGGTCCGCATGAAGAGGACGCGGCGGCCGGCGCCGGAGGCCAGTTCAACAATGAGCTGCTTCTTGACGGTCTGGTCGTTGACCACCAGGACGTGGTGTTCCATGGTGGTGACAGCGGCCTGGGGATCGTCCACGGAGTGCGTCAGCGGGTTGGAAAGGTAACGGTTGACCAGCTTGTCAACACCGTTGTCCAACGTTGCGGAGAAGAGCAGGCGCTGACCCTGGGTGGGGGTCATGTCCATGAGCTTCTTGACGACCGGGAGGAAGCCGAGGTCAGCCATGTGGTCTGCCTCGTCCAGGACGGTGACCTCAACAGCTTCGAGGGTCAGGATGCGCTGGCGGATCAGGTCTTCGAGGCGGCCCGGGCAGGCGATGACGATGTCGACGCCGGCGCGCAGCGCCTTTTCCTGGCGTGCCTGGGAGATGCCGCCGTAGATGACCGTGGTGTTCAGGCCCATGGCCTTGGCAAGCGGCTCGATGGTGGCGTTGATCTGTGTTGCCAGTTCACGCGTCGGCGCAAGGACGAGGCCCATGGGGCGGCCGGGCTTGCGGAAGTGCTTTGCTTCGCGCTCGGCCAAGCGGGCCACGAGCGGGATGGCGAAAGCGATGGTCTTGCCGGAGCCGGTGCGGCCCCGGCCCAGGACGTCGCGGCCTGCGAGCGTATCCGGGAGGGTCTTCACCTGGATGGGGAATGCCTCTTCGATGCCATCTGCGGCGAGGGATTCGGCAATGGGCTTGGGCGTGCCAAGGGCAGCAAAAGTAGTCATAAACTTCATGTCTTTCGGGCGGTGTCCAATTGCGGACATCGGCCCCCGACGCCGGTTGGGCCAGGGGTTCGCCGAGGAAAAGTCAGGTGGTCTACCGATTCGCTTCAACAGCGGTGGCCGGGACCAAATAGAACGCGTTCATCGACGCAGGATGTGCCTCTCACATGAAAAATGCCCCGCCGCGCAGCCTTTCAGGCCACCTGCTTCAGGGCGTCACCGCACATCAAGTGTTCCTAGCTTAGCAGTCTTTCTCCTGCGGGCCCGCATCGGCGCTGGTCAGGCTCCCGCTGCGGGGCCCGATCTGCACCCTCCCGGGCACAAATACCCCGCAGACCAGGCCCCACAACCAACCCCCACACCTTGCGAGGCCCACTCTGCACCCTCCCGGGCACAAATACCCCGCAAAGCAGGCCCCACAACCAACCCCCACACCTTGCGGGGCCTGATCTGCACCCTCCCAGGCACAAATACCCTGCAAAGCAGGCCCCACAACCAACCCCCACACCTTGCGAGGCCCACTCTGCACCCTCCCGGGCACAAATACCCCGCAAAGCAGGCCCCACAACCAACTGCCATAAAGGGGTCAGGCGTGGTGCGTGAGTTCGGATTTGGCGTCGGGTGTACTTGCTTCGGCAGGGGTAGCGCCCTGCCGAGCGCCCTGACGAGCGCCCTGACGAGCGCCCTGCCGAGCGCCCGCCCGGGCAGCGACCCGCGGCGCAATAACAACCCCGACGACGGCGATAACCGCCGTGAGTGCGAAGACCCCCGCAAACGGGTTCGTCGTAAATGCCGCGAACACCAGCCCCGTAAGTGCGAGGGAGAGTGCGCCGCCGAGGGAGTCGGAAATGGACATGGCTGCACTGTTGAAGCCTTGGTTTTCCTCGCTGGAGAGCGCCAAGGTCATCACGGAGAGCCGCGGATACATAAGGCCCATCCCGGCGCCGGCAAGGATCCACCCGCCAACTGCCACAGCCGCGGGCAGGGCAAACGCGGCCGTCACCAGCGTGGAGATGACGGCCACCAACACCAGCGCAGCTCCGATCTTCACGGCGAGATCGTCAGCCAAGCGGGCACCCAGCCGGCCTTGGATTGCGGACGCCCCCGCCCAGGCCAACGCAGCA
>NZ_JABMCX010000519.1 GCF_013179505.1 Paenarthrobacter sp. CM16 | reverse complement strand
CCACGGCAACGGCCGCCACTGAGACGGCGTACTCCAGCACCAGGCACCAGCCGCAAATCCATGCCATACCCTCGCCCATGGTGGCGTAAGAGTACGAGTAACTGGAGCCGGCTACCGGAACCAGCCCGGCCATTTCGGCGTACGACACTGCGGAGAGCAGCGCGGCGAGGCCGGCAATGACGAAGGAGATCCAGATAGCCGGACCAGCCAACGGCACGGATTCGCCGAGGATCACCAGGATGCCGGTGCCGAGCGTGGCTCCGACGCTGATCATGGTGAGTTGGAAGACGCCAAAGCTGCGGACCAACTGGTTTCCGCCCTCGCCCTTCCCTGCCTCGCTGACCATCTGGCCGATGGGCTTGCGGCGCAGGAGTTGCGCGCCGAGGCTCGGCCTGGCGACGCTTGCTGCCGCCGGGTTTTTGGTGTTCACAGGCACAGTCACCCTTGACGTCCCTTCAAAGTAGTTTCGATTTCCCCTCCACAAGACTGGCATGTGAGCCACCTCTCACCACGGTGCAAAATGACCTATAGTGTTCAACCATGAGACGTAATGCACACTATCAAGGAGCTGCTCCGGCAGCCCTGTCGGGACAGGTCACCGTGGACCTGTCCGCGATTTCAGACAATGTCGTAGCACTGAAAAAGCGCACCGAGGCGCCGTATTTCATGGCCGTAGTGAAGGGGAATGCTTACGGCCACGGCTTGGTGGAAGTGGCCCGGACCGCAGTAGAGGCGGGGGTGGATTGGCTGGGAACCGCCCAGCTCAGCGAAGCAATCACGCTCCGCCAAGCAGGCATCACGGTACCCATCCTCTCGTGGCTGTATCTGGCATCCCAGACAAGTGCCACCATTCTTGAAGCACTGGAGAACGACATAGATGTTTCCCTTGGAAGCGTCACGCAACTCGAGGTTCTGGCCGGCATCGCAGACCGCGTTGGCCGCCCCGCCGTCGTGCACTTGGAACTGGACAGCGGCCTTAGCCGCGGCGGTGCACGCAAGGAAGATTGGGCGGAACTCGTCGCCGCTGCCCGCAAGGCTGAAATCGACGGGACCCTCCGTGTTCGAGGCCTCTGGACTCACCTGGCCTGGGCCGATGTCCCGGCGCACCCCGGCAACGCCAGCGCCGTCGCGGAGTTCGAGGACGCAGTGGGCCAAGCCCGCCAGGCAGGACTGACCCCCGAACTGCGGCATGTTTCCAGTTCGGCGAACATCCTGGACCGGCCCGAATTCCACTTCGACATGGTCCGGGCAGGCCTGGCCATCTACGGACTTGCCCCGGCTGACCACCTGAACCCGGCGGACTTCGGCCTGCGCCCGGCGCTCAGCGTCACGGCGCCCGTGGTCATGGTCAAAAAGGTCCCCGCAGGCACGGGAGTCAGCTACGAACACCAGGCCATCACCTACGAGCCGCGCTACCTCGGGCTCATCCCGCTCGGTTACGCAGATGGCATCCCCAAGGGCATCAGCGGGCGCTCCGTGGTGAACATCGCGGGCCGCAGCGTGCCCGTGATCGGCAAGGTCTGCATGGACCAGTTCATGGTGGACC
>NZ_JABMCX010000518.1 GCF_013179505.1 Paenarthrobacter sp. CM16 | reverse complement strand
GGCTACGGGAACAAAGCGGTCGTGGAACTGGAAGATGCCGCCGTGCCCGGAGTCGGGGTAGATGACCAGTTCGCTGCCCGGAATTCGCCGGAGCATGTCGCTCGAAAGTACCGATGGCACCATGCGGTCGTTGTCGCCGTTGGCGATCAGCGTCGGTTGGGTGATGACGCCAAGATCGGCCGACGGCGACAATCCCCACCGGCGGATGGCTTTGAGTTGCGTCTGGAATGCGCCGAGCTTGATGGGCGCCTCGCGGTTGGTGGCGCGTTCCTTGAGCCGGTTGATGAAGGCCCGGGCAGCCGGCTTGCCTGCGGCGTTCCGATTGAAGAAGAGGAACTCCTTGGGGTCCTGCCGCGTGAGGGTTCCCCGGAGAACGTCGTAGTAAGTGGTCCCGATGATGTTCTGGATGCCTTCTCCACCTGCAGGGCCCGTGCCAGCGAGCACCATCTTGCGCACCATGCCAGGGTGCTTGAGGACCAACGACTGGGCAATCATGCCGCCAAGGGAGAATCCGAAAAGATCCACCTGCGGATAGCCAAGGGCCTGAATGAAGGCAGCGGCGTCATCGGCCATGCTTTCGATGCTGTCCGGAACATTGCCTGTGGACGCACCCACTCCGCGGTTGCTGAAAGTGATCACGTGGTGCTTCGCAGCGATGGGATCGATGATGCGCGGATCCCAGTTGTCCATGGTCCCGGCGAGGTGGATCAGGAAAACTACCGGAACTCCGCCCTTAGGCCCCATCTCGCGGTAGGCGTACGTGACGTCCCCCGCCGTGACTGTCTTTGCCGGCACCTGGAAATACTGTTCGCTGCTCATGATTTTTTGTCCTATCGGGTGGTTGGTGGTGGCTAGAGGTGGCTGACGACGGTCTTGCCACGGACGCCGCCCTTGTCCAGGGCAGCAAGGACATCGGCCGTCTGATCGAACGGGACCACCCGGCCCAGAACGGGCTTGATCTCCCCGGCATCGATGAGCGCCGCAATTTCGCTCAGCTGGTTGCCGTCTGCGTGCATGAAGAGGAACTCGTAGCTGACGCCCAAGCGGCGGGCCTTGCGGCGGATGCCCGAGCTCAGCAGCGTCATAGCACCCAGCAGCACTGGATTTCCGCCCAATTGGCGCGCGAAGCCGGCATCCGGCGGTCCAGCGATGCCGATAGCCTTGCCACCCTTCTTCAAGACCTTCAGGGATCGCTCCAGGTTCTCGCCGCCGAGGCTGTCCAGTACGAGGTCGTAATCGTGAAGAATCTCCACAAAATCCTCGGTGCGGTAGTCGATCACCACATCAGCGCCAAGTTCACGGGCAAAGTCCTTGTTCCCTGCGCTGACCGTGGTGGCAACCGTCGCGCCCAGGTACTTGGCCAGCTGAATGGCAATGGAGCCCACTCCCCCGGCACCGGCATGGATGAAGACCTTCTGGCCGGGGCCAACGTTGCCGCGCTCCACCAGTGCCTGCCAGGCGGTCAAAGCCACCAGCGGAAGCGAACCCGCTTCCTCCATGCTGATGGTGGCCGGTTTGATGGCCAGGTCATCCTCGGCCACGGCGATGCGCT
>NZ_JABMCX010000517.1 GCF_013179505.1 Paenarthrobacter sp. CM16 | reverse complement strand
CCCCCTGGCAGCCTGCCGTCCTTCGGCTGGTGCAGCTCACTGTTGAAGGTGCTTCCCAGGAAAGCACGGGCCGGGAGGGCGCTGCAAAGCCCGTGGGCGTCTGCGGTGAGGCGGCTGCGGACCCGGCCCTCGCCGTCGTACTGACCGGCCTGGGCGTCACCACACTGTCCATGACTGCGCGCTCGTTGGCCGCCGTCGGGACCGTGCTGAAGACTGTGACGTTGGAGCAGGCGCAGGAACTGGCGCAACTCGCTTTGTCGGCACCGAGTGCTCTTGAGGCCCGCGATTGGGTCCGCGCCAAGCTCCCCGTGCTCGAAGAGCTCGGTCTCTAACCTCTGTTTGTTTCCGTAGAAGGAGAAACCATGCCCGAACGCACAGCCACCATCGCCAGCCGCTCCGGACTGCATGCCCGTCCCGCCGCCTTGTTCGCGGAAGCCGCGGGCGAGCAGCCTGTGGAGGTCACCATTGCCATGCAAGGTGACCCTGCCGATGACGCGCTCGACGCCGCCAGCATCCTTTCGCTCATGACGCTCGGCGCCGCCAAGGGCGACGTCGTGGTGCTGCGGGCCGAGGGTGACGGCGCCGACGCTGCACTGGACGCACTGGTGAAGCTGCTGGAGACGGATTTGGACGCGGAGTAGCTTTCTCCGGGCTCCCCGATTCGATGGTTTGCTGCGTGTTAGACGGTACGAGTCATCTATCACGCAGCGAGCCATCTAAATGGCCGGGGCTGCCAGCACGCAACGCACGCTAGGCTTCTGCCATGGCATTGATAGCTCCCCGCATCACAGCAGGGCTCCCCGCCGACGACGCCCGGAACTTGGCGCGCTCCCTCCAGGACAGCAACGACATCACTGTGTTCGTGGACGGCACGGTCCACCGCCTGCCGGACGAGGCGAGGGACGCCGTCGTCGACCTCCTCGCGAGACTGGGCCGGGGTGAAACCGTGACGGTCAGCAGCGTGGAGGAAATGCTCACCACCTCGCGGGCCGCGGAGCTCGCCGGCATCTCGCACACCTACCTGCGCAACATGACCGACCGCGGTGAAATACCCGTGGAGTACCGCGGAACGCATCGTCGCATCCGCCAGGCGGCCATCATGGCGTGGCTGGAAACGCAGAAGACGAAACACGCTGAAACAACAGCCGCCCAGCCAGGGGAAAATGACTCCGACGCCGGCTGATGGTCTCGGAGTGATAAGGATCAAGCAACGATCCCAGTCAACGGACCAGCACCCCTTAAAGCCGGGGTTACGCTTGATCGGTGGGCAATTTCAAAGGGTGGCATATCGTGGCCGGGTTGGCCGCCATGGCCCTCGCCGCACCCTTGGGCTCTGCCATGGGGTTGAACTTTGTGGCAACCTTCATGTTTGCGTGCACAGTGTTCGTGGCCGTAGCCATGTGGACGGAAGCAAAAATCGCACGACGCCGGGATGCGGCCAACGCCTCTGCCGCGCCTGAGTCTCCGCAACCGGCGGCGGACCCCAGCGAATCCGACGACGCCACCAGGGAGTAGCCGGTGGCTCAAGGGAAACGCGGACGGTACACGTCTTCCCGGAACCGCCGGGCCGGAGAGCGCCACG
>NZ_JABMCX010000516.1 GCF_013179505.1 Paenarthrobacter sp. CM16 | reverse complement strand
CGTCACTGTGGCACAGCGGCAATATGAAAGCCAGATCGGACACCTCCTCGCCGCCAGCCCGCATCCTGTAGGGGCTGTCCTGTTCTACCTCGTCTTCGTTGCAGGGATTGTTCACTATGGGGTGCGGCCGGGAAAAACGGATATCACCCTGCGCCGGAGGATCCTGGGCGGGGCAATGTTCGGCTTCTTCACCTACTCCACGTGGGCTTTGACGGCGCTCGCAGTCCTCAAGGATTTCCCGCCGATGGTGGCGGTGACGGACATCGCCTGGGGTATTGGTGTGTGCGCTGTGGTCACCTGGCTGACCGCCTTAATTGGGACTGTCAGGGGTCGGGTCTAGGCTCGATGTATGGAACACACCACCACCCTGACGCAGCACATTAAGGCAGGCCCGGAGAAAGTCTGGGCCGTTATCTCGGACATCCCGGGCTCGGCCGGCACCATCTCCGGCATCGACTCCGTCCAGTTGCTCAGCGAGGGCCCGTACGGCGAAGGCACGCGCTGGAAGGAGACCCGGACCATGATGGGCAAGCAGGAAACCGTCGAAATGTGGGTGTCCCAGGCCGACCCGCCGCGCAGCACTACCGTGAAGGCGCTGCAGGGCGGCGCTGATTACACCTCGCGCTTCACCCTGTCCGGGCGCGACGGCGGTACGGACCTTACGCTGACGTTCGGCGCCGAGGTCCTCAAGCCTTCGTTCCTGAGCAAGGTGGGTATGGCTCTCTTCGGGAAAATCGGCATGAGCATGACGCGCAAAGCCCTCGCCAAGGACCTGACGGAGATCGCAGCGAAGGCGGAATCCCTCTGATGGCGGCTGCGAAGATTGCGGCCCCGAAGATTTCACCGGTCCGTTTGGAAGAACTGCGCGACGACGACGCTCCGGACTTCCAGCGCGGCGAACGGTATGACGGCGTCAGGTGGACCAAGGTTTCCGCCGACGGAGAAGAGTTGAGTGGCTCCGACTTCATCGAATGCGAACTGAACAGTGTCTCCTTCAACGAGGCACAGTTGCGGGGCGCAACGTTCCGCGAGTGCATTCTGGCCGAGCCCTATGCGCCGGTCTTCACCGCCGCACGCAGCTCTTGGCAGGATGTGGAAATCAGCAACCCCCGGTGGGGCTCAGCTGAACTCTATGAGGGCAACTGGCGGTCCGTCCGGATCGACGGCGGCAAGCTGGACTACGTGAACCTACGCGGCTCCAAGCTCATGGACCTCCAGATCTCCGATTGCATCATCAACGAATTGGATCTCGGCGCCTGTTCCGGGACCAGGATCGCGCTGAAGAACTGCACCATCGGCACCTTGGACGTTAGCGGGGCCAAACTTAAGGACGTGGATCTGCGGACGTCGGAGTTCCGCGGCATCAACGGATTGGCGGGGCTCGCGGGCGTCATTATTGACGATTACCAACTGAGCCTCATGGCACCCCTTTTGGCTGGTCACCTCGGTATTCGGGTGGTGTGAAACTGCTCTGGACCGGTCCGCAGGTGGTTTCAGCTGTTGACCGGTCCGCCGGGCCGTGTAATCTTTATAGAACGAACGGTCGGTATATTATTCCGTGCCGGTCCCTTTCACTTCGCGAAGGATGTTCTCATGGTCGA
>NZ_JABMCX010000515.1 GCF_013179505.1 Paenarthrobacter sp. CM16 | reverse complement strand
GCGTGGCGGGATCTACCAGGATGTCATCGCCAAACTCAAGGCCGGCGGTCACGTTTACGAGTCCTACTCCACGCCGGATGAAATCGAAGCCCGCCACAAAGCCGCCGGCCGCGATCCGAAACTCGGCTATGACGGGTTCGACCGCCACCTGACCGAGGAGCAGTTGGCGCAGTTCAAGGCTGAAGGACGCGAGGCTGTCCTGCGTCTGCGCATGCCGGACGAGGACCTGACCTTCAATGACCTCGTCCGCGGCGAGATCACCTTCAAGGCCGGCTCCGTGCCCGACTTCGCAGTGGTCCGCGCGAATGGCGCCCCGCTGTATACGTTGGTGAACCCGGTGGACGACGCACTCATGGGGATCACCCATGTCCTTCGCGGCGAGGACCTCCTGAGCTCCACTCCGCGACAGATTGCGTTGTACCGTGCGCTCTACGCGATCGGCGTGGCCGAGTACATGCCGGAGTTCGGGCACCTGCCCTACGTGATGGGCCAGGGCAACAAGAAACTCTCCAAGCGAGATCCCGAGTCCAGCCTGTTCCTGCACCGCGAACGTGGCTTCATCCCCGAAGGCCTGCTCAACTACTTGTCGCTGCTCGGATGGTCCCTGAGCGCGGACGAGGACATTTTCACTGTGGAGCAACTCGTGGCCAATTTCGACATCCATGATGTTTTGGGCAACCCGGCACGCTTCGATATCAAGAAGGCCGAGGCCATCAACGGAACGCATGTCCGCATGCTGGCTCCGGAAGACTTCAAGGAGCGGCTGGTCCCTTATCTCCGCGCTGCCGGTTTCGTAGGGGAGATCCTCACCCCGCGCCAGGAAGAGATTCTTGCCGAAGCAGCCCCGCTGGTCCAGGAGCGCATCACGCTCCTGGGTGAGGCTCCGGAGATGCTGGCGTTCCTCTTCAAGGCCGACGACGCCATTGACGTGGCGGATGACGCCCGGAAGGGGCTCCCTGCCAATCTGGACGAGGTCCTCGACGCTGCCCTGGCCGCGCTTGAGCCCATCGGGGACTGGACTGCCGAGAACATCCAGACTGCCCTGAAGCAGGCACTGGTGGAGGACTTGGGAATCAAGCCTCGTGCGGCCTTCGGGCCCGTTCGCACGGCCATCTCCGGCCGCCGCATTTCCCCGCCGCTGTTCGAGTCCATGGTGATCCTGGGCAAGGATTCTTCCTTGGCCCGAGTTCGCGCCTTCCGCGGCTAAAAGGGCGGCTTCAGTCATGGTTATCTCAAGTTCCTTCGGCACCATCCGCGGTGTTCTCTTCGACATCGATGACACCCTGGTGGACCTTGAGTACGCCATGACCACTGCATTGCGTGACGTCAGCGAGCATCTCCTGCCCGGCCTTGACCAGGCCGGGTGGGTGAAGTTCGGCCGCATCTTTACTCACGAGACCACGCATTTCTATGATCGTTATCTGGCCGGTGAGCTGACCTTCAATGAACAGCGGCTGCTTCGCGGCAGGGCTGCCTTGGGGCACTTCGGTGTGGAACTTGGTGAAGGCGAAGAGTCCCACGCCTGGGTTTCCGAGTATCACCAGCGCCAGACGGCTTATGTGAGGGCATTCGACGACGTCGAAGGGGTCCTCGATGCCCTGGACG
>NZ_JABMCX010000514.1 GCF_013179505.1 Paenarthrobacter sp. CM16 | reverse complement strand
AACGCGGGTTGGCGGACCATTCAAGTTCCAGCGCTGCGGCCTGCTGCTCTGCGGACTGCTCTGCGGGTTCAAATGATGCGGTCATTTTTATCTCCTATGTGGTGCCCGGGCCGGCCTCCGCTGCGCCGTTGCTGCGTCGGCCGGCTTGTCCGGGATCTGTATTTCTTTTTCGTAAGTCCTACTTTTCTGCACTTCCAAGAGGGTTACTAGAGGAAAACTATGGAAAGAAATGCACTTCTTCGCGTATTCTCAAGAAATGTCGCCTGTGAGCTGGAATCGCGAAGTAGCATCGCCGTCGTTGTCCGCCGCGTCCCCTGAACTGGACGTCATCAGCCTTGGCCGCCGCGTGCGCCATCTGCGCAAGCAGGCCGGGCTGACGCTGGACGACTTGAGTGCCGCCGTCGGGACCGCGCCGAGCCAGCTGAGCTTGATTGAAAACGGCAAGCGCGAACCAAAATTGGGGCTGCTTCAGCAGCTCGCTGCGTCACTGAACGTGACCATCGATCAGCTGCTCGGAGCGGAGCCGCCGAGCCGCAGGGCCGCACTGGAAATCGAGCTGGAACGGTACCAGCGCGGGCCGCTGTACGAATCCCTCAACCTCCCCAAAATCCGCATCAGCTCGCGGCTTCCACTCGATGTGCTCGAGTCGCAAGTGGGGCTGCTCCAGGAGCTCGAGCGCAAGTTGAATGAGCAAGTCGCGACGCCGGAAGAAGCCCGCCGCGCGAACGGCGAGTTGCGTGCCATGATGCGCGAGCGCGGTAACTATTTCCCAGAGTATGAGGCGGAGGCGCAGAAGGTCCTCAAAGGGGTGGGTTACACCACCGGTCCGTTGAGCCAGCACGTCATTGCGGACATCGCTGAGAACCTGGGTTTTTCCCTTCATCATGTGGGCGATCTGCCTCATTCCACGCGGTCCGTAACGGATTTGAAGAACCGCAGAATTTATCTGACGCAGAACCAGCGCCAGGATCACGATCCCCGCTCGGTCCTCCTGCAGGCGTTGGGCCACTACGTCCTGGGGCATGAAACTCCCCGGAACTACGGCGATTTCCTGGCTCAGCGTGTGGCCACCAACTACTTCGCGGCCGCTCTGTTGCTGCCGGAGCAAGCCACCGTGGAGTTCCTGCAAAAAGCCAAGGCCGCCAAGGAAATCGCAGTGGAGGACGTCCGGGATGCCTTCGCGGTGTCCTACGAAACTGCCGCGCACCGTTTCACCAACCTCGCAACCAAGCACCTTGGCATCACCACACATTTCCAGAAGACGCACCAGTCCGGCATCATCTACAAGGCCTACGAGAACGACGGCGTGACCTTCCCCCAGGACCACACCGGCGCCATTGAAGGACAGCCGTCCTGCAAAGCATGGACATCGCGCGCGGTGTTCGATGTGCCGGACAAGTTCAGCGCCTACAGCCAGTACACGGACACGCCATCGGGCACTTACTGGTGCACGGCCCGTACTGAGCGCTCAGCTGCCGGTGAGTTCTCGTTGAGCATCGGAGTGCCGTACCAGCACGTGAAATGGTTCCGCGGACGGGAAACTACCGCCCGGGCGACGTCCAACTGCCCGGATCCCAACTGCTGCAAGCGGCCGCCGGAGTCCTTGGCC
>NZ_JABMCX010000513.1 GCF_013179505.1 Paenarthrobacter sp. CM16 | reverse complement strand
AACAATACACGCCCCCAACCCCCAACGCAAATCCACCCCCACACCACACCCCCACACCCCCAAAACCCCCACCAAACCGCCGTCGAACACCAACCCCTAACGCCTCACCAACACCCGCAACGCAGCGGTGGGGGATACGGCTCGTTGTCCTTGGGACCAATGACGTTGGCGCCGCCTGGTGGGAGGATGGAACTCATGGAATTGCACATCACAGGAGATGCCGCCGCGGACCAACTGCTCACTGACGACGCCTTTGCGCTGCTAACGGGTATGTTGCTCGATCAACAAGTCACTATGGAGTCGGCCTTTGCTGGTCCCGAGAAGATCCGTACCCGCCTTGGGTCTTTGGACCCCGTCGCCATTGCGGAGCACGACCCGGCCGGTTTCGTCGAGGTCTTCAAGGAGAAGCCGGCCGTCCATCGCTTCCCAGGTTCCATGGCCGGCAGGGTCCAGGCCCTGGCGGAAACGGTGCATCGTGACTGGAACGGTGATGCTGCCACGATCTGGACCCAGGGTGACCCTGATGGGGCCGAGGTACTGCGTCGGCTCAAGGCATTGCCGGGCTTCGGGGAACAGAAGGCCAAGATCTTCCTGGCCCTGCTGGGGAAGCAGTGCGGTCTCCAGGCCGAAGGGTGGCGGGAAGCCGCTGGCCACTACGGCGAGGAAGGATCCTACCTATCGGTTGCCGACATCGTGGACCCGGAGTCCTTGGTCAAAGTCCGCGCCAGCAAGCAAGCAGCAAAAGCAGCTGCGAAGTCTGCGAAGTAGTTCAGCAATTCATCGGCAACTCGACAGCCAGCGGGATGTCACGGCACGGGAGTGCTGAGCTGCCCTGCTGGTAGGGTCCTCCGCTAAGAGCCGTCGTCCGTCAAGCCCAGCTTGTAATGGACGCAGGGACGTCCCGAGTCTTCGAAGACTCCATGGCCGGCAGCCTTCCACCCGGCCGCTTCGTACAGCTTGCGTGCAGGCAAGTTGTCCTTCACAACCCTGAGGGACGCCGAGGTGAAACCCTCCGTTATGAGCCTCCGGGTGATGCTCGCCAGTAGGGCGCGCCCCACTCCACGGGCTTGGATGGACGGGTTCACGACAAGCAGCGCGATGTGGGCCGTGCGGGAGGAACCTGCCTGCGTGTCATCCATGGCCAGCGCAAACCCGTTGATCGCTGAACGGCTTTCGACGATCGAAAGGACGCCCCGCGGGGAGGTCAGTTTCGCCAACGCCTTGCGTTTGATGTCGGGATCCGGGGGTGTGCCATCACGAAGGGCAAGAGCCTGCATCCATAGGTCTGCACACCCTGGGTGGTCTTCGGCCGTCCCCGCACGGAAGGTCCATGACAGCGGTGATTGCGTGTTGAGGTCCATCTGCTCCATTCCGACATCTGCAGTGAAGAGGCAAGCCGCAATCAGCTTAGGCCTGTCCGTCGGGGGATGGCATCCGGACCACCACGGGCAACCTGGATCCTGGCGCCGCGCCGGCATAAATGCCGGCTGGTGTGTGTGGTGGTTAAAGGGGAAGAGCCCCGACCTTGGGTCGGGGCTCTTGCCTTAATGGTTGTCCGGCGGTGTCCTACTCTCCCACACCCTCCCGGGTGCAGTACCATCGGCGCTGTGGGTCTTA
>NZ_JABMCX010000512.1 GCF_013179505.1 Paenarthrobacter sp. CM16 | reverse complement strand
GGCTTGCTTGATTTCGTGATCGGTGAACTTTTTCCCGTAGAAACTTCCGTACTTGCTGTTGGGAAAGCCGCTGATATTTGGCGCTGTCGTTCCGTGGAGGCGTTCCTCATAAAGCCACTGGAGTAAAGCCTCGCGGACTGCCGTGGCCCGCCGACGAGGGTCATTGATGAACGTACTGAATTCTTCAGCGAAGTCAGCACCCCGTTGGGTGATTGTCACATCGCTCGGGTTTCCGGAGGTCTTCTCGTAGAAAATCCATCCCTTGTCCAGAAGGGCCTCAAGATCAGAGCCGAAAGAGCGCCGGTCTACCCCGAAGGTTTCCGCTTCCCGGTACATGAGTGCGGTGTCTGCCGACCGGTGGCGATTATCGTTGGCTAGCTCGTTGATACTCAGTAGGAGATAAGACTTCCGCAGCGCCGACGGAGACGTAAGCTCAGCTTCAAAATTGACCATCTGACGATGCTAACAGCGACCGTACTGGTGCCATTCACGTGGGCCCTCGAAGTCGTTCTGATGTGGAGCCAGAACGTGGATCTTGGCCGACCGGGGGTACTACCTCGCGTCCTCATCCGGCCTACTCGGTTGATTTGAGCCTTGCCGCCTCGGGTCAAGTTGGGAAGTTTCCAGGATGCGGCCCGATGCGCCGCCATTGATTGACATGCAGTAGCGCAGCGACAGCGCATTGCTACGCCAGGCAGCAACGCACAGCAACCGATTGCAGAACAGCGATAGCAGTACACCGCCCACCTCGTTTTGCTGTACGAGCTGATCCCAGCCGTTGATGACCCTGCCCTCTAATGCCGGACTGTTGCTGTTCCGAGAGCGAACGGTCATGTATGAGGCTCTTGCGCCTTCAACCGGAAGCGACGAGGGCGGTTCCACAATCGACCAGGGTGTCTAGCGATCAGTTGGGACTCAAGCACCAATGCCTCTGCCCTTGTCGACACAGTCTGCCAGCGAACTTCCAGATGCGCGTGGTCGATCGCAGAGCGGGCAGCCGCCGTTGCGCGCATCGGGCGACCTGCGAGGGCCTCGTAGAGGCGTGCTTGAAGCCATACTGGGTCGGCCAGTGCTCGGTCCATCGCGTGCTCACCAAGACCGGATGTCGCTCCCCGCCCGCTCGCATAAATGGAGAGCCGACCGCGGACCCCCGTGCCCTTACGTTCCCCCGCCATCCCTATGTACACCGGGCCGGCTTCCGGCTCGTCGCCCTTACGGAACATATACACACCAGGGAACAGCGGGGCGAGCGGCAGCGCCAGACTGAAAGGCACCCACTCTGACCAGATCCTGTGCCCTGCATCGGTCGTCGGCAGCTGGTGATCCACAGCTTCGGAAGGGGGAGTGTGAGCCAGTGGAGCATCCTTCCGCACGACGACGCGCCGGCCATATTCGGCCGCCAACTGTTCAACATACCAATTAGCAAGATACCACCGGCCGTTCTTCTTGTTGGGGATTTGAATGGCCCCTGGAGGTCTTTCTGCACGCAGCCGATTGCGCAGCTCCAGGCCGGTGATGCTCAGGATACCGGCGGCTTCGTTTGCCGTGATGCTGTAGACGTCCATCGATCCATCTTTCCAGCCCCGTGGGTCATTGCCAGACAGGGATGACGGGCTATCGGCATAG
>NZ_JABMCX010000511.1 GCF_013179505.1 Paenarthrobacter sp. CM16 | reverse complement strand
CCTCCGTCGGCCACAGCTCCGCAAGCTTCGCCAGCAGCCAAAAAACAACGGGGGAGGAAAGAAAGTAGCTGGCCGGGTCACACCGCTCCCTCACCAATCCTCTGCAAAGGACACAAAACCATGAACGCAATCAGCGTCCAGACGATCACCACCGAGGACACCGGAGAAACCATCCACGACGTGCCCGTACTCGTGGATTACCACATGAACGGCGGTTACGACTGGATGGACGTCATCTCAGAACACGGCTGGGTCGTGATCCCCAGTTGGGGATCTGACGGCTGGGACCTGGGCCAGTGGCCCTATGTCATGGTCGCTGGAACCCGCACTGCTGACGGCATCGGCAACCTGTTCGGCATGGCCACCTACTGCGAGGGGGACGTGAAGACGACGTTCTACCGGACGAAGGCCCGTTTCTGGGACGCGATCACCGAAGAGGCTTTTTCCCACTGGAAGAACGGGCAAGCCCAAGGCCCGGCAGACCTGCCCGAGGCCGCCGCGGAGCTTCCCAGCCGCTACCTCATCCCGCCCACGTTCCAAGCAGCAGCCGCCGCCTAACAGCCCTCGGCTCCTTGCCGGGCGGACCCCCGCCCGGCAAGGCACCAAACCAGCAAAGGACCAAGGACAATGACCGAAAAGCGCAGCATCGCCAACAGCCCGGCCCAAGCCGTGGTCTTCCTCGAAACCCTCGCCGCAATCGTGGAGAAGTCTCCCGTGGCCTACAGCGCCGACGGAGCCGAAGAACTCGCCGCGCACATCCGGGGCATGGCGGCAGCCGTCAACGCCGAGGCCCACGTGAACCCAGCCGTACTGGACACCACCCGGCAATACGCGGCACTGGACTGGCACACCGAAGCCGTGGCCGTCCTGTTCGCGGCCGAACACCGCCCCACGTTCCTCTAGCAGGAACTGAGAACCGCTGTACTGCCCGGCCAGAGCCGGGCAGTACAGCCCCCACCACTTCAAAGGAGCCAGCACATGAGCAACGCCACCACAGCCCCCAAAGGCATCACCGCCCTGATTTACCGCGACGCCCTGGGCGCGGACTTCTCCAATCAGGGCATTTCCGCCCGCGTCATGGAGGTAACCGTCATCGGCGAGGGCATCGACCCCGTTTTCGAAGCTACCGAGGAACGGCCCGCCGTCCGGCTCGTCAAAAACGAGAGCTTCGACCGCGAAACCGTGACTCACGCCGAGCCAGTCGCCCCGGAGGACGAAACAGCCCCGTGGTACATGTTCGGCGGCACGTTCATCTTCAGCAGCGACTCACGATTCCGACGCGCAGCCGGACAGTACGGAGCCATCCCGCTCCACGACCGCCGCGAGTAGACCGGAGGGTGGGCCGTTCGCCTTGTGTGGGCGGGCGGTCCGCCGCAGGTGGCCGGCTCTTGTGGGTGGTTGCCGGCGACGGACCGCCGTTCCCGCAAAAGGGCCGGCACTACTCACCTGGTGCGTGCGGCAAGCCCGGGCCGGGATTGACCTGGGCGGATCCCCGGTGGCCAGGGGAGGCATGCTCGCGGGGCTCGCACTCCTTTTGGGCGTCCACTCCGCTTCGCTCCGTGGCCGGCTGTTGGGCCCGGTCCCGACGTCGCAGAGCTCCGCCGTGCCCGGTCCTGTTGTGTCTACGAC
>NZ_JABMCX010000510.1 GCF_013179505.1 Paenarthrobacter sp. CM16 | reverse complement strand
TAGAAGCAGATCATCATGCCCAGGGCGGTGATGGTGTCCCACAGCGCATTCTCGGACACGGTCCTGGTGATCACGTAGAAGCCGGCGGCTGCGATCGCAGCGGCGATGGTTGCGAAGCTCGGCGACTTGTAGGTGGGGCTGATCTTGCCGAACTTGGGTGAGATGGCGCGGTAATGGCCCATGGCCAGCATGGTGCGTGCCGGTGAGACGAACGTCGACTGCAACGATGCCGCCGAACTGCTCAGGATGGCCAGGGACATGAGGATCGCGAACGGCCCCATCACTGGACCAGCCAGCACGGCAAAGATGCTGGACTGGTTCTCCGGGTTGCCCGCACCCAGTCCGGTCTCGCCAACGCCCGCGAAGGACAGGGTTGCCAGCGCAACGGTCATGTAGATGACCACGATCACCAACACCGTGATGGTGGCTGCACGGCCAGGGGTTTTCTCGGGGTTCTTCGTTTCCTCGTTCATGGTGAGGGTGACGTCCCAGCCCCAGTAAATGAAGATCGAGAGCGACACACCCGCGGCGAAGGAGGAGAAGGAGTCCACGGCGAACGGGTTGAACCAGTCCGGTGAAATGGCGGTGGCATCGAAAGCCGTGCCGTTCGCTACGTGGGCGAACGCAGAGACCGCGAACCAGCCCAGAACCAACAGTTGGAAGGCCACCAGCACGTACTGGACGCCCTTGGTGGTCTCCATGCCGCGATACGAAATCCAGCAGGCAAGGCCTATGAACACCAGCGTGGCGGCGATGTTCAGGGGCAGGATTTTGCTGAGCTCCCCCAAGGAGGGATTACTGAAAATCTGCGCGAGCATCAGGTAGAAGAAGTCCACGGCGACGGCGGCAAGGTTGGACAACACAATGATGGTTGCGGCAATCAGCCCCCAGCCACCCATCCATCCGATCCACGGACCAAACGCGCGCGTTGCCCACGTGAAGGAGGTACCGGCGTCGGGCATGGCGTTGTTGAGTTCGCGGTAGCCGAGCGCCACCAGCAGCATGGGGATGAAGCCCACCAGGAAGATTGCGGGCAGGTGTACGCCCACCTCGGACACAGTGGGGCCCAGGGCCGCTGTCAGCGTGTAGGCGGGCGCGATGCAGGAAACACCAATCACGACGGCGCCGATCAGGCCCACCGATCCGGCTTTCAGTCCCTTTTCACTCAGGGATGACGTTTCTTTCGACTGGACCGTCTTTGGTGCAGTTGACATGGGTTTTGCCTCTCAGGCGATTGCTAGGAGCTTTGACGCGTGTAGTCGCGGGGAACCACGATCATGGGGACAGGGAGGGCGCGAAGGATCCGGTTGGCGGTGCTGCCCAGGAACGTGGCACGGTGCTGGGCGAGACGGCTGGAGCCGATCAGCAGGATTTCGCCGTCTTCGAAGTCGAGCCGGTCAACGGCTTCTTCGATGGTGCGGCCTTGGGCTACCACGATCTCGGGTTCGGGGACAGCTGCGGAACCGGTCGTTTCGGACGAACTCCCGACGGCGGCAAGCCGGTCGGCGGCATGCACCCAGGCGGCGTCGGCCAGCCCGGGCGAGTTACCGCCGTCGAGGGCCAGCAGGGAGACGAGCCGCAACGGGAGGCCACGATCGCGCGCGGACTCGACGGCGACGTCGAGCAGTT
>NZ_JABMCX010000051.1 GCF_013179505.1 Paenarthrobacter sp. CM16 | reverse complement strand
CCACCGTCCTGACGGCCACTGCTGCCGGCCAGCGCATCAAGCTGACCATGCAGCTGGACGTTGCGGGGCTGTCGCTGACACCTGACAGGCCTTTCGTTTACGGCTCTGCCCAGGCAGGTCAGAAGCTTACGGTCGATCCCGGCGTTTGGGGACCGGCTCCGGTGACGCTCGCCTACCAGTGGCAGCGTTCCAAGGACGGCGTGGTCGCCCAAGACATTCCCGGCGCCACCACCACTGTCTACATTCCCACCGCCGCCGATGCCGGGTACGACATCTGGGCAAAGGTCACCGGGACCAAGACCGGATACGCCTCGCACACCACCTCGGTGCACGGCGGTAAGTCCGGTGCCGAGGCTGTCACGGCTTCGAAGCCCTTCACCCTTCTGGGCACGCCCAGCGCCGGGAACACCCTGACCGTTGACCACGGAACCCTGAGCCCCACCCCTGATTTCGGCCCCTATTACGACTGGTTCGTCAACGGCGTGCAGGACCACAGGACCAATGGGGCAACGTTCCTCCTCCAGGCCTCCGACGCCGGGAAAAAAGTCACCGTACGGCTCAGCGTCCATGACTGGCCGTTGCAGCCCTACTACGGCCAGGCCAGCGTTACTGTCGCAGCAGGCACACTGACTGCTCCTGTCCCGACCATAACGGGGACCACCAAGGTTGGTTCGACGCTCACTGCGGTTCCCGGGACATGGGGACCGGCTCCGGTGACGCTGGCCTACCAGTGGTACCGAAGCGGCGTCGCCATCACAGGTGCCACATCAGCTACCTACGCATTGGCTTCCGCCGATCTGGGGAAGACCATGACCGTTCGGGTCACAGGCACCAAGTCCGGATTTACGACGACGGCGAAGACTTCCGTTGCGACAGCCGCCGTCGCGGCCGGCACGTTGACCGCGCCGGTGCCCACCGTGTCCGGGACCGCGAAAGTTGGCTCGACGCTCACCGCTGTACCCGGAGCATGGGGACCGGCTCCCGTAACGCTGGCCTACCAGTGGTACCGAAGCGGCGTCGCAATCACCGGTGCCACATCGGCAACCTACGCCTTGGCTGCCGCCGACTTGGGCAAGACCATGACCGTCCAGGTCACGGGAACCAAGGCCGGGTTCACTACTGCGGCCAAAACCTCCGCTGCCACTGCTGCCGTGGCGGTAGGCACGCTGACCGCGCCAGTGCCGACGATCTCCGGGACGGCGAAGGTTGGCTCTGCCCTCACAGCTGTTCCCGGGGCGTGGGGACCTGCTCCAGTAACGCTGGCCTACCAGTGGTACCGGACTGGTGTTGCCATTACCGGGGCTACGTCTGCCAGCTACACCTTGACTGCCGCCGACCTTGGCAAAACCATGACCGTCCGGGTCACGGGAACCAAGGCCGGATTTACGACGACGGCCAAAACTTCCGCGGCGACCGCTGCCGTGGCAGTGGGAACCCTGACCGCACCGGTGCCGACGATCTCCGGGACGGTGAAGGTGGGTGCGGTCCTCACTGCAGTGCCGGGTGCGTGGGGCCCGGCCCCCGTGACGTTGGCGTACCAGTGGTTCCGGAGTGGCATCGCGATCACGGGTGCCACCTCAGCTACCTACTCGCTGACTGCCGCCGACCTGGGCAAGACCATCACTGTCCGCGTCACCGGCAGCAAGACCGGATTCACGACGGCGGCGAAAACCTCCGTGGCGACTGCCGCCGTGGCGGCGGGCACGCTGACTGGGCCCACTCCCACGATCTCCGGTACCAAAACGGTAGGCAGCACGCTCACGGCAACCCCCGGCGTGTGGGGGCCGGCGCCTGTGACCCTGACCTACCAGTGGTTCCGCGGAAGCACCGCCATTACGGGTGCAACCGCCCAGACGTACAAGCTGGTTGCCGCGGACAAGGGAAGCGCCATCAAGGTACGCGTGACAGGAACGAAGACCGCGTACACCGCACTGGCCCGCTACTCCGCGGCCACCGCCCTGATCGGCTGATCCGCCAGGAACATCAGTAGCAGCGCAGTCAGCAGTTGTATGTCGTCAATCTCCAGAAATTGAAAGGTCTACCCATGAAACTCATCAAGCGAATCACCGGGACCGTGTCATTGCTTGGATTGGCAGCAGGGGCGTTCCTTGCCGGCGCACCCGCGGCTCAAGCCGGCTCAACGTGCCCCTACGAGAGGCTGTGCTTGTACTTCAACAGCAACTACGAAGGGGCACGCGCCGACACCCAGTACTCCGACGGTTGGCTGGGTGACGAACTGTTCAACAACGGCCCCGCCGGCGCCAACGGATGGAACGTCCAGGTCAACAACAACGCCGCCTCGATCATCAACAACACCAGCGAAACTGTCTGGGTCTACGACGATTCCCATTGCGGCGGAAACCCACTCAGCATCGGACCCGGCGGACGATGGAACCTCGAGGCCCTGGGATTGAAGAACAAGGTGTCCTCGTTCTTCATCGACAACAGAGGCAACTGCGCAAACCGATGAGTACCACAGCGAGAGGTGTCGAGCCGATGACCGCCTGGAACCTGGCCTTTCGCTGTGGCAATGGCCTTGGCAACGCGCCAGGTCGAGCTGCCGGTGCTGCACTGCCAAGCCAGCCGCCTTCAGGGTGGACAGGAGGCCATGGGCCGGGCGTCCGTTGGGAACACTGGCCGCGCAGCCTCAATACTGGGTTGCCCATGATGCATGTGCTGACTCTCTGGCTGCCCGCAGGCTTCCAAAGGCGCGGGCCACAGTTCCCAGGAATAGCCATCTTTGCCGGCGAGGGCCAGTTTGCAGTGGAAGACACATCTGCCATTCCCAGCGCGGAATCAGCCGATCCTTTCCTGCGCGACCTTGCAGCAGCCGAGGACCATCCCGGCCTTTTGAGGCGAAGAGACGTGATCGACGGAGAATTCGCGATCCTTTGGCTCACCCACGATGAATTGGCGGCCGGACCAACAGCGCCTCGCCCGGATCTTCGTGTCGGGGGTGACCATGGGGATGAGTCAGAAGGTACAAACGCCTGGGGCGAGGTTGAGCCAACCACGGACATTTGGCTGATTCCGCGCGCCGATCCCAATGCCGGCAAGGCCCCCGTCGAACTCTGGGGAGATGAGGTTGGCCCAGATGGATATGTCAGTCCCTCAACAGGCAACGGACTCACAGACTGGGCAGAACCCCTGTTTGCCATGAGCCACCTGGGCGGGACGGCCTTTCCCATCCAAGCAATGCCTGACGGGCTTACTCCTTGGTACCTCGAACTGGAAGAGATTTCAGGGCTCAACTTTGGCGGTGGCGGCAATGCCCAATTCGACCTTGAATCAGATACGTTTGACTGGGCTTGCGGATAGTACAGTCCGAGCACCCAGCAGCGGGCACATGAGCCATAGACACCCCAGCCTCGGTTATATCGGGACTAGTTTTCGGTTTTTCGTCGCCGGCCTGGCCGCTATGCTCGCAGGCTGTTCCGCCGTTCCGTCTTCGATTTCCGAATCTGAATTTCGGGGAGGACTGCCATCGGCAGCAATTACAGCTGATCCCGGGTCCTGGGCCGAGGATCCGTCATTCCCCGCTCCTGTCCCTGTAGCGGGCTGGCTGGATGCCGGCGCGAGGTTTGCGGTTGTCCTCAGCGGCAGTTCCAGCTGCCCGGTCTTCCCGTCTTCAATAGAGGTCCTCAGTGCCCACCACATAAAGTTGAGCATTGCCTCGCATACCGCGCAGGCCTGTTCAGCCGACATAGCCCCGCGTACCTATGTGATCAAGACTCCCGGCGACGTGGATGTATCCAACGAGGTCACGCTCGAATTTGGCGAGACGAGCGTTGTTCTGCCACCCCTGTGATTTTGCGCCACGATACGTTCGCCCCACGGACGACGCGTCCAACCGCGGGCTGGATCAGGGTGCTCAATTCCGGATAAATACCCAGTCCTGGCGGCACCCAACTTGAGTTGTTGTGGACGCCTACCCCCTGAGGCAGAAGTACGCCATCCCGAGTACGCCCCGGCAGCCCTCTTCATAGGCAGCGCGCTGTTCCTCGTATTGCCGACGGACCTGATCTGCGGCGGGATGGTCGGCATCATGGGCTTCCAGCCACCGGGTAAACCGGTCGCGATACCCGGCTTCGAAAACGTCCCACTCCTGAATGGTTGCCTGGTCGTCGTCCACCACTTCGAAGCCGGCGGCCCGGATCTGCTCGCGTAGCGCATCTGTGGTCAGGTACTCGTCATCGCGTCCGGCCAGAGGGGCGGTAGCAGCCGGATGAGGCGTAGCTGACCAGATCGCCTCACCGTAGACGAGCCTGCCCCCGGGGAGCACCAGGGCTCGAAGGGCGCGCAAGGCCGCGGCATAGTCGAGCGGCTGTGCTGCCTCTACCGGCGGCCCCCAGATCTGGCTCGCACCGATGCAGATGACAGCGTCTGCGGGGCGAGGCTGGGCTTCTGCCCCGGGCATCGAATCAAAAGTCACTCTATCGAGCAGTCCACGGTTGGATGCCTGTTGCGTCGCCCGGTCCATGAATGCCGAAGCACGGTCCACTCCACGTCCCCGTGCCTGCGGGGCGGACGCTAAAACCCGAAGCAGAAGTTCGCCCCATCCGCACCCCATGTCCAGAACCTCAGCAGGGGCCGGGTCGGACAAGAACGCCACAAGGTGGGCGGCACGTTCCTCCGAAAGCGGGGTGAGCCAGGTCAGCGACTCATACAGGGGCGGCATTTCAAGCGAAGTGGCGTCGGTCACTCCATGATGCTCTCACGATTCATGGAAGCCACAGCTTGGCCATCGGCCTGCAGCGCTCCGAACGGGTTCCCGCGCCACTGACGAGCCCTGTGTTTGAATGCGACTGTAAGAAGCGAGCGTGGGCTTGAAACCACAAAACTCTCATAGAGGAAGCAGGAAGATGTGGGGAAACCTTCGGACGGCCATCTTTGGACCCTGGTTCATGCTGAGCGCGCCGCGCTGGTGGAGGACCTGACCGGCCTTAGCCCGGAGCAATGGCGCTACGAGACCCTGTGTGGGCGATGGGATGTGGAGCACGTCGTCGCGCATCTGACGGCCGCGGCGAGCCTTAACCAGTGGCAGTGGTTGCGCAGCATGCTCGGTGCCCGTTTCCGGCCTGACGTGCACAACCAGCGGAGGCTGGAGGAGCACCGTGGTAGCACCCCGGCTAAGACCTTGGACAGGTTCCGCGCCGTCATCCACAGCAGCATCGCCCCTTCCTCCGATACTCCGGCCTATCTGGGGGAGGTAATCGTGCATGCCCAGGACATCCGCCGGCCCCTTGGGCTTCCCCGTACTCCGAGCAATGACGCTTTGACGCCCGTCGCGGAGTTCTACGCGCGCCGGGACTTTGCGGTTGCCAGCCGCACCCACGCTGCGGACCTGCAGTTGAGGGCGGATGACGGGCCCTTCTCAGCAGGGACAGGACCGATGGTTACGGGGACCACCCTCGCCCTGGTCATGGCGATGGCCGGACGTATTTCCTACCTTGAGGACCTCCAAGGCCCCGGTGTACCTGTTCTTCGCTCGCGCCTGGAGATCCCGGCCGCGAAACCCGCTTAGTTCAGATCGCGTAGTACTACTCAACCGTCACCATCACCGACGGCCAGCCCGAGGCTCCGTCAGGCACGGGATCGGCTCGCTTGTCGGTCTGGGTTTCGCCGGTGGCGTCAGTGGCGCGGGCCTTGACGTAATGCATGCCGGGCGTGGCATCCCATTCGTAAGACCATTGGCGCCAGGTGATGGTGGAGGCTTCGTCGGAGAGGGTTGCTTCCACCCAATCGCCGTCGTCAATCTGGACTTCAACCTTGGTAATACCCCGCGTCTGCGCCCAAGCGGTGCCGCCCACAGCTACCTTTCCTGCCTTAAGCCTTGCAAAGGATGCGGGTACGTCCACCCGTGCCATGGTTTTGATGGGTCCGCGCTCTGACCAGCCGCGTTCGGTCCAGTAAGCCTTGCTGTCGGCGAAACGGGTGACCTCCAACTCCACCACCCACTTGGTAGCGGAGACGAATCCGTACAGCCCGGGAACCACCATCCGCACGGGGTAGCCATGCTCCACCGGAAGCGGCTCACCGTTCATGCCGATGGCCAGCATGGCATCCCGGTCGTCCTGAAGGACTTCCAGTGGCGTGGAGGCACTGAAGCCGTCGATGGACCGCGAGAGCACCATGTCCGCGCCATCCTTGGGCCTGGCCCTTTTCAGGACTTCGCGGATGGGAAGGCCCAACCACTTGGCGTTACCGGCAAGCTTTCCGCCCACCGGGTTGGAAACACAGGTGAGGGTCACGTGCGATTCGATCAGATCGGCGTCGAGCAGGTCCTGGAAGGTGAGGGTCACTTCCTCCTCGACCATTCCGTGCACCCGCAATGACCAATCGTTGACGTTGATTTCCGGGACGCTCAGGGCCGTATCAATGCGGTAGAACTCGCTGTTTGGCGTCAGCCAAGACGATACTCCCGCCACCGGGGACTGGACACCCGCCGGCACAGGGGGCGCAGCCTTGATCGGTGTCGGCAACCTGAGGGCATCACGGGCTTGGGCAACGTTGTTTCGTGCCGCGCCCAACAGCCGCCCACCGGTGGCCGCAATTCCGGCGGCCACCGCGGTGACTCCGGCAGCGGCAAAGAAACGACGACGGCTGGTTCCGGCCCCGCCAACCTGCTTGTCGGCGTCGGCCGCCACGTCAGCGGGGGCCTCCGGCCACGCTTTCAGCCTCCACAGCGGCACTATGAGGCGGCGGAGGGCTATCAGGCCGGCGATGGTTCCCAGGACGGAGGGAATGGCGTCGGCCAGCCCCACTCCTGCGCGGGTCAGAACGGCGGCCACAATCACGGCACCCATGAACAACACGCCCAGGACGCCCAGCGCCCACTTCTTGTAGGCCACTATGCCCAGGACACAGGCAAGTAATGCGATGGTGACGCCCATCCCTACGAACAGTGCCGCTTTGTCATTCGTGCCGAATGTGGCAATGGCAAAATCCTTCATCCACGACGGAGTGAAGTCGATGAACGTTGATCCCAGGGCAAACACGGGAGTTGCCCTGGCGGTGAAGAAGGCGCCGATCAGCTCGGCAACGGCAAGCACGACGGCGGCAGACACCACGCCTGCCAGCGCTGCCATGGTTTCGGGGCCTTTGGTCCGGAGTCCGAGCTTTTTCATGCCAGTAGTTCGTAGCGGGCGGGAGCAGGGATGGGTGCAGCTAACTGGTAGATTAATCCAGTCGATAGATATTCTTCCCAAGCAGGCAACTTGCCTCGGGGTATGCGAACAGGAAAAGGAACCACATGACCACGCCAAGCCCATCCCGCACGCAGTTCTTTGTACTGTTCTCGTCCATTCTTGCCATCACGGCACTGGGAGGCTGCAGCATCGGCGCGCCGGCCCCAATCAACACTTCCACCCCCTCTGCAACAAGCTCCACCGGGTTACAGAGTCCGGACCGAAGCGCAGCTTCAGCCAGCGGGGAGGCAAAGACTGACAGCGACACCGCCGCCGGGAGACTCGATCCGGTGACCGAAGATCTTTCCTGGACCAACGGCAACAGGATCATCGGCGATGAAAACGGTGGACACACCCCCGATATCGCCAGCTCACTGACGGACCCAGCTGCCGGCTGGGAAGCCGATTACAGCCGCATGGCAACGGACGGGATGATGACCTTCAGCTCCGGTAACACGCGCTGCAAGGTGCGAACGGTCCAGGCGCGCAACAATCCCGCCGAGCTCGTTGCCGACGACGACAAGGCATCAACCCAGGAGATCCTCGCCATCCTCTTCCCCGGCAAGACGGACCTCATTGCCAATGCCAAGGACGCGACGCTGGGCTACGGCATCGGGGGCAGCCATGAAGTGGACATGCTGGCCGTGACATACACATCCGGCGACGCTTATGGATACACCGCGGTAAGGACCTTCAACAAGCCAGCGGTCACAGTTAGGGTCGAAGCCCTCTGCCCCACCCTCGACACCCTCAAGGCCACCCTTCCCGAGATCCGCAAGAGCATCTCCATCAATGCCCGCTGAAGCCTGCAGGGCCGCGTCACTTTGAACATCTGTTCATGATTTTCCTTGAACAGATGTTCAAGATGCACTAGCCTGCTTCGTATGACCCAAGCCACATTTTCCGATTCCGCCTCCACGCTTTTCATCAACGGCGCATGGGAACCGGCCGCTTCCGGCGCGGTGCGTGAGATTCACAACCCGGCCGACGGCGAACTGGTCGCCACCGTGTCAGAGGCAGGCCGCGAGGATGCCGAGCGTGCCATTTCCGCAGCCCGGGCAGCCTTCGATTCCGGCGTCTGGTCCAACGTGCCGGCACCCGAAAGAGGTGCGTTCCTGCTCAAGGTCGCCGCTGAACTGCGCGAACGCCGGGAGAAGTTCGCACGCGCCGAATCTCTGGACACCGGCAAGCGAATCATCGAGAGCCGCATCGACATGGACGACATCGCCTCCTGCTTCGAATACTTCGGACGCCTCGCCGGGCAGTCAGCCGGCCGTGTAGTGGACGCCGGGAACCCCGCCGTCGTGAGCAAAATCGTTTACGAACCCGTGGGCGTCTGCGGCCTGATTACACCGTGGAACTACCCGTTACTGCAGGCCGCGTGGAAGATCGCGCCCGCGCTGGCCGCCGGCTGCACCTTCATCCTGAAGCCTGCCGAGCTGACCCCCTCCACCGCGATCCTCGCCATGCAGTTGCTGCAGGATCTCGGCTTACCGGACGGCGTCGCCAACTTGGTGACCGGCCCCGGCCCACAGGCGGGCGCACCGCTGTCGGAACATCCCGATATTGACCTGGTTTCCTTCACCGGTGGCCTGGAAACCGGCAAGCGCATCGCGGCTGCTGCTGCGGGCACCGTGAAAAAGGTGGCATTGGAACTCGGCGGCAAGAACCCCAACGTGGTGTTCGCTGACGCTGACTTCGATGCCGCCGTCGACAACGCGCTGAACGGCGCCTTTGTGCATTCCGGGCAGGTCTGCTCTGCCGGGGCGCGGCTGGTGGTGGAGGAATCCATCGCCGAGCGCTTCGTTGACGAACTTGTCCGCAAGGCCAACGGCATCCGCCTCGGCGGCCCGTTTGATGACTCCGCCGAAACCGGACCGCTGATTTCCGCCGCCCACCGGGAGAAGGTGGACGCCTACGTCCGGCGTGGCGTGGCCGAAGGAGCGCGGCTGCGGTGCGGCGGCTCGGCCCCGGAAGGCGAAAAGTTCGACGCCGGGTTCTACTACCAGCCCACCGTCCTGGACCGCGTCCAACGGGGAATGTCGGTAGTCATCGACGAAGCCTTTGGCCCGGTGGTAACGGTGGAAACCTTCCGCACGGAAGACGAAGCCGTAGCTACAGCGAACGACACCATCTACGGACTCGCGGGCGCCGTGTGGACCCAGGATGCCGGCAAAGCCCAGCGGGTAGCGGGCCGGTTGCGGCATGGCACGGTCTGGATCAACGACTACCATCCCTACCTTCCGCAGGCCGAGTGGGGTGGCTTCGGCCAGTCCGGCGTCGGCCGTGAACTCGGCCCCACCGGACTGGGCGAATACCAGGAAGCCAAGCACATCTACCAGAACACCAACCCCCAGGTGACCGGCTGGTTCGCAGATCACGGCAAGGAGAACTAAATGCACGTGGACAACATTGAGAACCTCAGCGAGCGGGAGTTCGATTACGTCGTCATCGGCGGAGGATCCGCTGGAGCTGCCGTCGCCGCCCGGCTCAGCGAAGATCCTGCCGTCACCGTGGCCCTGGTGGAAGCCGGCCCGGATGACCGGAACCTGCCCGAAATCCTGCAGTTGGACCGCTGGATGGAACTGCTGGAATCCGGCTACGACTGGGACTACCCCGTGGAACCGCAGGAAAACGGCAACTCCTTCATGCGCCATGCCCGCGCCAAGGTGATGGGTGGCTGCTCCAGCCACAACTCCTGCATCGCTTTCTGGGCTCCCCGCGAGGACCTGGATGAATGGGAGTCGAAGTACGGCGCTACCGGCTGGAACGCTGCTGCTGCCTGGCCTGTCTACCAGCGCCTGGAAAGCAACGAAGACGCCGGTCCGGACGCTCCCCACCATGGCGATTCCGGGCCAGTGCATTTGATGAACGTTCCCCCCAACGATCCCGCCGGCGTCGCGCTCCTTGATGCCTGTGAGCAGAGCGGCATCCCCCGCGCAAAGTTCAATGACGGCACCACCGTGATCAACGGCGCCAACTTCTTCCAGATCAACCGCCGCTCGGACGGGACGCGCTCTTCCAGCTCGGTGTCCTATATCCACCCCATCATGGACCGTGAGAACTTCACGCTGCTGACCGGCCTGCGCGCCCGCCAACTGGTATTCGACGCGGATAAGCGCTGCACCGGCGTCGATGTTGTGGACTCGGCTTTCGGCCGGACGCACAGGCTGAGCGCGCACCGCGAGGTCATCCTGTCCACGGGCGCCATTGATTCCCCCAAGCTGCTCATGCTTTCCGGCATCGGACCCGCCGCCCACCTAACGGCGCATGGCATTGAGGTCTTGGTGGACTCACCTGGCGTCGGCGAGCACTTGCAGGACCACCCGGAAGGCGTGGTGCAGTTCGAGGCGAAGCAGCCCATGGTCCAGACCTCCACCCAGTGGTGGGAGATCGGCATTTTCACTCCCACCGAAGAGGGCCTGGACCGGCCGGACCTTATGATGCATTACGGTTCCGTCCCATTTGATATGAACACCCTGCGCTACGGCTATCCCACTACGGAGAACGGCTTCAGCCTCACTCCCAACGTCACCCATGCACGTTCCCGCGGCACGGTCCGGCTCCGCAGCCGGGACTTCCGCGACAAGCCCATGGTGGATCCCCGGTACTTCACCGATCCCGAGGGCCACGACATGCGCGTCATGGTGGCCGGCATCCGCAAGGCGCGGGAAATCGCGGCGCAGCCGGCAATGGCGGAGTGGGCCGGCCGGGAACTCTCCCCCGGCATCGAGGCCCAGAGCGACGAGGAACTGCAGGATTACATCCGCAAAACGCACAACACGGTCTACCACCCCGTCGGCACCGTGCGTATGGGGCCGGTGGAGGACGATATGTCGCCGCTGGATCCTGAGCTGAGGGTCAAAGGCGTCACCGGGCTACGTGTGGCCGATGCCTCCGTCATGCCGGAGCATGTCACCGTGAACCCCAATATCACCGTGATGATGATCGGCGAGCGCTGCGCTGATTTCATCAAGGCCGACCTCCTCCGGGCCCACGGGACGGAGGAAACCACGACGGCGGAAGCCGGCTTCAGCTTGTCCCTCGCCTGAACAGGGACCCTGCTTTTAGACCCACGCAACAAAAAATGGGGGAAACAGCCGTTGGCACACCGTGGTGCCCGGCTTTTGATACACACCGCGTCCAATGACGGCTGCGGGCTATCACCATTCATGCATGTCTGAACTAGGAGTTCGAATGTCAGAACCCAGCAAATCAGGACCCTGCAAGAGCGATGCGAGCGGTATGGACGAGTTTGGCTATGCCCAAACCCTGGATCGCAGCATCGGTAAGTTTGCCAGCTTCGCCGCCGGCGTCAGTTACATCTCCATCCTCACCGGCGTTTTTCAACTGTTTTACTTCGGATTTTCGACGGCGGGACCCGCCTATGCGTGGTCGTGGCCCATTGTCTTCGTTGGCCAATTGATGGTGGCTTTGTGTTTTGCGGAATTGGCCGGGCGTTATCCGGTGGCCGGCTCGGTCTACAACTGGGCGAAGAGGCTATCAACCGGAACCTGGGCGTGGTTGGCGGGCTGGCTGCTGCTGCTCTCCTCCATCATGGCCCTGGGCTCGGTCGCCTTGGCCCTCCAAATCACGTTGCCGCAGATCTGGGACGGCTTCCAGCTGGTGGGCGACGGCACGGGTCCCTACGACTTTGCCGTCAACGGGGTGATCCTGGCGAGCATCATGATCGGCATTTCCACCCTTATCAACGCGTTCGGCGTGAAGCTCATGACCATGATCAACAGTGTTGGCGTGTTCGTGGAGTTGGTGGCGGCCGTCCTGCTCATCATTGCGCTCATTTGGCACACGGTCCGCGGGCCGGAAGTCCTCCTGGATACCGCCGGCTTCGGCGAAGAGCATCCCCTGGGCTTCTTTGGAGTGTTCCTCATTGCCGCCATGGCTTCCGGTTATGTGATGTACGGTTTCGACACTGCAAGTTCCCTGGGTGAAGAAACCAAAGACCCCAAGAAGACCGCTCCCAGGGCGATCCTGCGTGCCGTTACGGCATCTTTCCTTTTGGGCGGGTTGCTCCTCCTCGGCGGAATCCTTGCGGCGCCCGATCTATCCGATCCAAAGCTCGGAGCCGCTGACGGCGGTCTGCAGTACATCGTGCTTTCGGTGCTGGGTGGCCCGTTCGGCAAGGCGTTCCTGGCATGCATCGTCGTGGCCGTTGTGGTCTGCACTCTGGCTGTCCATGCAGCAGCGATCCGGATGATGTTTGCCATGGCCAGGGACAACAACCTTCCCTTCAGCCGTCAGCTCAGCAAAGTGCACCCCACCCGGAAAACCCCCACTGTGGCTGCGATCGTCATCGGCATAGTGGCCGTCATTCCCTTGATCGTGAACATCTCCCAGCCGGCCATCTTCACCATCCTGTCCAGCATCAGCATCGTCCTGATCTACCTGTCCTACCTGCTGGTCACAGTGCCGATGCTCCGCCGTCGGTTCCTGAAGAAGTGGCCTTTGAAGGACGACGGATCGGAACCGGGATTCAGCCTGGGCAAATGGGGACTGCCCGTGAACATCCTGGCCGTGCTGTGGGGAGGCGCCATGACGCTGAACCTGGTGTGGCCTCGGCCGGAAATCTACAACTCGGTGCCGCCGTTTGAGTGGTACCTCCAATGGGGTGGCGTGATCTTCGTCGGCACAGTCATCATTGGCGGAACGCTCCTCTACCGCCTCCGCCTCCGGCACCGCACCGGAGTCCTGGCGGAGCACGCCGCCGTCGCTCCACCATCCGGCGCGGGTCCGGACGCTGCTCCGACAACAGATCCGGACGCGGGGCCGGACAAAGATCCCGCCTTGGCAGTAACCCAGAGCTCCTGACCCACGACACAGACGAGCACCCCTTCGCCGACGTTCACAGCCGCGAAGGGGTGCTCCGTGCGTTTAAGGGGTGCTCCGTGCGTTTATCCAGGGCTTGCTTCGTCAGACAAACGCAGACTTCCCTGTCACCGCCCGGGCCACGATCATGGAGTTGATCTCGTAACTGCCCTCGTACGTGTACAGGATCTCGGCGTCGCCAAACAGCTTGGCCATCTCATAATCCGTGGTGATTCCGTTCCCACCCAACAGGGACCTGCCCATCGCCACGGATGATCGGGCCAGCCGGGTGGTGGTGGCCTTGCACATGGCGGCCTGCACCATCTCGAGTTTCCCGGCCTGCTGGATCCGCGCGAGCTCCACCATCATGGACAGTGAGGCGTTGGCATTGCCCAGGATGTCTGCGAGTTGCTGCTGAACCAGCTGGAAACGGGCCAGCTCCTTGCCGAATTGCTTGCGCTCCAAGGCGTAGGAACGGGCAATATCGAAGGCCGCCAGCTGGATTCCTGCCGCTTGCCATCCCACCCAGGCACGGGAATCACGCAGGAGTTCATTGGCCCGCGAGAACTCCGTGGCGCCCGGCAAAAGGTTTTCCACGGGAATGCGGACCTCGTCCAACACGATGTCCGCATTTTGCATGATGCGCAGGCCGATCTTGTGGGAGATCTTAGTGGCGGAGTACCCGGGGCGGTCGGTCTCCACGATGAATCCCTTGATGTGGCCATCGGACTCGTCACGGGCCCAGACCAACGCGAAATCGGCAATGGTCCCTGCCCCGATCCAGCGCTTGGCGCCGTTGATGACCCATTCACCGCCGTCGCGCCGCGCCGTCGTCGAAAGTCCTCCGGCGATGTCCGATCCGTGGTCCGGTTCGGTCAGGGCGAAGGCGCCCAGTTGGGTAAATGCTTCCAACCCCGGCAGCCACTTTCGCCTCTGCTCAGGCGAACCGAGTTCGTCGATCATGCCCACGATCAGCTCATTGTGGATGCCCACCAATGCCGAAAGCGAGACGTCAGCCCGGGCCACTTCGGTGTACATCAGGCCTTTGAACAGCTTGGAGGAGCCGTCCGTTTGCAGTCCGCCCAGTCCGAACTTGGCCATGTCGGCCAACAGCCCGAACGGGAACTCCTCCCGGTTCCAGTACTCGATGCTCGCAGCACGGATCCGCGTTTGCAGGAACTCCCTGATCTCCAGGTACCGCAAGCGCTCCTCCGGGGGGAGCAGGTCAATGACGTGCATCAAGTCCGCCTCCGGATAAGGAGGAAGGACGCGTGTTGATGCCGCACCGCTGGTAACGGTGCCGGCAGCTTTTTCGTCGAGCATTAGACCCCTTCGTCATGTCCCGCATAGGCTCTTCCAAACCCTTGGATGTCCTAGTATATTGCAAGGTGATGTGGATCACTAGGCGGGATGCTTCGGCAAAGGTGCCGACACAACCCGAAGGCGAAAGGCGGACTATGACAGTCACAGAAGACTTCCGTGCGGCCCGCGACAGGCTGTTGGAATTGCGCGAGGACTACAAGCAGGCCCACTCCGAATTCCAATGGCCCCGCTTTGAAGAGTTCAACTTCGCGCTCGACTGGTTCGATCACATCGCGGCAGACCCGGCCCGCGGCGACCAGCCGGCCCTGGTGATCGTGGAACAGGACGGCAGCTCCACCCGCCGCACTTTCAAGGACCTCTCGCGCAGGTCTTCACAAGTGGCCAACTGGCTGCGCGGCCAAGGTGTCCAACGCGGCGACCACATGATCATCATGCTCGGCAATCAGGTGGAACTCTGGGAACTCATGCTCGCCGGCATCAAACTGGGCATCGTGATGATCCCCACCACCACCCTCATGGGCGCCCGTGATCTCCAGGACCGGGTGGAGCGCGGCGGGGCCGCCTGGGTGGCCGTGGGAAGTGCCAACATCGGCAAGTTCGCCGACGTCGAAGGCGAATACACCCTGATTGAGGTCGGTTCCGAGCACGCCAACCCAGACGCCAGGCAGTACTCAGACTCGTACGACGCCGGCACGGACTTTACGCCCGACGCCCCCACCAAAGCCGACGAGACCCTTCTGCTCTACTTCACCTCCGGCACCACCTCCCGGGCCAAACTGGTGGAGCACACCCACACCTCCTACCCCGTGGGCCACCTGTCCACCATGTACTGGATCGGCCTGGAACCCGGCGACGTCCACCTGAACGTCGCCTCGCCCGGCTGGGCCAAGCACGCCTGGTCCAACGTCTTCACCCCCTGGATCGCCGAGGCTACCGTCTTCATCTACAACTACCAGCGCTTCGACGCCGCCGCCCTGATGGACCAGATGGGCCGCGAAGGCGTCACCAGCTTCTGCGCCCCTCCCACCGTGTGGCGCATGCTCATCCAAGCCGACCTCACCCAGCTCACCAGCCCGCCCTTGAAAGTGGTTTCGGCCGGCGAGCCGCTCAATGCAGAGGTCATTGGCCAAGTGGAGGAAGCCTGGGGTGTCACCATTCGCGACGGCTTCGGCCAAACCGAATCCACCGTCCAGATCGCCAACACTCCTGCCCAGCCCGTGAAGATCGGCTCCATGGGACGGCCGCTGCCAGGTTACGACGTCGTGCTGGTGGACCCGCTCACCGGGCAGGAAGCCGACGACGGCGAACTCTGCTTGCGCTTGGACCCCCGGCCCGTGGGGCTCATGAAAAGCTACTTCGGCGACGAAGCCAAGACGGCCGAGGCTTTCCGCGATGGCTACTATCACACCGGCGATATGGCGAGCCGGGATTCCGACGGCGTCATCACCTACGTCGGCCGGGATGACGATGTCTTCAAGTCCTCCGACTACCGGTTATCGCCTTTCGAACTCGAAAGCGTCCTGATCGAACACCCCGCAGTGGCGGAAGCCGCCGTCGTGCCTTCACCTGATGCCGTGAAGCTGTCGGTGCCTAAAGCCTTTGTGGTGTTGGCCGCCGGCTATGAAGCCGGGCCGGCAGTAGCCGAGGACATTTTGAAGTACTGCCGCGAGCACCTGGCGCCGTTCAAGCGCATCCGTCGGCTCGAATTCGGAGAGCTGCCCAAGACCATTTCGGGCAAGATCCGGCGGGTTGAACTGCGCGGGACGGAAGTCGCCCGGCACGGCGACGGTCCGCTACCCGCTGGTTTGGGCGTGGAATATACCGAGGAAGAGTTTCCGAATCTGAAAGACTAGCCAACCCAGCAGTAGAACTTGCAAGCGGTAGGCCAAGCAAGCAAGCAAACAAAGGAGGCCCATGGGCACGCCACTCCCCCGCGACCCCATTGCCGACGCCCAGCGCAACTGGGAACGGCATGGCTGGGGTGATGTCGCCGCGCCCATGGCCGCCATTACCGCCATCATGCGCACGCAACAGATTCTGCTCGCGCGGATCGAAACAGTGCTCAAACCCTTTGGCCTGACCTTCGCACGCTACGAACTGCTCGCACTCCTGAGTTTCGCCCGCAGCGGCGCGCTGCCCATGAACAAAGCCAGCGCGCTCCTGCAGGTGCACCCCACCTCGGTGACCAACGCCGTCGACCGCTTGGAAAAAGCCGCCCTGGTGGCGCGTTCCCCGCACCCAACAGACGGGCGCACCACCCTGATCGAGCTCACGGCCGAAGGCCGAGCCCTCGCCAAGAAGGCGACGGCGGCGCTCAACGCGGAGGTCTTTGGAAAGTCAGGTTTCGGGCCCGACGACGTGGATCACCTCATCCGCGTACTGGGCACCTTCCGCAGGGACGCCGGAGACTTCGAGGACTAGGCTTTTTAGCTCTTTACGTTCTGGAGGGTCGGTGCCCGGGCAGGGGTGGAGCCTTTGATTGGTACGTGTGTCCCGTAGGAGTGCTGATTTCCAGGGTGTGAACGTCCCCGGGCATGGCTTTGGTGCTCCAGCCGGGGCTTTCCTTGGTGTGGTTGCAGGCCTCGCACAGACCGGCGCCGTTAGCCACGCTGGTCCTTCCTCCGGTGCGCCACGGAACCACATGGTCAATATGCCGGATGGGCGCATCGCAATAAGGAGTCCGGCAACTATCGTCGCGGGTTTCAATGAAGCGCCGAAGCCCACCCGTGAAGAGCCGGGCCTTGGAATCGGTAGCGAGCAGTTCTCCTGTGCCCGGCGCGGTGTAGAGCCGACGAAGCCATACGCCGAACTCTGCGTTCAGCGCTGCCGCGGGACCTTGGCCGGCCTGCCCTGCTCTAGAGGCTGGGCTCACGCCCGCCTGACCCACGGCTGAGGCTTGCCCCAACGCGAGCAGTTCCCTTCCCCATTCTGCGGGGACGATTCCGTAGCCCTTGAGCCGGGCTGGTTCGCTGTCGCCTTGGAAAAGGGTGCGGTCAGTCATGACGAGGTCCAAGTTGATCCCCGAAATCCCGCCCGGGGTGCCCGTAATGCGTGCGGTGAGGGTGTCGGCCATGAGCTGGCCCCGACCCCGGGTATCCCCACTGGAACGGGCAGAATCAGCCGCTCGAGTCAATGCGGCGTAGACCGCTACGCCTTGGGCTACCGGAAGCAAGGCCGTCAGGTATGTCATAGTGTCCGGGGCCGGACGGAGGCTGACGGTCCGCTCGACCGCAGCACGGCTGGCACGCCCGACTACAGACCGCGGGTCACGTCGATAGGCGGCAGCTTTCGCGGCGGCAACGATCGCTTTGTCGCCCTTGCCGTCAAAGGTCCCGGTGTCGGGGGCGAGCTCCTCGTCCACCGCACAACGATCCTCGACAGACAGGCAGGCCGTTTCCTTGACAAGAAGCGTGGCGCGCCATTCATTCAAGTTCCCCGATTTCAGGGCCGCCAAGGTGCGGGGCATCTCCGTGACAAGGGCTTTCGCCAAGCCCAGGAGACGTGCCCCGCGGTTCGGTGACTCGCGCCGGGCCAACGCAACCTGGGCTCCCACACCTTGTCCACGCTCCGCAGCAGGGACGCCTGCCTCGGCTTGCTCGGCACGCTGGGCGAGATCAAAGGCCACAGCAACCCGCGCCTGCAAAGCGGAGATCGCAGACTTCATCTCCTCCAGGACCCGCAACTGTTCGATCAGGTCGCTACTGACGCTGCTGTTGGGGGCAGTGCCGGGCTGCACTGCGCTGGACGGAACAGCTCGGGGCGGAACTCCGCCAAGAGTGTGGGCGGTTGAGGCAGCAGCAAGCGGACCCGGCACCCCTGCGCCCGCTCGCTTCTCCCCAATTCGCTCCATGCCCTAACTCTGGCACCAGCCACCGACAAAATAACGTCAGTCATCCAGACGAAGCCCACCTCAGTGGTCGCGACGTGAGGGAGTCCCTCGGAAGACCTCCCTTAAGCGGGACTCCCCCACGCTTTGAAAACCTGATGATCTGGAGTCATGACCACCACCATTTCCCCCACACGCACCCGGCGCTTGCCTCTAGTGACCTACGTTCTGGCGGTGGGCGTGTTCCTAATGGGAACCACCGAGTTCATTGTTGCGGGCATCCTGCCGGAGATCGCCACCGATCTTGGCACGTCCGTAGCCGATGCTGGCCTCATGATCACGGTCTTCGCGGTGGGGATGATCGTGGGAACACCCACCATGTCCATCCTGACTCTCAAGCTGCAACGCCGCCTGACGCTGAGCCTGGCACTGGTGATCTTTGCTGTGGGGCATGTGGTTGTTGCCCTCACTTCCGACTTCACCCTGATCCTGATGGCTCGATTCGTCACGGCACTGGCGACGGGCGCGTTCTGGGCGGTAGCCGCCGTCGTGGGCGCAAAAGCCGCAGGTGCGGCGTCAGCGTCCCGGGCGCTGGGCGTTGTCCTCGGCGGTGGCATGCTTGCCAATGTGGTGGGTGTACCCCTCGGCGCGTTTGCCGGGCAGGTGGTTGGCTGGCGGGGGCCGTTTTGGGCTTTGGCTGTCCTCGCGCTGGCAGCTGCTGGCGTGGTGTACCGGCTGGTCCCGGTCACCCCGGAATCCGGCGCTGCTCCGTCAGTGCGGGCAGAACTTGCCAGCATGCGCGACACCCGGGTCTGGCTTGTCCTGGCCGGCTGCGCGATCGTGTGCGGATCGTCCTTGGCCGCCTACAGTTTCATCTCGCCCTTGCTGACTGTAAACACCGGATTTGCCGCTTCCGTGGTGCCATTGGTGCTGGTGGCCTACGGCGTGGGGGCTTTCATTGGCTCCAATCTTGGCGGCCATTTCGGTGCTCACCGCCCCTATCCGGCACTCTTTATCTCGGCCGGCATGACGTTCCTGGTGCTGGGTGCCCTTGCACTGTTCTCCCACTACGCGCTCGTCAGCGTGGTCCTGATCTTCCTGCTGGGGCTTTTCGGCATGGCTACCAATCCGATCCTGATCGGCAAAGCCGTTGGTTATGCAGGCCAAGCACCCACCCTTGCTTCGGCGCTCAGCACGTCAGCTTTCAACCTGGGCACGGCAGTGGGCTCGTGGATCGCCGGCTATGCGCTCGAGTCATCGCTCGGTGCCACGGGCCCGGTGGTGGTGGGGACTGCCATCGCCGCGCTCTACTTCGTGCCCCTCACCTTGCTGATGCTCAAGGATCGAAAGGAAGGTGCTGTGGCGTGAGGCGCAGCACCGCCGGCATGCCGTTCCCTGCGAGGACGGTTGCGTTGGCCCTGGCCCTGGCGCTGCCCCTGACACTGGTCGGTTGCAGCCCACCGCCAACGGGGGACGCAGCACCGGCTCCGAGCAAAATAGCCACCAGTCCCCAGAAAAAATCCAGCCCCAGCGAGGCATCCAGCCCCGCCACAGGCAGCGTGATAGGTACCGTGGTCCGCTTCAGTACCGATTCGGAAACACTGAACGTGACCATCGGCGAGGACAGCCCCGCCACCCGGGACTTCCTGAGCATGCTCCCGCTGACCCTCACCATGGCAGAGTTCGCCGGCCGGGAGAAGATCGCGGACCTGCCCAGGCCCCTTAGCCATGAGGGGTCCCCCGGATCCGATCCCGAAGACGGCGACCTCATCTACTTCGTCCCTTGGCGAAACCTGGGTTTTTACTACAACGCATCGGGCATCGAATTCTCAGACCAGACCATCCATCTGGGACGCTACAACGCCACACCGGAGGATCTCGCACGCTTCGAGGGCCAGAACGTCAGGGTAGAAGTCAGCCGCTGAGCGTGCCGGCAGTCAGCTGTCCGTTCGGGTCTTTTCGGCTGCGGACTGAACGCCGTATTCGCTGGCCGCCCATGATGCCAACAGCTGGAGACGCTCGGCCGACGGCGATCCAGGTTCCGCCGCGTAGATGGTCAGGGTCAGTCCGGGTTCGGCGGCCATCTCCAGGCCCTCAAAAGCGAGTGTCATCTCACCGACGATCGGATGGTTGAACGTCTTGAACCCGGTACCGTGATGGCGGACGTTGTGCGCGCCCCAGCGGGTGCGGAAGTCCTCGCTGCGGGTGCTGAGTTCACCGATGAGGTCGTGAAGCTCTTTGTTGTGCGGATCGCGGCCGGCCTCTGTGCGCAGGATGGAAACGGTCACCTCCGCAAAGGCGTCCCAGTCCGGGTAGAACTCATGGGCACGGTCATCCAGGAAAGTGAAGCGTGCGATGTTTGGCGCCTGGCCCGGCATGTCGTAGCAGTCCTTGTAGAACGCCCGCGCCAAGGGGTTCACTGCCAGCAGGTCCATTCGGCCGTTCCGGACGAACGCGGGGCCTGCAGTGACAGCGTCCAGCGCCCACTGCAGGCTCTGGTGGGGTACATAGGATTTCGAGGTCCGGCGTCGCGGGGGCCTGGCAACCGGACTGGCCGCGTGAGCGAGATCAAACAGGTGGGCGCGCTCGGCGTCGTCCAGCTTCAGCGCCCTGGCCAGGCTATCCAGCACCTGCGGCGAAGCACCGCTGATGGCACCCCTTTCCAATCGCGTGTAGTACTCCACACTCAGCCCTGCCAGTGTGGCAACTTCGCTGCGACGCAGCCCTTTAACCCGGCGGTTGGATCCTGCG
>NZ_JABMCX010000509.1 GCF_013179505.1 Paenarthrobacter sp. CM16 | reverse complement strand
GAAGAAAATCACGAACAGCTGGACCAGCAGGGGAGTGCCACGGATGACGGAGACGTAGAAACGGCCGATTCCCGAGAGCAGCCAGTTAGGGCTCAGCCTCATCAGTGCCACCACCAAGGCGAGCACCAGGCCGAAGGCGAATGAGGCGAGGGTCAGGGGAATGGTCCCCGTGACGGCCCCGGTGATCAGTGGGCCGAAGGAACTCCAGATGAGGTCCCAGTTCATCTATTTGGTGACGTCCGCGCCGAAGTACTTTTCGGAGATCTTGGCCAGGGTTCCATCTGCCTGGAGGTCGGCCAGGGCCTTGTCCACGGCAGCGGTGAGCTCGGTTGAGCCCTTACGGAAGACGAACGCACTTTCGGTCTTATCCGGTGCCTCCGCAGCGACCTTCAGACCGGAATCCGGGGTGTTCTTGGCGTAATCCAGGTACGTGAGTTTGTCATTGACGGTCGCGTCCACGCGGCCCTGCTGGACCAACGTAGCGGACTGCGCCCAGCCTTCCACGGCCTGGACGTTGGCGCCGGCTTCCACAGCCATCTTGTAGAAGTTGCTGGTCAGTGACTGGGCCGTCGTCTTGCCCTTGAGGTCCGCGAAGCTGTTGATGCTGGAGTTGTCAGACTTGGTCACCACTACTCCCGTGGAGACGGTGTAGGGAGTGGAGAACTCGTACTTCGCCTTGCGTTCGTCGTTGGTGGAAATCTGGTTGGCAATGGTGTCGAAGCGCTTGGAGTCCAAGCCGGCGAAGATGCCATCGAACTGTGTCTCCTGGAAGGCAGCCTTGACGCCGAGCTTTCCGGCAACTGCCTGGGCCACCTCAACGTCGAAGCCGGTGAGGTCGCCGGCGCCTTCTGCATGGAAGCTGAAGGGGCGGTACGTGCCTTCGGTGGCGATGACCAGCTCACCCTTGGACTTGACGTCCGAAAGGGATGTATCTCCGCCTGACTGCGCGGGAGTTGAACCTCCACCGCACGCTGTGAGCACGAGGGCGGCCGAGGCCAAAGTGGCGGCGATGATGGAGCGGCGGGTGCGAAGGCTGTTCATGGAGCCATCTTAGCCACCGTAAGGAGCCTTGCTGGGTGTGGGCTCCCGGTGGGCCGCAACAGGGGGTTAAAAAGGCTGAGTGGGGGCGGTCCCCAACAGCCCGCCACCACTCATCCCCCCAATTGTGATCCCATGGGCGCCACATCCACCGGAAACCCGTTCTCTGATTCCGGTGTCAGGCTGCAACCGCGTTCACACATTCATGATTGTGCCACGATCTAATGCTTTTGTGAAAGTCTTACGCTGCGAGACGTTGTTTTCTTCGCGAATATGCCTTGGAGAACCAGATTCCGGCCAGCCCAAGGGCCGTGGCCATGGCTGCGGAGTAGTTGATCAGGACCCGCAGCCAAGCCTCCGAGAAGGGGATCAACGGGAACAGTTGGGAGAGCAGGAGCAGGCAAAGTCCCAGGAGCAGCAGGGCCGAAGCCACCCGGAGCAACACCGGGGCGGCGCTGACCACGGTCCGCCAAATTGCGGGGACCAAACATGCAGCGACGAAACCGGGGTAGAAACGGCCCATGAAGGCATAGGCCTCCAGTGAGGGGCCCCACGTCAAACCGCTCATGCCGGCCGAAGAACCCTGGGTGTCCGTGACAACGAAGAAGTAGAC
>NZ_JABMCX010000508.1 GCF_013179505.1 Paenarthrobacter sp. CM16 | reverse complement strand
GGCGCCAACGACCGCATCTCCCAGCCCGGCAACGCGCCCATCGTTCAGGACATGGTGATCAAGGTCTCCCGCGTCGACACCAGCAAGACCGCCGAAGCCACCGAGGAAGTGCCCTTCGAAAGCGTCAAGACCGAGTCCGCTGAACTCTACAAGGGCGAAGAAAAGATTACCCAAGCAGGCGTAGCCGGTGCGCTGGTCAAGACTTTCAAGCTGGTCCTCGTTGATGGACGCGAAGCCTCACGCGCCCTCGTATCCAGCAATGTCACCACCAAGCCGGTCACTGAGAAGGTCAGCGTTGGCACCAAAGCACGCCCCGTAGCCACTCCGGCCAAGGCCGCGGCTGCTGCCTCCAGCGGCCCCACCGGTGCTCCCAACGAAGCCATGTGGGATCGGATTGCCCAGTGCGAGTCCGGTGGAAACTGGTCCATCAACACTGGTAACGGCTACTACGGCGGCCTTCAGTTCTCCAGCCCCACGTGGCTTGCCAACGGCGGCGGAGCGTACGCTCCCAACGCCAGCCTGGCCACCAAGGCGCAGCAGATCGATATCGCCAACCGCCTCTACGCCAAGAACGGCCTCCGCGACTGGGGCTGCGCGCACGCAGCCTGACCCTCCACAGGCGATACGATACCTAGGTGACTGAACCGAATTCCGAACCCGCCGCCGTCGCGCCTTTGCTGGGCGCCACAGACATCCGACGGCTTGCCGAGGAAATCGGTGTACGCCCCACGAAGACCCTGGGGCAGAACTTTGTGATCGACGGCAACACCATCCGCAGGATCGTGGCAGCCGCCAACATCGACTCCGATGAGACCGTGCTGGAAGTGGGCCCGGGGCTTGGTTCGCTGACCCTCGGGTTGCTGGACGCAGCCAAGACCGTTGTGGCCGTGGAGATCGACCCCGTGTTGGCGGAAAAGCTGCCGGCCACTGTACGCGCGTGGCGGCCCGGGGCGGAAGAGAACTTCCACCTGGTGCTGTCCGACGCCATGAAGGTCACCGAACTCCCCGTGCCGCCCACGGCACTGGTTGCCAACCTGCCTTACAACGTTGCCGTGCCGGTGGTGCTCCACCTGCTGCAGCACTTCCCGAGCCTGCAGCACGGCCTGGTGATGGTCCAGGACGAGGTAGCCGACAGGCTGGCCGCAACTCCTGGGTCCAAGATCTACGGTGTTCCATCGGTGAAGGCAGCCTGGTACGGGCACATGCGCAAAGCCGGCGTTATCGGGATGAATGTGTTCTGGCCTGCGCCGAAGATCCATTCAGGGCTCGTCGCGTTTACCCGCCATGACCCGCCCAAGACGCACGCCACCCGTGAACAGGTTTTCGCCGTCATTGATGCCGCATTTGCCCAGCGGCGCAAGACCCTCCGTGCCGCCCTTGCCGGTTGGGCCGGAAGCGCCGCGGAAGCGGAGCGATGCCTGGTTGCCGCCGGTGTGGATCCGACTGCGCGCGGCGAGGTGTTGGACATCCATGCCTACGTCAAGATCGCCGAAGCCCGCCACCCCGTGGACGCATGACCCCCGGTAACCGAAAGCCAAGCAGCCTCCCGTTCGTGGGGGATCGCTTCCATGCCCGCACAGTTCGCGTCAAAGCCCCGGGTAAGGTCAACGTCTCCCTGAGCGTGGGCCCGCTGCGCCCGGACGGCTACCATTCGGTGG
>NZ_JABMCX010000507.1 GCF_013179505.1 Paenarthrobacter sp. CM16 | reverse complement strand
TTTTGTTGTTCGTCGGGTTCACTACGATTTTCTTCACACGCGTAGGCGTGGGGATTTTTGCTGTCTCCTTCATAGTGGTCCCATCGACAATACGGACGGATCCAGTATTGGATGCAGCAGCCGAACCGATGTAGAGCTTATCTGTCGCCGGATTCAGGGCCCAGCTCTCCAGGGGGCCGTCCCAAGGTAGCGTGGCGGTGATGGTGTCGCTGACGCCATCGATCACTTTGAGGCTGGAACCGGATATCGTCTTGGTTGTGATGTAGATCTTATTTTTCACCGGATTCACCGCCCAGTTAAGGACGTCAATTCCTTCGACGTTCAGAGTGGAAGTGACTTTTCCAGAGGCATCAATGACACGCACTCCGGCATTTGAGAGTACGTATGCCTTATTTGAGACTGGATTGACAATGGTCCGCCCGCGGCCTGCGGAACCCGCCACGAGAGTGGGGGCATTGGTGTCTCCATCTAGCACAGTGATCCCTGCGTCCGTGCTGACGTAGACCCTATTGGCCCTCTCGTTCACAGCAATATCACCGACGTATGAATCGAACGGAATTAGGGTGGATTCCTGAGTCCCTTCATCGATCACAACAAGGGCATTTCTCTCCATCATCGATGCGTCAGAACTTGCGACGTAAAGTCTGTTCGTGGCCGAGTTGACGGCCAACACCCCAGGCGAGTCACCCACCCACTTCACCTGACTCGAGCTGCGGTCTTTGACCCTGAGCACGGCGCCATCTGACCTGATGTACGCGGTGTCAGTTGTGGAGTTGAGTGCGATGGATGCGGCCTCACTCTCAATGTGGAAATCATCCCCAACAATGTCAGCCGAGGCCGGTGCCGTCGTCGTTCCCAGCGACAGCGCCAGCGCCAAACCGGCGGCCACAGACGCCGACGCAGCGAGCCGTCGTCGTTGATTTGATTTCTTTGACAGGCGCGTTTCATCCAAAGCAATAGACATGAGGTCCCCCATTGATCGTGACGCTCTACCGCGTCCATAGTCGGATTCTAGTAGAAATATCAACGGCCACCCCTGGTCAATCAGGGGTGGCCGTTGATTTTCATTCAAGTGGTGCAAATTAGAGGATGGCAGTCATGCCGTTCCATCCTGAGCCGACTTTGCTCGCGGTAGGCCAGGCTGCTCCGCCGTTGCCTGCGTAAAGCCAGAGCTCACCGGCTGCGTTGCGGGCGAGAATATCGGCCTTGCCGTCGCCATTAAAGTCGCCGGGACCAACGAGTGAATTCATGCTGTTCCAGCCCTGGCCAACCGTCTGCTTTGGAAGCCAGCTTCCATAGCCGTTGGGCGGGTAAAGAAACAGAGTGCCGGCGCCGTCGCGGGCTACAAGATCGGAGACCCCGTCGCCGTTGAAGTCACCTACGCCAGTAATCTCGGACATTCCCGTCCAGCCCGAACCTGCCCACGTCCGGGGCAACCAGCCGCCCTTGCCATCTCCGCGGTACACCCAGAGCGCGCCGTCGCGGGCACGAGCCACGACATCGGCGAATCCGTCACCATGGAAGTCAATTGCCTCAATTGCGCTCATGCCTTCCCAGCCGCTGCCGACCTGCACACGCGCGAGCCAGCCGCCGGAGCCGTTGCCGGGGTAAAGCCACAACACCCCGCCGCCGTCACGGGCCAAGACATCGGCGTTGCCGTCTCCA
>NZ_JABMCX010000506.1 GCF_013179505.1 Paenarthrobacter sp. CM16 | reverse complement strand
CGGACCCTGAACGCAGCCCGCCTGGCAGCCGACGTCGCCGGTACACCGACCGTGGTGATCGCCCGCACCGACGCCGAAGCAGCAACGCTGATCACCTCGGACGTTGACGAGCGCGACCAGGAATTCATCCTCCGCGAAGGTGGACAACCGGTTCGCACTGCCGAGGGCTTCTACAAGGTCCGCAACGGCATCGAGCCCTGCATCGCCCGTGCCAAGGCCTACGCACCGTACTCCGACCTCATCTGGATGGAGACCGGAACCCCGGACCTGGAACTGGCGCGCAAGTTCGCCGAATCGGTCAAAGCCGACTTCCCGGACCAGATGCTCTCCTACAACTGCTCCCCGTCCTTCAACTGGCGCAAGCACCTGGATGACACCACCATCGCCAAGTTCCAGCGCGAACTCGGTGCCATGGGGTTCACGTTCCAGTTCATCACCCTGGCCGGCTTCCACGCCCTGAACTACTCGATGTTCGACCTCGCCCACGGTTACGCCCGTGAAGGCATGAGCGCATACGTCGAACTCCAGGAAAAGGAATTCGCCTCCGAATCCCGCGGCTACACCGCCACCAAGCACCAGCGCGAAGTCGGCACCGGCTACTTCGACGACATCGCTACCGCGCTCAACCCGAACGCATCCACCCTGGCCCTGGTGGGATCCACCGAAGAAGGCCAGTTCCACTAACCACTTCCGACGGCGGTCCTCGCCTCCGGCCTGCAGTGCGGTAATGCTCTGCCTGCGATCCCCATGCCCGCCCCATGACCTCGTAGAACTCGGTCGGGGGCGGGCACAGGGCCCCTTTACGCAGGCTGCCGCATCACCGCACCTCCGGCCCGGTGCGCACCTCACGGACATGCCGCCGTCGAACATTTGCTTCTCATAGGAGAGATTGAAATGAACAGCTTCACTGACAACTTCACTATCAATGGCATCACTATCACCGCGCAGCCCATTTGCCGGCAGAACGAGGTCCTCACGCCGGACGCCCTTGAGTTTATTGGCAAGTTGCACAGGGCTACGGCGGATCGTCGTCAGGAGCTGATGCAGGCACGGCATGCCCGTCGCAACCAGATTTCCAGTGGCCAGGATCCCCGGTTCCGTCCCGAGACTGAGGGCATCCGGAATGATCCGTCATGGCGTGTGGCTCCCCCGGCTCCCGGGCTGGAGGATCGCCGCGTGGAGATCACAGGTCCCGTGGATAAGAAGATGACCATCAACGCCCTGAACTCGGGGGCGAAGGTGTGGCTCGCCGACATGGAAGACTCGTCCACGCCGACGTGGCGAAACGTCATCCAGGGCCAGCTGAACCTGACCGACGCTCTGGAACGCCGGATCGATTTCACCTCTCCTGAGGGCAAGGAATACAAGCTCAAGGCTGCCGAGGACCTGCCCACCATCGTGGTCCGTCCGCGTGGGTGGCACTTGCCGGAGAAGCACATGCTCGTGGATGGCAAGCCGATCGCCGGCGGCATTGTGGACTTCGGTTTGTTCTTCTTCCACAACGCCCGCCGCCTGCTGGCCCAGGGCAAGGGCCCGTACTTCTACCTGCCCAAGATCGAGAACCACCTCGAAGCCCGGCTGTGGAATGACATCTTCGTCCTGGCCCAGGACTTGCTGGGCATCCCGCAGGGCACCATCCGCGCCACGGTGCTGATCGAAACCATCACGGCAGCGTTCG
>NZ_JABMCX010000505.1 GCF_013179505.1 Paenarthrobacter sp. CM16 | reverse complement strand
CCCTTCGACTGGGCCGGTCAGGTCACCGCAGTCGCAGCACTGGCGGCACTGACGTACGGCATCATCGAAGGCGCTGAGGCAGGATATGGCAGCCCGGCCATCCTGACACTGTTCGGCATCAGCGCGATCTCAATCGCAGCTTTCGTCACCACCCAATCCAAAGGCCGGCACCCAATGATCCCGTTGGATCTGTTCCGGTCCCGGGCAGTGTCCACCGCGCTGATCATCGCTGTGGTGACGATGGCTGCTTTCTACGGCATCGTGTTCGTGCAAAGCCTCTATTTCCAGCAGGAACGCGGATCCTCTGCTCTGGAAACCGGTTTGTTGTTCCTGCCGATGACGGCTCTTGTTGCCATCCTGAACCCTTGGGTGGCACGCCTGATGGCCCGGTATGGGCACGTGGCGATGATCGCCGCGGGCCAGCTGATCATGGCTGCCGGCCTGATCAGCCTGTGTCTGCTTCCTGCGGATGCACCGGTCATGGTCGTCGCAGCGTTCATGATCCCGGTCGGCGTTGGTGGTTCGTTCACCGTCCCGCCGATCATTGCCCAGGTCATGGATAACGCCACTGTCGAACGTGCCGGCACGGCCAGCGGGGTGGTCAACACCGCCCGTCAAGTCGGCGGGTCCCTGGGTGTGGCCATCTTCGGTGCTGTCCTGGCCAGTGGCGAGTTCATGTCAGGGCTACGCGCCAGTCTCGGTGCCACCCCGGTCTTGCTCGTCATCCTGGTCGTCGTATCCCTGGCACCACAGCGTCGTTCCCAACCAACCAGGAACTGATCCACGCCAGTCTCTCGAAAGGAACTTCAATGCGTCTCGCGATTCCGGGCCCCACCTCAAAGGGGCCCACCGAAAAATTCACCGGCGACGTGTATTTGAACGCACTGCAGTCCGGTGAAGATCCCTCACGGCTGAACTCTGCCATGGTCCGCTTCAGCCCTGCCGCCCGCACCCACTGGCATTCCCACCCACTAGGCCAGACACTGCACTGCACCGACGGAGCGGGACTGGTAGCCACCCGCGACGGGAATGTCATCCTCATGCGCGCCGGAGACACCGTCTACACCCCGCCAGGGGAAGAACACTGGCACGGCGCAACACAGGACAGCCTGATGTGCCACCTGGCCCTGGTCGAAAACGACAACGGGCACACCGCGACGTGGCTCGAACCCGTCAGCGAGCACGACTACCAGACCGCCCACACCACCACCCACGCCTAAACCTCAACAAAGCGACAGTAAGGACGAACCCATGAAAAACGTCACTCTCAACAACGGCATCGAAATGCCCATCCTCGGCTTCGGCGTATTCCAGATCCCCGAAGAAGAAACCCAGGCCGCAGTCGAAGCAGCACTGGCCACCGGCTACCGGCACCTGGACACTGCTGCTTCCTACGGCAACGAGGACGCCGTCGGCGCCGCGATCAAGGCCAGCGGGATCAACCGGAACGAACTGTTCATCACCACCAAACTCTGGATCCAGCATGCACCCACCGGCAGCGTCTACGACGACACCAAGCGATCCTTCCAGAACTCCCTGAACCGCCTCGGACTGGACTACCTGGACCTCTACCTGATCCACCAGCCGCTCGGGGACTACTACAGCGAATGGCGCGCCATGCAGGACCTGAACAAAGAAGGACTCGCCCGCGCCATCGGCGTCTCAAACTTCCACCCCGACCG
>NZ_JABMCX010000504.1 GCF_013179505.1 Paenarthrobacter sp. CM16 | reverse complement strand
TTCCGCTGGCGGATTTCGCCACGATGTCCAGGCCTACGTCGTGTGGCAGCCTGATGGTCAGGTCGCCGGAGACGGAGTTGGCGCCGAGGTCGTTGGTGTAGTCCTGAAGATCGAAACTAAGGTCGCCGCTGACGGTGCTGGCCCGGACGTTCTTGAACGTGCCCGAAGCGGTGACCTCGCCTGAGACGCTCTTGGCGGTCAGGACGCCGTCGTGGTTTCTGGCGATGACTTCACCGCTGACGGTGTTTACATGCAGTTCGCCGCTGGTGCCGTCTGCCATGACGGAGCCGGAGACGGTGTTCAGGCGCGTCCGGCCGCTGATTCCGGAGACCAAACCGTCGCCGCTGACCGTTCCGGCCTCTACGTCCACGCCGGGCGGGAGCGCGATGCCGACAACCACTGAGTTGGCGCTGGTGTTATTGACGGTCCCCATCAGGTTGCGGAACCAGCCCTGCGGGCCTTGCAGCTGATGGCGGACCTCCAGGCGCCCGTCCACCAGCGTCACCGTCAGGGGGTCGCCCGTGATTTCGCTGATTTCGATGCTGACGAACGCCTCGTCATGGGTCATGACATCAAAGCGGCCTTTGACGATTCCCAGCTTGAGGGAACGGACGCCGTCCACTTCGATGGTTTGGGGACCCGTCACGGTCCATAGTTCCTCAGACATAACCCCTCCAAATGCGATATATCGCGTCGATGAGCTCACGATATATCGCGAATCATCCTGAAGCAAGGACTTTTGGCGGGGATGTGTGGTGAAGCCGGTCCAGCTACTCCGGTTGGGCGATATTGAGCCACTGGAACCAGCCGCGGTGCAGGACCAGCCATGCAATCAATCCGTAGCCGGCCTGGCCCGGTGTTCCCCCATTGGCCGCCAGATCCGTCCTCCACTGCTCATGGTTGAGCAAAGGAGAGAACGTGTCCACATAGTGGTGGTTGCGCCTGGTGGTGACGTCGGCAAAGGCAGTGTTCAGTTCTGCGAGCCGCTTGTTCCTGACCGGATCCAAGGTAGGGGGCGGACCGACCACGAAGACCTCTACACTGTTGTGCGAGGCGCCATCGAGGATATTGGCCAGGTTCAGGCGGCTTCGCGCCGTGGACAATCCGAACTCGAGGTCGCGGCCCGAAAGCCCGATCACCAAGCGGTTCTCGTGCGTGTCGCTGAAGCGCCTCCCGGCCTCGTCCTGCCACCGCGCGGCCAAGCCCTCCGTGCCTTCCATGGGGCAGGGGAGCGGGAAACTCTCCACCACGACGGAGTCCTGGGGCGTACGGGCCAGGACTCTTCCGAGCCAACCCAATGCGCGGGGATCCCCCAGGCCCGCGAGCAGTTCATCTCCTACAGCTGCGATACGCAGCTTCCTGTCTTCCACGGTTACCTCTTCACACTCGTTACGGTCCTTGCACGGTTTGCCGGTTCTGGAACCTGATACCTGTCCCATTAAACAGAACTGCCCGGCCTGAGGGGCGCATTCGCTCCTCAGACCGGGCAGTTTCGCTTACTTCCGTTCGAACGCCTGCTTGATCAGGGCATCCTGTTCAGCGGCGTGGCGCTTCATGGAACCGGCGGCCGTGGAGGCCGACGCCGGACGTGAGACCAGGCGGAGCTTGCGGTCAAGCTCAGGCGCCAGGTTCAAGCCCATGAACGGCCACGGCCCCTGGTTGGCGGGCTCGTCCTGTGCCCAAA
>NZ_JABMCX010000503.1 GCF_013179505.1 Paenarthrobacter sp. CM16 | reverse complement strand
GAAGAGCCCATGGCTGCCATAAGTCACAAAAAGCCGATTTAAGTGTGGACAGTGTCCACACTCCCTTTGGCCTAACAAAACTGCCATCAGCCAATCTCAAAAGCTCCCAGAAATGAAGCGAGACAAGCAACGTTGACGCAAGATCTCGAAGGTCATGTTGCGCTCAGTCCCCCTACCCATGAAGAGGTGTAGGCCAACCCCGACCCACCGGACGAACCAAGAAGGGAACCTATAACCCCAGCTCACAGCCGGCGGAGCGCCCACCAGCCACGACCCTGGACCCGCTCCCCCACAACTTCACAGGCGACCCGCGGCGCCAGGCACACCCCGCGGCCCATCTCAGAGGGACCTGACCAACCAGAATGTACAGACGTTAAAGCAAAAACCCCCTCCGTAGAGGGGGTATGCCGTGCCCGAGGTGGGACTCGAACCCACACACCTTTCGATACTGCATTTTGAGTGCAGCGCGTCTGCCAATTCCGCCACTCGGGCGCGGATTACCGGGAAGTTAAATCTCGCTGACTGCTCTCATTTCTGTGAGCAACGCGATCCTTTCCCAGCACGCGAAACTACTCTACATGCAGATAGGCTGATTCAAAGAACCGGGCGCGCTGATGCAACAAAAACCAGCCATCAGAGAGTCCACACTAAGATGGACATGAACCCGCCGAACCTTTTCAAGGAGATCCCGTGACCGAACAGACGGAGTCCACGTCCACAGCCCAGCCGGCCCGACGCGTTGTCGTCGCCGAGGATGAAACCCTCATCCGCCTGGACATTATCGAGATTCTGAAGGGCGAAGGGTACGACGTCGTCGGCGAGGCAGACAACGGCGAGAAGGCCGTGCAGCTGGCCGAGGAACTGAAGCCTGACCTTGTCCTCATGGATGTGAAGATGCCCGTCATGGACGGCATCTCGGCGGCTGAGAAGATCGTCAAGGCACGTATTGCCCCTGTTGTCCTGCTGACTGCTTTCAGCCAGAAGGAACTGGTGGAGCGTGCACGCGACGCCGGCGCCATGGCGTACGTCGTGAAGCCGTTCTCCCCCGCCGACCTGATCCCTGCAATCGAGATCGCTCTTTCCCGCCACGAGGAGATCAAGGCGCTTGAGAACGAGGTTTCCGACCTCCAGGAGCAGTTCGCCACGCGCAAGCTCGTAGAGCGCGCCAAGAGCCTCCTGACCACCAAGATGGGCCTGACGGAGCCGGAAGCTTTCCGCTGGATCCAGAAGACCTCCATGGACCGCCGCCTCAGCATGCGCGAGGTTGCCGAGACCATCATCAACCAGGTCAACTAACAAGCAACAATCGACGGCGGCCGCTCACCTCACGCGAGGTGGGCGGCCGCCGTCGTGCTACCAACAGAAACCAACAAAACAAAAATGCGGGCCCCGCCATAAGGCGGGGCCCGCATTCACCAACCGAAGGACTAGGCCTTGGTCTTGGACTTCTTTTCCGGCCACGGGCCAACAGGTTCCTTGCGCGAACCGTCGTCCACCTTGGAGGTGTCAGCGAGGTCGCCCACCTTGTGGACCTTCAGCGAGTTCGTGGAACCGGCCTGTCCTGGAGGGGAACCGGCAGCGATGACCACGAGGTCGCCTTCGTCCACCAGATCCATTTGGAGCAGGCTCTTGTCAACCTGTGCGGTCATCTCGTCGGTGTGGCCCACGGAGGGAACCAGAACCGGCT
>NZ_JABMCX010000502.1 GCF_013179505.1 Paenarthrobacter sp. CM16 | reverse complement strand
AACCCGTCCGGGACCGGCGCCACGCCCCTAGCCTCAGCGCTCGCAAGAAGCTTGCTGATGGAGGGCTGCGAGACGCTCAAGGCGCGAGCAACCGCCATCTGGCCCAGTTCATTCACGGCCACACGAACGCTTCGGACATAGTCGAGGCTTCCCAGCTCCCGCCTCGCCTTGGCGCTAAGTGCGGCCTCAATCGGAGTCTGCACCCCAGCTCCCGCCTTGGTCGCCGAGTCAGCAAGCCGCTTGGCGTAGGCAGGCAATTTGGGGCTGACAGTCGTCGTTGCGCGAACTAAACCGTCAATCGACGTTTGGACTCCAGCGCTTGCGGTTTTGGCATCGGTGGCCAGCTTGGCAAGCAATCTGGCGCTGCTGTGCAACTTGGACCCAGCGGGCTTCTTTGGGCCCGCTGGATTCTTGCGCTTGGCGACAGCCGTTTTGAAGGCAGCGGCCCGCGAACCCTTCTTGCGAGCGGGCTTCTTGGTGCTGATCATCGTCTTGGTGCTGATCATCGTCAATTCTGGCCTCTCCCTCCGCCTACCTAACCCATAACCAGGGTTATGGGTTCATGCTAACAAACCTCACCGTGGTTATGAATGGCTCCGTTCGGCCGATGGATCAGCGACATAATTGCTGCACGTAGCGGTGGGACTTCTTTCAAAGGCCGAGGTGCTGGGGCCTTTGTCCTCGCCCGCTGTGCGGGATCGGCTTTGACCTTCCCACTGAGTTCTCCGACGCCGGCGACAGCGTCGGCCACCGGATACTTCTCTGGGATTGCCCGAACTGCTTGGGGTAAAGACCAGATCCGACCGCGCGAAAGAAAAGCGCAAGCTCCTGTGTTAGGGCTTTCAAAGTTACTCGTCGACTCTTCACGGAGTCACCGGAGAACCGTAGTTCTTGACGTGCATAAACTCATCTTCGATGCGGTTAGGCAGCTCGCCTGCACGCCCACTCTCCGACTCGTTGATTGATGAGGTGGATCCTTCAGTCGCCTGAATCGTCATCGCTGACGCGACATCACGTACGCTTACCCTAGAGAGCAGATTCCTCATTTGAGCCGCGTATTCATCAGCCCTTCGGGCCTCAAGGAGGATCGCTTGGTGCTGTTCAGCGGTCACGGTGCGCCTGCCCATCTCCACAGCGTCTGCTTCAATTTCTGTTGCCGAAGCCGCGGGTGCGTTCTCCATTGTGGTTCCGCCGGACGGGCTTTGGTCACCTGCCGCCGCACTGTGCTGCCTAGACTTTTCTGCGATCCATTTCGTTAGCTTAGGAATCCAGAGCTTGTTCTCTACAGCTATGTTGACACCCCGGAGGACATGAGGCCTGATGCCGTCTATGCAGGCGGTAACAAATTCGCCAGCAATCTGCTGGCCTATCGTGGGCACGGCAGGGGTGCGGGATCCAATAATGTCGTCGATACTTGCGGGACGTGATTCGGTCGGTCCCAAGAGGTTGCCGGTGCCGTTTTCGCGGAGTAGGTCCCGGTCATAGCCGGCCGTCCCATTGGAGGCAGAGCGACGTGTCCCCCTGGGGACTTTCTGCCAGCGCAGTTCTTCAAACTCGTCCCCGTGGCTCATACGAATGCCGTCCTCATAGCCGAAGTATAGTCAGGTCCCCTTGCTGAATCCGCAGTTGAGCAGGACAAACGCAATCTCAACATCAAGGCGCAACTGGCCCCTGGCGGCTCGGGAGCACTCGAACCGGCTGGCTTGGACG
>NZ_JABMCX010000501.1 GCF_013179505.1 Paenarthrobacter sp. CM16 | reverse complement strand
CCCGTTCGATCGGCAGCCGTTGGACCTTGGTCCGGTGGGAATAGCGCGAAATACGTGCGGTGCCGGTGTCGATCACGTATTTGATACCCGGGACGGTCAACGACGTCTCGGCAACGTTGGTTGCCAGAATGATGCGCCGTTTGCCGCCCGGGTTGAAGACCCTGTGTTGTTCCTGCAGGCTGAGCCGTGCAAAGAGTGGCAGGACTTCGGTGCCGGCGAGACGACGGTTGCTTTGGATTCGCCCGTTGATAGCCTCCGCGGCGTCGCGGATTTCGCGTTCACCGGAGAAGAAGATGAGGATATCGCCGGGAGCTTCCTTGGCGAGCTCGTCCACGGCGTCGCACACCGCATCCAGGGGATCCCGGTCCTCTTCCAGTTCATCATCCGAGGTGTCCTCGTCCCCGCCGGCGGGCTGGGACAAGGGCCGGTAGCGGATTTCCACCGGATAGGTGCGTCCGGAGACTTCGATAATGGGGGCAGGCTCTTCTTCGCTCCCGAAGTGCTTGGCGAAGCGCTGGGGATCGATGGTGGCCGAGGTGATGATGATCTTCAGGTCCGGGCGCTGGGGGAGGATGCGCTTGAGGTAGCCCAGGATGAAATCGATGTTGAGGCTGCGTTCGTGCGCCTCGTCGATGATGATGGTGCTGTATTTGCGCAACAGCTTGTCCCGCTGGATCTCAGCCAGGAGGATGCCGTCGGTCATCAGTTTGATCTTGGTGGCCGCGCTGACCTCACCGGTGAAGCGGACCTGGAAGCCCACTTCCTGGCCGATCTCAACGTCCAGTTCCGAGGCAATGCGTTCTGCGACAGTGCGGGCCGCGAGGCGGCGCGGTTGGGTGTGCCCGATCAGGCCCTGGTCTCCAAGGCCTAATTCGAGGCACATCTTGGGGATTTGGGTGGTCTTGCCCGAGCCGGTCTCGCCGGCGATGATGGTCACCTGGTTTGCGGCTATGGCCGCCATCAGATCCTCGCGGCGCTCGGAGACGGGCAGCTCGGCGGGGTAGGAAATATGAAGTGTCATGGCTGGTGCCAGTCTACTGTGGCTGCGGTTCCTCGTCCGCTACCTCCGTCACAGTCCCAGCCGCCGCCGATAGCCGGCGGGACAGGTGCCGGGCAAAGGACCTGAATTCTTCCGGTTCCAGGATCTCAAAGTCCATATCGAGGGCGGCAAGATACGCCGCCGGGGCAGCGAGGTTGTCCCATCCGGAGCGCAGGATGGTTGCGGCCGGACCATCGGCGGTCAGGGTTGCGTACTGCGAGCTGACGACGGCGGCCACTTCCGCGAGCGGCTCGCGGAGCCGCACCACGACGTCGAACCTATAAGGGGAGCGGGTGATGGATTGCTGTACATAAGCTGCCAGGTCCTCGGCCGGCAAGGCGCGCGCCGTGAATTTCTTCCGTTCGGAGGGCAGGGACGCGAAGCGGTCGGCGCGGAAGGTCCGCCAGTCCTCCCGTTCCACATCCCAGGCCACCAGATACCAGCGCCTGCCGGTGTCCACCAATCTGTAGGGTTCCACGAGCCGACGCGCAGCCTCGCCTTCGGAGGTGACGTAGTCAAAGGAGATTTGGCGCCGGTCCGAGATCGCCGCTGAAACCACCGTCAGCTGTTGCGGATCAACCGTGGCCGCATTGCTGGGCAAGGTGGTCACCGCTGCTTTCAGCATGGCGAACTTGGGGCGCAGCCTTGATGGCAGGACCTGTTCCAGTTTTGCCAAGGC
>NZ_JABMCX010000500.1 GCF_013179505.1 Paenarthrobacter sp. CM16 | reverse complement strand
TGATTTTGAAAGCAACGCCGGGTTCGGACCAGGAAGTCCGGCACACCTTGGGCGGGATGCACCGCCGGATGCTGGATGCGGCGTGCGCCTTGAGCCCGGAGGAGTCGCAGGTGGTGGTGGGTTTCCTGCAGCACATGCGGGAGGCCTTGGACACGATCGACGAAGAGCCGGAAGGACCCGAGGAACCAACCCGGTCATGACGTGAGGCTCCATTGCAGGATGAAAATGAGCGTCACCAGGAATCCTGACCCGTAGTTGAGCCAGATGAACCGCCGCCACGCCACATTGGTGCGTGCCGCCGTCGTATCCGTGACGTTCCAGTAAGGCGCGCAGTTGACGATATACGGGATGGCGATGATCGCCGCGAGCGGCCCGGGCCATGGCGTGGCCAGCATCGCCAGTCCCGCAACAAGCCACAGCACGACGGCGAGCCTCACCGTCTTGCGCGCACCGATCACTGTCGCTATGGAACCGATGCCCGCCTGGCGGTCGGGTTCAATGTCCTGGACGGCGCCGAAAGCGTGCGCAGCCATGCCCCACAGGAAGAAGGCCGCCAGCAGGATGATCAACCCCGGCGTCACGGTGGCCCCGGCCAGCGCGAGTCCGACGACGGCGGGACTGACAAAGTGGGTGCTGGACGTCAGCGAGTCCAAGACCGGGCGTTCTTTGAAGCGAAGCCCCGCCACTGAGTAGGCCACCACAGCGAAGGCACTCACGCAAAGGCTGATCCAGGCGGCAGGTCCGCCGGCCAATGCCAGCACCAGCAGGAACGGAATGTTGGTGACAGCGGCGAGCCACAGCATGGGCCGGTGCAGGTGCGGCTGGAGGAGCGCGCCTTCGATGCCGCCCTTGCGGGGGTTCTTGAGGTCCGATTCGTAATCGAAGACGTCGTTGATCCCATACATGGCCAGGTTGTAGGGGATCAGGAAATAGAAAGTGCCTACGATCAGGACCCAGTCGATCTCGCGGGTGGTCAAAAGCATGGTGGCCGCAAACGGGTAGGCGGTGTTGATCCAACTGACCGGGCGGGATGCGAGCAGGGCTTGGGGGACCAGGCCTTTGAAGCGGGCAGGGCCTGCAAGGCCCCCTGAATCGGAACCGGCGCCTTTTCGCTTGCGCGTCAGCCACATCCACAAACCGGGAAGCGCCACGACCCCTGCCAACGGGTAAGCGAAGTCCTCGATCGGAGCGAGCCCTACTTTGACGCCGAGGATATGCGAGGCATCGTAGTGGAAGAGTTCCATGCCGATCATGACCGAATCAAAGACCGCTGTCAGGATGGCAAGGGCCGCGAACGCCAGGCCCACAGCTTTCCAGTGCTTGCCCGATTCCCCGGGCCGGGCACCTCTACGGGCGAAGAGCACGCCGGCAACGGCTGCTGCGGCGATGAAGGCGAGCGCCAGCCATGAGTACGTCATGCGTTCTCACGCTCCCGTTGCTTCTCCACGCGATGTGCGGGGATCCGGTCGATCAGCCGCCGTGCACCGGTATACAAGACCATGGTGCACAGCACCAGGAACAGCAGGAAGACGGGTTCCTCGACAGGCAGTTCCGGTGCGATCAAAAGTCCTGTTGCAATGGTGCCCTCGCCGCGCAGGAAAATCCCCAGGCCGATTCCGGCCAAGTCCCAGGCGAGAAGGAACAAGACCCCGACGACGGTAACGATCACCGCTGCTTTGGCGTCCCTCCAGAAGAACAGACGGAAGCGGTGATCGAGCAGGAGCATGC
>NZ_JABMCX010000050.1 GCF_013179505.1 Paenarthrobacter sp. CM16 | reverse complement strand
CCGTGGGCAGGATCGTCTCCGATGCGATCCTCGCCGCCGGAGCGGTTCCGCGCGAATTCAACACCATCGCCGTGGACGACGGCATCGCCATGGGCCACTCCGGCATGCTCTACTCCCTGCCGTCCCGCGACCTGATTGCCGACTCCGTGGAGTACATGGTCAACGCCCACTGCGCCGACGCCCTGGTCTGCATCTCCAACTGCGACAAGATCACCCCGGGCATGCTCATGGCCGCGCTGCGCCTGAACATCCCCGTAGTGTTCGTCTCCGGCGGCCCCATGGAAGCCGGCCGCGTGACCCTGACTGATGGCTCCGTGCGCTCCCTGGACCTGGTGAACGCGATTTCCGACGCCGTGGACGAGTCCATCTCCGATGAAGACATCAACCTCATTGAAGAGAACGCCTGCCCCACCTGCGGTTCCTGCTCCGGCATGTTCACCGCCAACTCCATGAACTGCCTCGCAGAAGCAATCGGCCTGGCCCTGCCCGGCAACGGCTCCGTGCTCGCCACCCACACCGCGCGCAAGGCGCTGTACGAGAAGGCCGGCGCCACGGTGGTCGAACTCGTCAAGCGCTATTACGACGGCGACGACGACTCCGTTCTGCCGCGCTCCATCGCCACCAAAGAGGCCTTTGACAACGCCATGGCCCTGGATATCTCCATGGGTGGCTCCACCAACACCATCCTGCACCTGCTGGCCGCGGCCCAGGAAGCCGGCGTTGATTACGGCCTTGCCGAGATGGACGCCAAGTCCCGCCAGGTGCCGTGCCTGGCCAAGGTGGCCCCGAACGTCGCCGGGGACAAGACCTACTACATGGAGGACGTGCACCGCGCCGGCGGCATCCCCGCGCTGCTGGGCGAGCTGAACCGTGGCGGCCTCCTGCACAAGAACGTCCACTCGGTGCACTCCGACGACCTTGATGGTTGGCTGGACGATTGGGACATCCGCGGCGGCAACGCCACCGACGAAGCGCAGGCACTGTGGCACGCTGCTCCCGGTGGCGTCCGTTCTTCCACCGCATTCTCTCAGTCGAACCAGTGGACCTCACTGGATACCGATGCTGAGGGCGGTTGCATCCGTTCGGTGGAGCACGCCTTCTCCAAGGACGGCGGCCTGGCTGTGTTGCGCGGCAACGTGGCAGTGGACGGTGCCGTGGTGAAGACCGCCGGTGTGGACGAGTCCATCTGGGTCTTCGAAGGCCCCGCCGTTGTATGCGAGTCCCAGGACGAAGCCGTGGAGAAAATCCTGAACAAGTCCATCAAGGAAGGCGACGTAGTGGTTATCCGCTACGAAGGGCCCCGAGGCGGACCGGGCATGCAGGAAATGCTCTACCCCACCTCATTCCTCAAGGGCCGTGGCCTGGGCAAGAAATGTGCCCTGATCACCGATGGCCGCTTCTCCGGCGGTACCTCGGGCCTGTCGATCGGGCATATTTCCCCGGAGGCTGCTTCCGGTGGTGCCATCGCCCTGGTGGAGGACGGCGACATCATCAGCATCGACATCACGCAGCGATCCCTCCAGCTGCAGGTCCCGGACGAGATCCTCGCTGAACGACGCGAAAAGCTCGAGGTCAACGGCGGCTACAAGCCGAAGGACCGCGAACGCCACGTCTCTCCGGCGCTGCGTGCTTACGCGGCCATGGCCTTGTCCGCGGACAAGGGCGCCGTGCGTGACGTCTCCCTGGTGGAGAACCTCTAGGTACAAAGAGAAACGTCGACCTGCCCGCTTGGGCAGGTCGACGTTTCTGTGTGGACGTTTCTGTGGTGGAGGGCAGGACTAGTTGATGGCTGCCTTCAGTTCCTTGGCGGCCAGTTCAGGATCCTCAGCGCTGTAGATCGCGCTGCCGGCAACGGCGACGTCGGCGCCTGCCAGTTGTACTGCCGCAATGGTTCCGGCATTTACGCCGCCCGCTACTGAGAATGGCACGCGCGCTTCTTCGCCTGCATTGAGCAGGGTGCGCAGGTTGTAGCCAGGCTGGGCCTGCTCATCCAGGCCCGCGTGGAACTCGACGAACTTGGCGCCCAGCGCGCGGGCTTCCTTGGCGCGCGAAACCTTGTCCGCCACACCGATCAGGTCCACAACAATGCCCTTGTTATGGGCTTTGGCTGCCTTGACTGCCCCGGCAATGGTGGAATCATCGGCGGTGCCCAGGACCGAAACCAAGTCCGCTCCAGCCTTGAATGCGATGTCGGCCTCGAGCTCGCCGGCGTCCATGGTCTTCATGTCGGCGAAGACGATCTTGGTGGGGTGAGCATCCTTGATGGCGGTCACGGCTGTGAGGCCTGCAGCCTTGATCAGCGGCGTGCCGAGTTCGATGATGTCCACGTGCTCGGCCACCTTGCCGGCCAGGTCAAGGGCGTCCTCTACGGTGAGGAGATCCAGCGCTACTTGAAGTTTCATGGGTTCTTCTTTCTTGTGGATGGTGTTGCTGGGAGGGGTGGTGCAGGTTTGGGTGCTACTCGAGGTTGGCGTGCCGCAGCCAGAGCTCCTCGGCAGGCTCATCCGTGTTCTCCCACAGGGTTTGGAATACGGCCTCGGTTGCAAGGAGGAGGGATTGCTCGAACAAGCTGCCGGAGTACTGGCGCGAGAGGTTGGAGCCGTGATCGGTCTTCTGCGCGGCGGGAATGATCACCAGGACATCGGCGAGTCCGGCCAGGGGCGATTCCGTATTGGTGGTCACCGCGGCGACGTCCGCCCCCGCGGCGATGGCCGTTTCCGCCGCCTTGACCACGCCGGAGGTGGTTCCTGAGCCGGATGCCACCAGCAGGAGGTCGCCCGGAGCGATGGCCGGCGTAGTGGTATCCCCGGCGACATGGACTGTCAGGCCGAGGTGCATGAGCCGCATGGCAGCCATGCGGAGCACCAGCCCGCTGCGGCCCGCGCCGGCAAGGAAGACGCGTTCCGCCGCCCGGATCCTGCCCGCGAGGGCTGCCAACTGGTGGACATCGATCGCGTTGGTGGTGCTCACGATCTCGTCCTGGATCAGGGACAGGTTCAGGGTTGTCTGCGCTGGTGCTTTGCTCAGGGACGGCTTTTCTACGACTGCGTCCACTCTCTCTCCTTCAGTTGCCGTGGCTGGGTTCGCTTTGCTTCCCTTCCAGCTTGGTGCAGCGGGTGGGTGGGCGGAACGCTGATTTGGGATGGCTTTCCCCACCCCTTTGGGTAGTTCCTGCTCCTGAATGTCACTTATGCTGGCCGAATGCAGAACTGGGCTCTCCTCCACTCCATCAGCGACCTCGCTGCCGCGCCCCTGAACCGCATTGCCGAATCCCTCCGCGATGCCACGCTCCCGTTCCTCTCCAGCAGCGCCCTGGTGATTTTCACCGAGGACTGCACCGGGCGGCCCCAGAAGAAGGCCGGCGATGAAGGCGTGGTCAGCCGGGTGTCCATTGCCGAACTGGACCGGCTGAGGTCGGCGATGCCGGGTGAGGAGCCGTGGCGAACCTCTGCGGTCATCGCCGGCGAGCAGCGGGAGGTCCTTGCCCTGGGCTATGCACCCAGCAAGGCACTGCTGGTCCTCACCGACCCGACACTGACCGACATTTCACCGACGGACGACGCCCTGGTGCAGGGGCAGGGGCAGGGGCAGGTGCAGGTGCAGGGAAGCGAAGAGGAGGCTCTCCGTGTTCTCAACTATCTTTGGCGATTAACCGCCCGACGCATCCAGGAGAAAGTAACCGACGCGCCGCCGTCGTACCTTCTGGAATCGCGGGCCGCATCTGCTGAGCGGATCCGTGTGACGGCCGAGTTGATCGACCAGCACTCCACCACCCTCGAAACGCTGCTGGCAGCCTTGCGGTCAACCTCCATGGACGACGCCGCGGCGCGCGCCTCCGTGACCGACCTCGCCGTCAAGGCCTTGGTGGGCCTGCGGACGCTTAGTGACCGGACCAGTGACCTGGTAGAGGAGCCGGTGGCGACGGCGTTCGAGCGGCTTCGCGAGGATCTTCGGCCGTTGATGCATTTCAGCAACATCGACATCCAGTTCATTGAGCCGCCCGCCAATGGCCGTGCGCTCCCCGGCGAAGTTGCCCACGCTGCCCGTGCCGTTGTCCGGGGGTTGGTGTTGGCCATCGCGGAGCAGCCCGACGTCCACCGCGTGCGTGCCCAGTGGGACTGCGACGGGGAGAACCTGCTGATCAACGTGCGCGACGACGGTTTGGGCGCGCTCTCGCAGGATTCGCCCAGTATCGCCCGGTTGCAGCAGCGGGTGCAGGCCGTTGACGGGCGGATGTCCCTGGAGGTGATGCAGGGGTGGGGTGCGGACATTTCCGTAGTGCTGCCGCTGGATCCGCCGCCGGCCCCGGGTGGGGATGTTGCGGTCTGGGATCTGGCACCCCGTGAGTTGGAAGTCCTGCAATTGCTGACCGCGGGGCAGCGGAACCGAAGCATCGCCGGTGCTCTGCACATCAGTGAAAACACGGTGAAGTTCCATATCAGGAATCTCTTCAGGAAGCTCGATGTCCGTTCCAGGGCCGAGGCCATTGCCTTGGCGCACTCGGCCGGGCTCCGGTAGCGCCTGCTACTTCCCGGCCTCAGCCCGCAGCCTTTCCTCTCCCTCTGCGTAGGCATCCAACAGCTTCCGTGCGTGCTCGCCGGCCGGGCCTTCCTGGGCGAGCGCAGACCGCATGCCGTCAAGTTTTTCTGCTCCGGCCGGGAAGGGTGGCAGCAGCGGGATGCCCGGATCTGTCAGCACTTCAATGACAGCTGGACGATCCATGCCAAGGGCGTAGTCCCAGGCGTCGCCCAGCTTGGCAGGATCCTCCACCCTGATTCCCGCCAAGCCCAACAGCTCCGCGTATGCCGCGTAGGGGAAATCGGGAATTTCCTGGCTGGCCGGGAACCTGGGCTCAGCCTCGGTCTCCCGCTGTTCCCACGAGACTTCAGCGAGGTCGCGGTTATTGAAGACGCAGACCACAAACCTGGGATCGGCCCAGGCCCGCCATCGGTGTGCCACCGTTATCAACTCAGCCACCCCCAGCATCTGCATGCCGCCATCTCCAGCCAAGGCCACCAACGGGCGGTCGGGGTGCGCCAGTTTCGCCGCCAACCCGTAGGGGATGGCGCATCCCATGCTGGCGAGCGTCCCGCTCAGGTGGGCCGGGACTCCGGTTGGAAGGATCAACTGGCGCGCGTACCAGTAAACGCAACTGCCGACGTCGATGCTTAGTTGTGCGTTGCCGGGGAGCCGGCCGTTGAGCTCGCGGATCACCAGTTCCGGATTGACCGGATCGGCGGGGATAGCCGCCCGGTCTTCGGACAACTGATGCCACGCGCTGACCTGGCACTCCACGGCCTCCCGCCAAGCAGTGCGAGAGGGCTGGGTTTTGTCCTTCAAGCGTTTGCCCAGGGCCGCGAGTGTCCCGGCGGCATCGCCCACCAGGCCCACCTCAACCGGGTATCGGTTGGCGATTTTGCGGCCGTCGATGTCGATTTGCACGGCCTTCGCGGTGCCGGGCTTGGGGTAGAACTCGGTCCAGGGATCGTTGGAGCCGATGATGACCAGGGTGTCGCAGTTTTCCAGCAGGTAGGCGCTGGCGGTGGTGCCCAGATGGCCCATGGTGCCGGTGGCGAAGGGGAGGGTTTCATCCACGTAGGGCTTTCCCAGCAGGCTGGTGGTGATGCCCGCGTCCAGTTGCTCGGCGAGCTCCACCACTTCCTTTTGGGCGCCGCGTGCACCTTGGCCCACGAACAGGGCGATGCGTTCGCCCTGGGTGATGATGTCCGCGGCTGTCTCGAGCTGCTCCTCGAGGGGAGTGACCTGGGCTGGATGCCATACAGGCGCGGTCACCACAATTCCGTGCTCATGCCCGAGCTCGGGAACTTCGGCCGTCTGGATGTCATGGGGGACGATTACCACGCACGGGGACTTGGTTTCCAAGGCGGTGCGGAAGGCCCGGTCCAGCAGCATGGGGACCTGCTCGGGTGAACTGGCCAGTTGCGCGAACTGGGCCGCGACGTCCTTGAAAAGAGTCAAAAGGTCGATTTCCTGCATGTAGGCCGAGCCCAGAACCGTAGTGCTCTGCTGCCCGATGATCGCTACCACCGGAACGCTGTCCATCTTTGCGTCGTAAAGGCCGTTGAGCAGGTGGACGGCGCCGGGACCTTGCGTGGATGTCACTACTCCCACGCCACCGGTGTACTTGCCATGACCCACGGCCATGAAGGCGGCTGCTTCTTCATGCCGGGCCTGCACAAATTCGACCTTGTCCCGGGACCTGCGGAGCGCACCCATGAAACCGTTGATGCCGTCACCGCTGTAGCCGAAGACCCGGTTTACGCCCCAGGCTTGGAGGCGGTCCACCATCAGGTCCGAAACTGTTTGCTGGGTCATGCCGGTGCTCCTCGTCAGTAGTGGAGAGGTACTTCCTGACGCCATAGTAAGCATACTTAGCTATGCGGCACGCGGGGGAAGGGTTTGCCGCTAAGCAGCTTCGTCACTCCGGTTGCCTGTGAGCGGCAGGCGCGTCGCTTCGCCGTCGGGCCTGTCCCGTTGCAGCGGAACGGCGCCGGGGGTGGCGGTATCTTCGGCGGGCTTCGTGGAACGCGGCCGGGCAATCAGCAAGGCGGCGATCGGCGCCAACAACAGGAGAAGTACCACTGTGCCCACGCCGGCCAGGCCCGTCAGGAAAATCAACCCCGCCATCAACAGGAGGTGGACGTTCGGTGCGTCGGGAAACGCAAGGGCGGCCGTCATGGCCAATCCATTTGGTGACTTCACAATCATGCTCCTGGCGCATCTTCTGGCTGTTCTTCCGTCAACTGGTATGTGGGCGGAACGGAGAATATGTGATGCGATTCCAGGACGTTTTATTATCAGCATGCTGACGATAAAACATTTCTTCAAACACTGCGTCACGTTTTCGCAGGTCAAGGCACATATTGAGTGCCCATGTCGTTGAACCGCGGACTGCGCCGTTGCCCTTTTCGGCTGCGTTGCGGTTCACCGACGGAGTTAGCAGCGATGGGTGTGGTGGGTTCTGGGGCCCGCCCGGGGCGCCGTCGCTGCGTAAACCGGGCTAGTGCGGTCGGTCGTCTGAGTCGCGACCGGCCGCATGATCCGGCATTTCTGAACGGTGAACGCCATCAGGCGTTTACAAGCAATTCCTCCAAAACGTGGTGAATTCCAGAGGTGTAAACCTAGACTGACCGCATGGCGCAGACCCAGACCCGCATTTTCCGCGCTGTTTCCCTGGCATTGGTTGCCGCCGCATTTTTGGCAGGCTGTGCGGGAAGCGGTTCAAGCCCATTTGTTGGTGTGTGGGGTGACACCAGCGACACCAAGCAGCCCTCCCTCGAGCTGAAGTCAGATGGCGCTGCCACGGGGACTGATGGCTGCAACAGGCTTGTCGGCTCCTGGAAAGAGGACGGCAAAACCATTTCGTTCGGAGGTTTCTCCTCCACCCGCATGGCCTGTGAAGGCGTTGACACGTGGCTTTCGAACGCTGCCACGGCCAAGATCCAGGAAGACGGAAAGCTTGCGGTTTTCGGTCAGGGCGGAGACCAGATCGGCACGCTGGCTGCCGGCAAGTAACAGGGTTCCTCCGGAAGTGGATTTCAAGCGGATCTTTGGGGGTAGCTGTGTTGGATTCAAATACTGAGGGTGTTGAGCAGACGGCATCAACAGGAACATTGCCCGGCTGGGAGCAAGTCGATTCCCTGGTAATTGCCGCCCACGAGCGGAACCGCGGGTGCAAGGACGGTGCGGTGGCGGACTACATTCCCGTCCTGGCGCAGGCCAATCCTGAGCTGTTCGGCGTCTGCGTGGTGGAAGTCGACGGCGGAGTACACGCGGTTGGCGATGCGGACGTGGAATTCTCCATCCAGTCCATTTCCAAAGCTTTTGTCTACGCCCTGGTCTGCGAGGAATTCGGTCATGCGGCTGTGGCTGACCTGGTGGGGGTGAACAACACCGGATTGGCCTTCAACTCGGTGATAGCCCTTGAGCTCAATGATGGCCACCCCATGAATCCCATGGTCAACGCCGGTGCTCTGGCCACCACAGCATTGATGCCCGGCATCACCCCGGATGAACAGTGGGATGCCATCCACTCCGGGCTCTCTGCCTTTGCAGGCCGTGACCTGGTGCTGGATGAAGAGGTCTACCAGTCCGAAGCGGCCACCAACACCCGCAACCGGGCCATCGCGCGTCTTCTGGAAAGTTACGGCAGGATCGGGCGTGATCCGCTGGCCGTCGTCGATGTCTATACCAAGCAGTGCTCACTCCGGGTCAGCGCCCGTGATCTTGCCATCATGGGTGCCACATTAGCTGATGGCGGCGTCAACCCCGTGACCGGCAAACGGGTGGTCTCAGCTGACGTGTCCCGGGATACCCTGGCGATCCTGGCCGCCAACGGGCTGTACGAACGGTCAGGGGAATGGCTCTTCGAGATCGGGCTTCCGGGTAAGTCCGGGGTGTCCGGCGGGCTGCTCACGGTCTCGCCCGGGAAAGCAGGAATCGGCACTTTCTCGCCGCGGCTTGATCCGGCGGGAAACAGTGTCCGCGGCCAACAGGCCACCGCCTATCTGTCCCGGGTCCTGGGCCTGAACATTTTCGCTTCCCAAGCGTACGCACCGAACGGAAGGTCCACGGATGTCCCCTAGCATGGCCGAAACCTACTGTGCGATGCCCCGCATGCTGTTGTTCCGCTTCTCGTGCGTCAGCTCCGCCAAGCCGAGGGCCTCGAGCAGCGGTGGCATGTACATTCCGAACCGGCCCCGGTAGCCCTTGCGCAGCCCGTACCAACCACCCACGGGGTTGTCCTCGCTGCGGCCCCAGGCTTCCACAGTTCCAGCGGCGGCGTCCTTGCCTTCGTCAGCAGCTCCCAGCGGTACCCAGTCGCCTTGTTCCAGAAGCCATGCATGGAGGTCATCGATCGCACGGAGCTGGTACAGCAGCTTGGTGGATCCAACCTGGCAGACAATGGCGGGGGGATCCGCAGTATCGTCCCTGTACATGGTGTAGTCCGAAGATCCCGGCGGAGTGGTGAGCTGCCAGGGATCGTCCTTGGTTCCTGCGGCCATGATGTGTCCTTTCGTGGTGATGCCCACGCTACACAGCGTCCGGCTGGCTGTCTGCAGCCTCAGGACCCGGGGTGTCCGAGGTCAAGGGATTGTTGATCTCATCGGTCGCCATTCGCGCTGCGAAGAGAGCCACGAACGCCATGGCGGGGCACACCACACCACCAACGAAGAAGATCAGCCAGAGGGGAACAACCTCGGCGAGCGGGCCTGCCAAGGCCATGGAAACGGGCATCAAGGCCAGGGAAACAAAGAAGTCCAGGCTGGAGATCCTGCCGAGCAAGTGCCGTGGAACGCGCCGTTGCAGCAGGGTGCCCCAAATGACGGTTCCGATTCCCTCGGTAACTCCAAAGATGAGCATGGCGGCCGCGAGCATCCAAAAACTGTCCATGAAACCAATCGCGGCTACAGGCAGGCTTCCCAGGCCCCACGTCAGAACCATGACGGTCAGGTAGCGGCGGGGGAGGCGCAGGGAGGCGGTTGCCAAGGCGGCGACGGCGCTACCGACTCCCATGATGGCGAGCAGGAAACCGAACATCCTGGAGTCGCCGCCCAACTGGTCCTGGACCACGAAGGGAAGCAGGACTCGATGGGTCCAATGAGGAACAGCACGGACAGGCAGGCCCACACCAAGGTCCATAGCAGCCACGGAGTGCGGACGGTGTAGCTGAATCCCTCAGCAAGATCCTTGAACAGGGACGATTTCGAGGGTGTACCGGCAGGCCCATCCGCGCCAACTGTGCCATCCACGCCAATTGCGCCATCCGCGCCAACAGAGCCCACGCCCAAGGCTTCCCGGCCCAGGAAATTCACTATGCCAAACGCCAGCAAATGGCACACCGCAACCCCCGCAACCGCATGTGCCGGCGACAATGTTGCCACCAGGATTCCGGCAAGTGCCGGGCCCGCTGCCTGTTGCAGGACCGGCCGCACCGTGCCCTCCAGGCCGTTGGCGGCAAGGAGGTCATCCGCAGGCAGGATGCGTGGCAGGATCGCGGAATATGCAGGGAAGAAGAACGCCTGCCCCACACCCAGGACGAACGCGCCCAGGGCCAGATGCCATAGCTGAAGGACGTCCGTCATGGCCAGTGCCGTGATGGTGGCAATGACTGCCAGGTTGGCACCTTCAACCGCGATGATCAGGAGCCGTTGCGGGAGCCTGTCGGCCGCGATGCCTCCGGCCAGCACGAACCCCACCAGGCCCACGCTGGCAGCGGTAGCCACCAGCGACAATTCCAAGGGACCGCCGCCGAGGTGGATGACCTCGTAGACCATGGCCACTGCCCACATTCCGGATCCAAAAATGGAAATGGACAGCGCAGCGATCAGTACCCGGAATTCCCGGTGCGCAAAAGGGCGCAGCGCTCTCAACGCGGCCATTTCACCAGCCCGGACCTGCGCGTTGATACTGCGGACGACGCGCCGGCCGAGGGCGCGTACGGCAGGGACCTGCGGTTATGAAGCGTCCGACGACGGCGCATCGGCGTCGTCGGTGTCCGCACCTTCCGCAGGGTCCTGGCTATGGCGGCCGGTATCTTGCGGAACCCAGCCTTCCGGTTGGCCTTCCGCGGGGGCGTCGGTGTGGCGCCGGGTAGCGTCGTCGTGCTTGTCCGAAGTGTTCATGGCGGATACTCCCTGTCCTTGCTTGGACTGCTTCCGTGAGTGCCCCCAGTCTACGCCGCACTATGGCCGGTACCACGTCCGCTGTACGCGGAATAGTATCCACATAGGCCCCCACTGGGGCTTTGCAGGTCAGGGGTGTGGCATAGGCTGAATCCAGCAGTTCCCGTACCACGAACCAGCTGCCAAGGAGAGGTGAAGATGCCCAAGCGACCCAACCCGGCGGTGAAAATCGCCCAAGAGACAGCCCATAACGCCGTCTTCGATGAGCAAGGCAACACCAAGCCCGGCGTCCACAATGTCCTGCTGAAAGCAGTCGAAGTCCAGCGGCCCCTGGTCCTGGCCAACCTGCGTAGGCTGCAGCGCAGGTACCCCAACGACAACCCTGCACAGCTGGCCGCGAAACTTGAGCGTCACTACTTGCTTGCCATCTCCGGTGGCGGTGCAGCGGTAGGTGCCACCGCCGTCGTGCCTGGCATTGGAACCGCAGCCAGCCTTGGACTCTCAGCGCTTGCCACTGTGGGTTTCCTGGAGACAACGGCGTTGTATGCGTCGTCCCTGGCCGAGCTCCACGGCATCCGGCTGACGGATCCCGTGCGTGCGCAAACCATGGTCATGGCCATCATGTTGGGGGAGGAAGGCACGTCCATGCTCGGAGCTTTGAGCGGCCAGTCGCTCGGTCGCAGCAAGGGCGTGACCAACGCATGGGGCAAGACCCTCACCAAGAAGATTCCTGGCAGTGGCTTCGGGGTCATCCGTGACTCCATCCAACGGGCCTTCCTCAAGAACCTCGTGAAGCGCCAAGGAACCGCCTTCCTCGGCCGTGCCCTGCCGTTCGGCGTGGGTGCAGTGGTGGGTGGTGCGGGCAACCTCATGATGGGCCGCGCTGTGGTCTCCACTGCCAAGGAAGCTTTCGGGCCGCTGCCGGACACCATCCCGGGCGAACTGCTCCCCACTGCCACCAAAAACTCTGTCGCGGCTGAAGCGGCACCGGAAACCCTCACGCTGGAAGGCGGTAACAGTGGACCTGAACGCTGACCTCGGAGAATCTTTCGGCTCCTGGACCATGGGAGACGACGCCTCAATGTTCCGCATCGTCAGCAGCGCCAACGTGGCCTGTGGATTCCATGCCGGAGATCCTCTGACCATGTTGGACAGCTGCCGCGCCGCTTTTGAATTGGACGTCCGTGTAGGAGCCCATGTGGGCTACCGGGACCTGGCGGGCTTTGGACGACGTTCACTGGATATGACCTTCGACGAACTCTTCGGCGACGTTTTGTACCAGCTCGGCGCCCTGGACGGTATGGCCCACGCAGTGGGTGCATCGGTGGATTACGTGAAGCCGCATGGTGCGCTCTACAACCGGATCGTCAATGATGCCGAGCAGGCCGAGGCCGTGGTCGCCGCGGTCCACGCCTACGATCCCGGCCTGCCTGTGCTGGGATTGCCGGGCTCTGAGTGGCTGAAGCTCGCAGAGGAATCCGGGCACCCGGTATTCCGCGAAGCATTCGTTGACCGCGCCTACCTTCCGGATGGCACACTGGTTCCCCGTACCCAGGACGGTGCAGTGCTGCATGACCCGGCCGCCGTCGTGGCCCAGGCCGTCCGGCTGGCAACGCGCAAGGAAACCCTGGCCATCGACGGAACTGTTGTCCCCGTCGTGGCTGATTCCCTCTGCATCCACGGCGATACTCCGGGAGCGGTCGACATGGCCGCTGCGGTCCGGGAAGGGCTGGAGCAGGCCGGCGTGCAGATTGAGGCGTTTGCGTAGGACAGATTTTGGGTAGCCCATGTCCTGCTGAATCTTGAGGAGGGTTTTGCCGATGGGCGCAGTGGTGGCGGCTCCCGGAATGTTGACCCTTGCCCTTGCACCCGATCACGCACTGGACCGGACGTCCCTGCAGTTGGCGAACGCCTTGCTGGGAAATCCGAAGCATGCAGCCGGGCTCGAGGTGCTTGTAGGCGGACTCAAGCTGAGGTTCGTGACCGGATCCGCGGTGGCAGTCACCGGCGCCGAGGGCGTGGTGACGCTCAACGGTTCAGAGTTTCCGCTGAATACGGCCGTCAGGGTAGCTCCTGGAGCAGTGTTGGCCTTCGGCCCGGCATTGTTCGGGATCCGATATTACGTGGCGCTTCAAGGCGGTGTGCAGGAATCCGGTGAGGTGCTGTCTGCCGGCGCGGCCGTGACGTTCGGAAAGCCGTACGGTCAGGCTCTCCCTGCAGGCAACAATCCTGTGGGCAACAATCCTGTGGGCAACGGCTCTGCCGTGCACCACTCTGCCGTCAGGCAACCTGGCGTCATCCACCCTGCCCGGCGGGCACTGGACCCGGAACGACCGGTTGTTGCCAGGATTTCACGCGTGCCGAAAGACCCCAAGGCCCAGGATGTCGACGCCGGAACGTGGCTTCGGTTGACCACGGAACCGTGGACCCTCTCGCAGGAATCGGACCGTGTGGGTGCACGGCTTCTTGGTCGGCCGCTTGAGGTGGGCCAAACGGCCCCAGCTGCCAAAGCCCAAGCAGCCGAGCCACAACCGTTGGCCTTGGGCTCAGTGGTGTTGCCGCCGTCGGGCCTTCCCGTCATTGCGTTGGCTGACCGTCCGGCAACGGCCAAATCCCCGGTGATTGCACTGGTGCGTGACGAAGACCTGGACTTGCTCGGCCAAGCAAGGCCAGGGCAGATGGTGCACTTGCTCGGCTGAGAAAACAGGGCAACATCATTCTCAAGGAGCGCTGGATGATTTTGCTGCAAGGGCTGGGCGTCGGATCCGGCACTGAACTCAGCCCCGCCGTTTTTCGGCCAGACGCTGCACCTGCCACCCATGGACGTCGGCCAGCCACTCCAACGGAGCGGACGGGCCAACCCTCGGGTCCTCGGCCTCACGGTCATCTTGCAGCGCCTGAACGTAGGCGCGATCCAGAGCGATGCGTTCCCGCAACTGCCCAGCCAGGCCCACTGAACCGTGGCCCGGGACGACGGCAACAACATCGTCGGCCACGGAATCGAAGAGCCGCAGCGCTTCAAGATAGTCAGTGAGCGGATCCGCTGCCTCGAGGTTGAGGAACGGCATCAGGGTGTCGGACAGCATGTCGCCGGCTACCAGGACACCGGACCCTTCGATCAAGAGGGCCGCGTGGCCAGGGGCGTGGGCCTGATGCTCCAGGATGCGGACGGTGGGTCCGTCCCACGGGATCTGCACAGTACCGGCAGGCAGTCCGGAAATGAGGCCGAGCAACGCCATCGGGATCTCATCGGCATGCTCCGGAGGCAGCCCTTCTGCTACCTGTTCCTTCCAGTCGGCAGCGGCCAGGACCGTCTGGATGGAGGCCGCGCAGCGCGCCGTGCCGTAGCGGGGCGGGTTGCCGAAGTCAGGGTGCCAGAGCACATGGTCCCAATCGGGGTGCGTGGAGAAACCGGCCACGACAGGCTGGCCCAACTCGCGGAGGTCGTCCGCGATGGTGGCCATTTCGTTGACTGTAATACCGGGGTCGATCAGCAGGACACCATCCCGGCCCTGCACCACCGTGCAATTGCTCTGGATGAATTCGCTCTCGTGAACCAGAACGCCCTCAGCGACGTGCTTCAGCATGGAAGCGCCTCAGCCCTGGAGTTTCTGCGCCAGCATGACCAGGATCCCGCTGGGCCCGCGGAGGTAGGTGAGCTTGTAAACGCCCTGGTAGTTCGCCACACCACGCAATGGGTAGCATCCGTGCTTGGCCGCGATCTCCAAGGCTTGATCAATGTCGTCCACCGAGAAAGCCACCCGGTGCATGCCGATCTCGTTGGGGAGCGTGGGGTTGGTCTCGATCGCATCAGGGTGGATGTACTCGAAGAGTTCCAGCTGGCCATTGCCATCTGGAGTTTGGAGCACCGCAATCTTTGCGTGGTTGCCGTCCAGCCCTACGGCGGTATCCGCCCATTCGCCGCTGACAGTGTCCCGGCCGAGCACGGTGAGGCCGAGATCCGTGAAAAAGGCGATGGTCTCTTCGAGATTCCGGACCGCAATACCAACGTTCTCAAGTTTGATGGGCATGCGTTGAAGGTACCAAGGCCCACGGGATAGCTCCAGAGACGAAGTTATGCCTGGCCTCCCGGTTGTCCCTTAACCGAACAGCAGGTGCGCCACCGTGAAGATCGCCAGCCCGGCCAAGGCGCCCACCACTGTGCCGTTGATGCGGATGTATTGCAGGTCCTTGCCCACCTGCAGTTCGATCTTCTGGGACGTCTCTTGGGCATCCCAACGCGCCACGGTGTCAGAAATGACGCCTGCGATGTCGGAGCGGTAGGTATTCACCAGATACCCGGCCGCGTCTCCGATCCAGGCGTTGACCTTGCCGGCCAGTTCGTCGTCGTTGACCAGCCGTGTACCGAAGTCACGGACGGCGGACTTGAAGCGCTGGCTCAGTTCGCTGTCGGGATCGTCGACGGCGTTGAGCAGCGCTGTCTTCACGGTTCCCCAGGTGCGGGACGCCAGTTCGCGGACCTCGGGGTCGCCCAGGATCTGGGCTTTGATGGATTCCGCTCGCTCGATCATGGCGGGATCATGCTGCAGGTCCTGGGCCAGGTCCTTCAAATAAGCATCGATCGACTGGCGCACCTGGTGGTTCTGGTCCGCCTGAACTGCGCGGACAAATTTGGAGAGCTCCACATAAACCCTGTCGCCCACCAGGCCGTCCACGAACGTCGGCACCCACAAGGGGGAACGGTCCGAGACGAGCCTGTTCACCGTTGCATGGTTGGCCTCCACCCAGTCGGCGGCACGATCAACCAACAGGTCAACCAGCGTGTGGTGGTGCCCGTCGGCGAATATCCGTTCGGCCATCCGGCCCACGGGTGGTCCCCATGGCGGGGTCAGCAAATGCTTGCGGACCATGCCCTCGATGACAGCCTGCACGTCGTCGTCGTTCAGGACGGTGAACGCGCCACGGATGATCGCGCCACCTTCCTTGGCCACCCGTTCCGCTCCCCCTGGCGCGGACAACCAGGTGCCCGCCTTTCGGGCAATGTCGATGCTGGACAGCTTGTCCTGTACCACTTCCTGGGAGAGGAAGTTGCTTTCCACGAAGTCGCTGAGTGATTCGCCGATCTGGTCCTTCCGGCGCGGAATGATGGCCGTGTGGGGGATCTTCAGGCCCATGGGGTACTTGAACAGCGCAGTGACAGCGAACCAGTCGGCCAGGGCACCCACCATGCCGCCCTCGGCCGCCGCCCGAACATATTCCAGCCACGGATACTGCTTCTGGAACGCGAACGCCACGGTGAAGATCACCGCCATGGCGATCAGCAGTGCCAAGGCCAACCGTTTCATGCGAAGCAGCGCGGCGGCTTTTTCCATGTCACCTGATGAGAGCCCGACGACGGCGGACCGCCGTGCGCGCGGGGAACCTGCACGTGCGGAACCTGCGCTTCGGGAATCTGGGGAACCCGGCTGTTGGGGCAGCGGATTGGGGTTGGTGGCGTCTTCAGTTGGGATTTGTTCAGAGTTCACCTGCATGAGCCCAGCGTAGCGCCGTAGATGCATGGACGTGGGCTACCGTGTCTGCATGACTAGCGACGACTACGCCCCAGGCCGCCCCAAGGTCTACGCCCATCGCGGTGCGAGTGCAGCCTACGCCGAGCACACCAGGGCTGCTTATCTGCAGGCCATTGCAGATGGCGCCGACGGTGTGGAGTGCGATGTCCACCTGACCCGGGACCAACATGTGGTGTTGCTGCATGACGCCAACCTGGACCGTACGTCCACGGGGACGGGCCCGGTGGCCGAGCACACCTTGGAGGAACTCCGGGCTTTGGATTTCTCGTCCTGGAAGGGCGCGCGAATTCCCGACGCCTATGGGGGAGTGGCGGATCAGTTCCTGACCCTGCCGGAATTGCTGGACATCCTGCGTGGGGCCGGACGGGAGATCGGTTTGGCGATCGAGCTCAAGCATCCCAGTCCTTACCGGCTCAAGCTGGAGGATACGGTGTTGGCCTTGTTGGAAGAAGAAGGCTGGACGCCGGAGGAATCCCGTGTGGACAACATCCGGATCTCCTTTATGAGCTTTGATACCGATTCCGTCCAACGCCTGCTGCAGAGCGTGCCCAAAGAGCACGTGTGCCAGCTGGTGGACGACTTTACGGTGAAGGAGCTCCGTGAGGAACTCGGGCTGGGTTTCCTGACCGGCGGTGCAGTTGCCAACGTCATGCGCGCCACGCAGCTGGAGGCTGAACGGGTCCTGGACGACGGCGAAGCAGTGATTGCCGGTCCCGGTATTGATTATGTGCGGGAGCACGCACGGAACGTTCAGCGGTGGTTGGAGGCCGGCCGTATATTCCGTGTGTGGACTGTAGATTCGGAGAAGGATGTGGCCCTGTGCCAAGGCCTCGGCATCCATGAGATCACCACCAACAAACCGGCGCAGGTACTGAAGCAGTTGATGGTGTCAAGCTGACTTTGGGTGCCACCTGGCTTGTGATTGAGTGGTCTCATGTCATTTCGCTGGTCAGCACAAGCAACCCGAACCACGTCCGCAGTAGCTTTGAGTGCACTGCTCATGGCCAGCGCTGCGAAGCACTTCCGCACGCCTAAGTTCTATTACCCCGTGGTTCCGGACTACCTGTGCCGCAATGACGAGCCGGAAAGCCGCCCCAATGGACCCCTGGCAGTGATGTCCCGCGAGGAATGGGTTGCGTCCTCCGGCCTGATCGAGGCCGCGGCCGCCGTCGGGCTCCTGATCCCTGCCACGCGGAAGGTTGCCGCGGACGCCACCACGGCGATGTTCACTGCATTCCTTGCCGGGCATATTGATGCGCTTCGTCGCGCCTACGGCCCCCAAGGCACGCCGGCCGAACGACGCATCCACACGGTCCGCTTGCCGCTGCAGATTCCCCTGATCTTGTGGTCTTGGAGCCTGCGGAAATGAGCAACAGGGCCACCCCCGTCAGGCTGAGGGAGTCACCTGCCTTCAAAGTGGCAGTGTCCTTGAGTATTGCCACGGGACTCTATGGCGTGTCTTTCGGAGCGCTGTCCGTAGCTTCGGGGTTCGACTTTTGGCAGACCATGGTGTTGAGCCTGTTGCTGTTCAGCGGCGGCTCGCAGTTTGCCTTCATTGGTGTGGTGGCAGGTGGCGGTTCCGGCGTGGCGGCCATGACGGCCAGTGCCCTTCTGGGTCTCCGCAACGGCATCTACGGCATGCAAATCAACGCCATGCTCCGTCCCGGAGGGTGGAAGCGTTACGTTTCCGCGCACGTCACCATCGACGAATCAACTGCGACGGCGTCCGGCCAGTCTGATCCCGACGAGCAACGCCGTGGTTTCTGGACTGCCGGAATCGGTATATTCATTCTTTGGAATATCTTCACCGCCATCGGAGCGTTGGCCGGTGACGCCATGGGCGATCCCAAGCAGTGGGGTTTGGACGGGGCTGCCGTGGCCGCCTTCCTGGCCTTGCTGTGGCCGCGGTTGAAGGGCCGCGAACCCTGGGCCATCGCCGCTGCGTGTGCTCTGGCAACCATTTTGGCCGTGCCCTTCGTTCCCTCGGGCGTTCCCATCCTGGTGGCCGCGGTAGTGGCGGGCGTTATCGGCTGGTTCAGCCACGCCCGCCTGGATGAAGGGCTGGAACCGGACCTGGATCCCTATGCCGAGAAGCACCGGCACGGGCAGGGGGAGAGCAAATGAGCCTTTGGCTGTGGATCCTGATTGCCTGTGTGTTGGCATACCTCACCAAATTGGTGGGCTACTTTGTGCCGGCCAAGCTGCTGGAGAGTCCTCGCATCATGCATGTGGCCGGCACCATGACCATCGGGTTGTTGGCCTCCCTCACGGTGGTGAACGCCGTTGCTTCGGGCCAAGGCATTGTCCTTGATGCCCGCATCGGCGCCTTGGCGGCCGCCGCCGTCGCGCTGTGGCTCCGGGCACCGTTTCTGGTGGTGGTGATTTCAGGCGCTGCCGCGGCCGCCCTCCTCAGGCTGCTCGGCTGGGGCTAGGCTGCTCGGCTGGGGCTAGGCTGCTGCCGGGTTAGCGGTACTGCTGGCCATTGGGGTTTTGGGATGGCGGCTGCTGTCCGGGGAATGGCTGTCCGGGGAACTGCTGCGCCGGGGGTTGCTGCGCCGGGGGCTGCTCTCCATAGCCCTGCGGATACGCGGGCGCATACCCCTGCGGGTACCCCTGCGGGTAGGGCACGAACTGCCGTCCGGCAGCCGGTCCCAAGTAGGGTGCCGAGCCATAGGACAGCATGGGCACGAACACCACGGGCAGCAGGACCAATCCCACGGTGTAACCGGCGTCCTTGCCGAAGGACTTGGAGAGATCGTGAAGTGCCACGATGCTGAAGTAGATTCCCGCGAACGGGATGAAGGACAACAGGAGCCAGTACCACGGGCGCCCGGCGATCTCCATGACCTTGATGCTGTTGTAGATCGGGACAAAGGCGGCCCATGCCGGACGGCCGGCTTTGGTGAATATTCCCATGTAGAGCACGCCGACGATCGCAAAGACCACGGCAAAGTAGATGACCATCAGCAGCATGACCAAGCCGGCCGCAGCAGCAGACTCGGAACCACTGGATGAGTATGAGCTCAAGGGAATATTCATACGCCTGAGCCTACGGCCCGCAAAGCCTTCGTCGCGATGGGCAGGAGTCACCATGCAGGCGGGGAGAGACGCGGCTAGGGAGCCTCGGTCAGCGTCACACCGGGGATGCCGGACTGCTCGGGAAGGGGCCGGGACGGGCGCTCGGTCCGGATGGCATCCTCGATCAAGGCCACAGGACGCTTCCATGCCTGGGAACCAGGTTCCATGGTGTCCACGGCGCCGATCAGCATGGCCACCAGCCGGACCATGTCCTCAATGGTGATATCCCGCCGCAAGGAACCTTGGCCCTGGCCGCGCTCCAACAGGGTGGCCATGGAGCCGATGATGCCGCGGGTGATGCCGATCAGGAGTCCGCGGCGGCCGGCGACGGCGTCGAGAAGGTTCGCGTCTTCGCTGGCAACCTGCATCACGGCGTCGATGACGTTGATGAGTCCTTCGGCTGCATCCATGCCGTCGAGCGCGGCCTTGGCGACTGGGTCCACATGCTGGCGCAGTTGGCGTGACAACGCTGCGAGGACCAGCTGCTCTTTGTCCGAGAAGTTGCGGAACAGCGTTGCGGGGCCAACTCCGGCTGTGGCGGCAATGGTCTGCAGCGGCACTTCGGGGCCGTGTTCCCGGAAGCATTGCCGCGCAGCGGTGATGATCTTGTCCACATTGCGTGCGGCGTCTGCCCTGAGGGGCTTGCGTTCAGAGGGCTGTTCCATGCTTGTCAGGGTAGCAACGGAGCGCCGAAGGCCTCTTGTTACGCGGGAGTAGGCCGTTATATGACAAACCAGTACGTGAAACACTGGATTTTATGTTGCTTGCCTTCTCAGTCGCCCCTTCGGGCCAGCCCGCATCCGCCGCCAACGGCGGACCCACCCCCGACGCTTCGGTCCACGACGCCGTCGCTGCCGCCGTCAAGATTGTCCGCGAGTCCGGACTGCCCAACCAGACCGACTCCATGTTCACCACGATCGAAGGCGAATGGGACGAGGTGTTCGACGTCGTCAAGCGCGCCACCGAAGCTGTGGGCCGCTACGGCAGCCGGGTCTCCCTGGTGATCAAGGCTGACATCCGGCCCGGGTACAGCGGCGAACTGACCGGCAAGGTGGAGCGGTTGGAAGAGGCGATCGCCGCAGGGGACTAGTTCCTTCCCCTGCGGGAGCCACCAGTGCAAGACTGGGGGCCATGATTGAACACGTGACAGAGCCCGGTTGGGTTGACGTCGAGCGTTACCTGACCGACGTCGTCGTGCGTCCCGAACCTGCCCACCGGCGTGCGCTGACATCGGCCGTCGAAGCCGGCATGCCGGCGATTGAAGTAGCCCCCAACGCAGGCAAGCTGCTCCGGATGCTGGTGCAGATGTCCGGGGCCAGGCGGGTCCTGGAAATCGGGACCTTGGCCGGTTTCAGCACCATTTGGATGGCGCAGGGACTGCCCGACGACGGCCGGGTGGTCACCTGCGAATTCCTGCAGAAGCACGCGGACGTAGCGCGCGCCAATGTGGATGCTGCCGGTGTAGGACACAAGGTGGACATCCGCGTTGGTGCGGCACTGGATACCCTTCCCACGCTGGCGGGCCAGGAATCGTTCGACTTCGTCTTCATTGATGCGGACAAGGAGAACGACGCCAATTACCTGGACTGGGCCATCCGGCTTGGGCGCCCAGGCACGGTGATCGTGGTGGACAACGTGATCTGGGACGGTGCAATCCTTGAGCCGGCCCGTGACGAGGCCAACGCGCCGGGCATTGTGAAAATGCTGGAAATGATGGGCCAGGATCCGCGCTTGGACGCCACTGCCATCCAGACCGTGGGCAGCAAGGGCTGGGACGGTTTCGCGATCGCGCGGGTGCGCTAGTGGATTTCTCGCTTCGCCCCGCCACGGTGGATGACGCCGAGGCCATGGCGCTCATGCATGTCCAATCCTGGCGCGAAAGCTACGGGCACCTGCTGCCTGAGGAGTTCTTTGAAAAACAGCAAGCTGCGT